>JBDUCV010000025.1:0-30627 GCA_040003255.1 Actinomycetota bacterium
CTGCTCGACCTTCGCGCCGATGGCAGCGAGTCGGGGCTGGCGTTGCGGAGCAGGCGAACCTCGCCCTGGCGGTTCGCTCCACGTCCGCCGGGGAGGTGCCGCGCCACCGATCTCGTCGCGCGCCAGGACGCGCAGCGCGGTCGCCGTCGTCCAGGTGAGCTGGTGATCGGCGAAGGCAGAACGCACCGTCGCGCCATCGAAGGGCAGGACACCAGCACCGCCAGCAAAGTCCAGGCCCAACGGCACGTCGTCGTGCATGGTCATCGCCTGGCAGTTCAGCTGCCAGGCCGCGCGCGCGTCCGGGTGGGCGAGCTGGCGCGCGGCCGCGACGCCGATTGCCGCGACGACCCGGCACCCGTCGCCTGCCAGATTGTCGAATGCCGCCTGCGCTGAGCCCAGCGCCGCGAGCAACTTCGCGGCCGTCTTCGGCCCGATGCCCGCAACGCCGGGAAGGTTGTCGGATGCGTCGCCGCGAAGGGCAGCAAAATCGCGGTACTGCTCGGGACGGATGCCGAGCATCATTACCAGCCGCTCCGCGGTAAGCATCGGCGAGGCCTCGACGCCGCCGTTGACGATCCGCAGCACGCGGGTGTGTTCGTCGATGAGGGCGAAGGCATCGCGGTCAGAGGTCATGATGACAGTGGTCGCACCGCGCGTCGGAGCGAAGCGAGCTGCAGACGCCAGCACGTCGTCGGCTTCGAGCCCTGTTGGCACGACGACGGCAACCCCGATCGCGCGCAGCACGTCCGCGGCCAGGGCCAACTGCCCAACCAACGTCTCGAGCTTGTCGTTGCGAGCGGCTTTGTACTGGGGCCACTGCGTGCGGCGCAGGCTCGAGGTCGGGTCGTCGAAGCCGACCAGGACCGCGTCGGGGCCGACCCGGTCGACCGCAGTTACCAGCTGCGACAGCAGCCCGCGAACCGCCCAGATCGGCCGGCCGTCGACGGAGCGGATGCCGGTATGCGCCTGCGCGTGGAAACTGCGGTGCAGGAGGGAATTTCCGTCGATGGCCAGCAGCACCCGCGAGTCCACGGCCCCTACTCTGCCCCATGGGACCGACGGATCAGAGCACCTCGAGGCCGATGGTCGCCGCGGCGCGCCAATCCAGGCGCGGACCGCAGCTTGGTTCGCTAACCGGGTCAGACGGGTAGGAGAGCGGACGACGCGGCCGCTGGTCGCACGAGCCCGATGGAGGCGCTATGCCGATCGATGGAATTGTGCTGCTCAAGAACGATCACAAAGAGCTTCGCCGGCTGTTCACGGAATTCGGCCGGGCTGGCGACGACGCGACCGCGACCAAGGGCAAGTTGGTCCAAAAGATCATTGAGCTGCTGACTGTCCACACCTACTTGGAAAACGAGTGCATGTATCCCGAGGTCCGCAAACTCATGCCGGCCTTGGAGGACGACATCCTGGAGTCATACGAAGAGCACCACGTCGCAGACGTCCTATGCGCGGAACTGCACGCGCTGGCTCCAGACCACGAGCGATTTGATGCCAAGACCACCGTGCTGATTGAGAACGTCAAGCATCACATGCAAGAGGAAGAGCAGGACTGGTTTCCCAAGGTCCGTGCCGGTCTCGGTCGCAGGCAGTTGCAGGAGCTCGGCGCCAAGATGGAGGCCATGCGCAAGACCGCGCCCACTGACCCCGCGCAGCCGAGCGCGGTGAAGAAGACGATTGACGCGATGATCCGCTGAGCGCCGATCGGCTGCACTGGACTGCGGTCACCGACTTCGGGCACCGGGTCGGGCACGTGAGCGCGCAGGCTGCAACCAGCCGAACAATCCTGAATCCACGAGTGCGGGCGGTTGCAGCACCGGCACGCTCGGATGCTCAGCGGTGTGGGGCGCCAACCGCCTCGTGTCTCGACGGAATCGTCAACGGCAAGCTGGCGCCCATGACGGCGAAGGGCCTGGTATCCCCGGGAAACAGGTAGTTCCGAGCCAGATCCGCGAAGCCGAGCGAGCGGTAGAGCCGGAACGCGCGGCTGTCAGCGTCCGGCGTCGAGAGGAGTATCGCCCGATGCGGCGAGATGTCACCAGCGAGCGAGACAAGCAGCGATCTGCCGATGCCGGCTCCCTGCTGGCCGGGCAGTACATGCAGCTCGGACAGCTCGAAGGCGTCGGTCAGCCACTGAAAGGCCAGTGCTGGAGGCAACGCGCGGCGAACGAGGTCGTGCCACCACTGTCCGGGCGCCGTCGTGTAGCCGTAGCCGAAGCCGAGCAGTGTTCCGTCGTCGGCGAGGGCCGCGCGGCACGCAAATCCCGGGTTGCCGGTGTGCCTGCGCGCGGTGACCGACCGCTGGGTCCCTGCGTAGGCCGGGTAGTCCATCGCCAGGACGTAGATTCGCATCGCCTCGTCGATCCGCGCGACCAGCTGGCTTCCGGTCCACGCCTCGAGCCGGACATGCCTGGTCGCGACTGGAACGTCGGCATCGACCATGTGGGCCAGCGTAGGACGAGCGCCACGTCGGCGGCATTGGGCCCGATGAGTACGAGCGAGCGATGTTCGAGTTGGCTGCGCCACCAAGTCCATGTCGACTGAAGCTCAGCCGTGCAGCCCGCACTCGTTCTTGGCGAGTCCCGCCCAGCGTCCGGCCCGCACGCCCTCGCCCTCGAGCAGACGGCGCGTGCACGGTGCGCAGCCGATGGACCCGTAGCCGTCGGAGAGCAGAGGGTTTACCAGGACGGCGTGCTCGGTGATATAGGCGTCGACGTCGTCCTGCGTCCATGTGGCGATCGGATTGAGCTTGACGATTTGGCGCGCGGCGTCCCACTCGACCACCTGAGTGCCTCGTCGACTAGCCGCGTCGTCGCGGCGCAGCCCGGTTGCCCACGCCCGATACGGGGCGAGTGCCGTAGCCAGCGGGGCGACCTTGCGCATCGCGCAGCACAGGTCGGGATCGCGGTCGTGCAGCCGGGGCCCGAACGCCGCGTCCTGCTGGGCGACGGTGCGCGATGCGGTGACTGTGTGCACGGTGACGGGCAGCGTGGCCGCCACCGCGTCGCGCGTGCCGAGAGTCTCGGCGAAGTGATACCCGGTGTCGAGGAAGATGACGTCCACCCCGGGCATGACTCGAGCGGCCAGGTGCGGTAGCACGGCGTCAGCCATCGACGACGCGACACACCACGCGGGGCCAAACTGCTCGACCGCCCAAGCCAGGATGTCCTGTGCCGGAGCGCCCTCGAGTTCGTCGCCCGCGCGGTCGGCGAGTGCGCGCAACTTATCCGTGACATCGGTGATCACGCGGGCTCCTTTGGGTGCGACTTCACGTCCGACGTCCAGTCCGCCGCGATGCCGAGATAGCCGAGTTGGAACACTCGCTGACATGCTCCGCATCGCCACTCGCCGTGCGTCTCGCCAAACATGCGCAGATCCTCATCGCCGCAATACGGGCAGTAGAACGGGGCTGCTCGCTCGCTCACAGCAGCCATGACTCCTCCGCGCGTGTGACGTACGCCGCGAAGCTCTCGCCGTCAGCGCGGCGGTCGAGGTAGCCACGCAGGACCCGCTCGGCATACTCGGGCGCCTGCTCGGCGGTGACCTTCAGGCCGCGGAACTTCCGGCCGAACGCCGCCTCGGCGCCCAACTGCCCGCCAAGGTGGACTTGGAACGCCTCCTGATCGGTCCCGTCCTCGCCGCGGGCGATCACCCCCTTGAAGCCGATGTCGGCGACCTGGAAGCGTGCGCACGAGTTCGGGCAGCCGTTGACGTTGATCGTGATCGGCGTGTCGAAGTCGGGCAGCCGGTGCTCGAGCTCGGTGCGAATGACCTCGGCCCGGGCCTTGGTCTCGACGATCGCGAGCTTGCAGAACTCGATACCGGTGCAGGCGATGGTGCCCCGATGGAACGCAGACGGGCGGACCGATAGGCCGAGGCCGTCGAGGGTCTCGATCACGTCGTCCTGCGTCTCCGCTTCGACATCCAGGACGACGAGGCCCTGCTGGGGCGTGAGTCGTATCCGGCCGCCTCTGCCACCGGCCCGCTGCGCGAGGTCGGCCACCGAGGTCAATGCTGACCCGGACGTCCGCCCCGCCTTCGTGGTGGCGCCGATCGCATACCGCCCGTCGACCTGTCGCTCGACGCCGACGTGGTCGCGCCGGGCAGGGGAGCGATCTGGGCCCGGACCGTCGGGCAGTGCCCGCCCGAGGTACTCCTTCTCCAGCACCTCACGGAATCTGTCGGTTCCCCAGTCGGCGATCAGAAACTTCAGCCGGGCGTGGTTGCGCGAGCGCCGGTAGCCATAGTCGCGAAAGACCGACACGACCGCGTCCCACACTTCGGCCACCTCTTCGGGTTCGACGAATACACCGACCCGGCGGGCGAACATCGGGTTGGTCGACAGGCCACCGCCGACCCACAGGTCGAACCCCGTGCTGCCGTCCGTTCTGCGCACCCCGACGAATGACACGTCGTTGATCTCGTGGTTGGTGCAGTGCCGCGAGCAGCCGCTGATCGACGTCTTGAACTTGCGAGGGAGGTTGGAGAAGGCGCGATCGCCGAGATAGGCATCGACCGTTTCCCGCAGGGCTGGCGAAGCGTCGAGCACGGCGTCCTCGGCAACCCCCTCGAGCGGGCAGCCAAGCATCACCCGCGGAGTGTCGCCGCACGCCTCGGTCGTCGACAGTCCGACCGCCGCAAGCTGCTCCCAGATCGCCGGAACGTCCTCGACCCGGATCCAGTGCAGCTGCACGTTCTGCCGGTCGGTGATGTCGGCCACATCTCGGCCGTAGCAGGTCGAGATGTGGCCGATGACCCGTAGCTGCTCCGTGGTCAGAGCGCCCCCGTCGACGCGGATGCGCAGCATGAAGTACTCGTCTTCGAGCTCTTCCGGCTCCAGTATCGCGGTACGGCCGCCGGAGATACCTGGGCGGCGCTGGGTGTAAAGCCCATACCACCGGAAACGCCCGCGCAGATCAGCCGGATCGATGCCGGCGAACCCGGTGTACTGGTAGGTGTCAATGATCCGCTGACGGACGTCGAGACCGTCGCTGTCTTTCTTGGTTCGCTCGTTGGGATTGAGCGGCTCGTGGTAGCCCAGAGCCCATTGCCCCTGCCCACGGGCAGTACTTCGCGCTGCCATGGCGCGGTCGTCCTCTCCGGTGTGACGGCGATCTTCGCCAGTCGATTGACGGCTCAGCGAGGCGTCGGACACGCGGAGGCTGTGACGCGCGCGAGGTCGACATGACGGCGCACCGTCAGTCGGAGCAGCACCGCGCCCAGCATCGGACCAGGGTCGCACATCGGTGCCGTCGACGGCCAGCACGTCCGCCGGATCTAGGACGGGCAGCCTGACGCATGTGGCAGGCTGATCGCGACGTGGCCAGCGGGACGAGGAGGCAAACGTGTCCGAGGTGACGATCACGGTGCGCGGTTCGTTTGACTCGTTCCACCCGCCCGAGCGTGGCACCGTGCACATCACCGTCGCATTCGAGGCGCCGCAGAAGGACTCGGCCTACCAGTCGGCGACCAGCACGGCAGCGGCGATCGCCGATCGCATTACGCCGCTGTTCGATCGCGACCGCGGCCCGGTGACCTGGTGGTCGAGCGATCAGATCCGGACCTGGTCCAGCCGCCCGTGGAATCAGGAGGGTAAGCAGCTGCCCCTCGTCCACCACGCCGCCGTGTCATATCAGGTGAAGTTCGGCGAGCTGACCCGACTCAACGCCTGGGTGTCCGATGTGGTGACGGAGCCTGGCGTCACGATCGATCGAGTCGAGTGGGCGCTGACCGAGGGACGTCGGGTTGAGCTGACCAGGCTCGCCCGAGACCGTGCCGTTCACGATGCGCGTGACAAGGCACAGGCCTATGCGTCCAGCCTCGGTCTGGCCGAGCTGCGCGCAGTGGCGGTCGCCGACGCCGGCATGCTCGGCGATCACCCGCTGGGTCGCGATCAGACTGCTATGGCGCTGGCCGCCCGCGGGAGCGGCGCCCCGATCAGTGGCGACGAGCTGCGTCTCGTGCCCGACGACATCGTCCTTTCCGCCACTGTCGACGCGCGGTTCGTCGCGCAATGAGCGCCCACGTGCCGCGCGGTCGATAGCAGCACCGCTGTCGGTGGCGGCTGGCACCCTCCGGCCATGACCGGTTCGTTCGCCGTCACGCCTCGCGGTCCGTTCTCGCTGGAGCGGCTTGCGACGGTACGGTTCGGCCATCAGCAGGCCGAACGGTTCGACGGGGCGATGCGGCTGGCCTTTTGCCTAGACGGATACCGCGACCAAGTCGGTGTGGAAGTACGACAGCACGACGACGCGGTGCACTGCATCGTCCACGGCGACCCCGATCTGGCGGCGGTGTCGCGCCAGGTTCAGCGCATCCTCTCGTTGGATCATGACGGCGCTCAGTTCGCAGCTGTGGGGCGGCGCGATCCGGTCATCGGTCGGCTGCAGGCGCTCGCGCCCGGATTGCGACCCCCGCTGTTCTACTCGCCCTACGAGGCCGCGGCGTGGGCAATCATCAGCGCGAGGCGATCTGCGGCGCAGATGACAGGGGTGCGCCGGGCGCTGAGCGATGCGCGCGGCACGAGGTTCGATATCGCTGAGGAGCAGGTCGCGGCGTTCCCCTTGCCGGATCAACTATTGGCGCTCACCGACTTTCCGGGCCTGAACGAACAGAAAATCACCAGACTGCACGGCGTCGCGCGTGCGGCGCTTGCCGGGCAGCTCGATGCGCAAAGGCTGCGGGCGATGGATCCCGCCGAGGCGATGGCCGACGTGCAGTCGATTCCCGGAATCGGGCCGTTCTACAGCGCGCTCGTCGTGGTTCGCGCGGTCGGGTTCGCCGACGTCGAGCCGCAGGACGAGCCACGGTCAATGGCACTGATCGCGCGGCTTTACGGGCTACCTCAGCCGCTGAAACTCGACGAGGTGCGGGCTGTTGCCGAAACGTGGCGGCCTTTTCGCACTTGGGTAACGTTCCTGATCCGAGCGGCGGGGCCAGGCTTGGTGGCTGAGCTGGAGTCCGCTGAATGAGCGCGCCATCGGCTCGGAACCAGCTGACATCCTCGGTCGCGTCAGGTGGGGGCAGGTCGTGACGATCGAGGCGCGCGCGCAGGAACTGTTCGAGGCTGTCGTCGCGCGTTATGACGGCGAGCCAGGCGTCAGTTACGGCCGAATGATGGCCAGCAACGGCCTGCGGATCGAAGGCAAGATTTTCGCGATGCTGGTGCGCGGCCGTTTGGTGCTGAAACTTCCCGCTGAACGGGTGACGGCCCTAGTAGTCGACGGGTTCGGGGAGCCATTCGAGCCGCGCCCCGGCCGTCGGTTGAAGCAGTGGGTCAGCCTCGACGTGCCCCAGCCGCCCTTGCAGAGTCGCTGGCACGAGCTCACAGCCGAGGCTCGCGTGTTCGTCGGCGGCGAGCCCGACGTGCCTGCGAAGCGCCGCGGGACATGACGACGTCCAGTACCGGCTGGTCGTGGGACTGGCTTAGCACCGGTTCGATGTGTCACTCTTGGCCTCGTGTTCGCCATTGCGCTCGTCGCGCGCCTGCATGTGGACCTGCAGCGCGTCGTGAGTGCGGCGTGTCCGACGCCTTGACCGACCGGCTCCACGAGTAGTCCTCCGCCGCCAACGTAGCGACGAGCCGGCTCGACATCCGCGCACCCTCTCCGCACGGCCGCTCACTTGGCTGCGGGGTCAGCTCGCGAAGGACACTCATTGCGCACGCACGTCAACATCTTGTCCGCCGCTGGCGGCTCAACGCGGTGCGCCGTCAGCCGCCAGATCGGCGCCACCGTTTGGCTCACCGGTCTGCCGAGCGCCGGCAAGCCGACCCTCACCGGGTCGACGCCGGGTAAGTCGCCGGCCGCCCCCGCATTTCGACTCGATACGACTAACCAGCCTGTCGACGATGCCGTCGATGCGTTGATCGACTTGCTGGATAAGGAGAACCGCGGATGACCGCAACTATCGAATCCTGCGTCGTAATCGACCAGTCCTGGCTCACTGACCTCGAGGACGAGGCGATCCACATCCTACGTGAGGTGGTCGGCCAGTTCGAGCGCCCGGTGCTGCTGTTCTCAGGCGGCAAGGACTCGATCGTCATGCTGCATCTGGCGACCAAGGCCTTCTGGCCGGGACGGGTGCCGTTCCCGGTGATGCACGTAGACACCGGTCACAACTTTCCTGAGGTGATCGACTACCGCGGCCGGCATCTCGAGTCCCTTCGCGTCAAGCTGCTCGTGGCGAGCGTCCAACGGTCGATCGATACCGGCCGGGTCCGTGAAATACCCGGCCAGTCGCGCAACCCGCTGCAGACCACAACCCTGCTCGACGCGATCGCCGCGCACCGCTTCGACGCCGTGCTGGGTGGGGCGCGCCGAGACGAGGAAAAGGCGCGTGCAAAGGAACGGGTATTCAGCGTCCGCGACGACTTCGGTCGGTGGGACCCGCGTAACCAGCGCCCCGAACTCTGGAATCTGTACAACGGTCGGCACCGGCCGGGCGAGCATGTCCGGGTGTTCCCGCTATCGAACTGGACCGAGCTGGATGTGTGGGCCTACATCGAGCGCGAGGGAATCGAGGTGCCGAGCATCTACTACGCGCACCAGCGATCGGTGTTTCGCCGCGACGGCATGCTGCTCGCCGTCACGGAATGGACGCAGCCACGTGACGGTGAGGCGGTCGAGACCGAGTGGGTGCGCTATCGCACGGTCGGCGACGCCACCTGCACCGGCGCGATCCGCTCGACCGCGACCGATGTAGCGGCGGTCCTGGTCGAGACCGCGGCGGCGACGATTTCCGAGCGCGGCGCCACGCGGGCCGATGATCGGGCTAGCGAGGCCGCGATGGAAGACCGCAAGCGCAGAGGTTATTTCTAGTGCCGGGGCAGCTGCTCCGGGTGGTGACCGCAGGATCGGTGGACGACGGCAAGTCCACCCTGGTCGGACGGCTGCTGCACGATGCGAAGGCAGTGCTCACCGACCAGCTCTGCGCCGTCGAAGCCGCGAGTGAGCGGCTCGGTTACGAAGGTACGGATCTTGCGCTCCTCGTCGATGGGCTGCGGGCCGAGCGTGAGCAGGGCATCACCATCGACGTTGCCTACCGGTACTTCGCGACGGCCGAGCGCACCTTCGTGCTGGCTGACACCCCGGGCCACCTGCAGTACACCCGCAACACCGTCACCGGCGCATCGACCGCCGACGTCGCAGTCATCCTTGTCGACGCGCGCACTGGCGTCGTCGAGCAGACCCGGCGGCACGCGGCGGTGGCTGCACTGCTGCGCGTCGAGCACGTCGTGCTGGCGGTGAACAAGATGGACTTGGTCGGCTATGCGGAGGACGTCTTCGATGCGATCGTCACCGACTTCGCCTGCGCGGCAAGCAGCCTCGGCCTAGCATCGTTCGTCCCGATCCCAATGGCCGCGCTCTACGGCGACAACATCGTGGATTCCTCGACCCGGATGAGCTGGTACGACGGCCCGGCGCTGCTCCGATGCCTCGAAGGAATCAAGGCGCGGCGGACGTCGTCGCTGCCGGCCCGGTTCCCCGTGCAGGTCGCCGTCCGCCCACGCAGCGCGGAGCTACCGGACTATCGCGGGTACGCGGGTCGGATCGAGGCGGGCCCGCTGCGGGTCGGCGACCCGGTGCTCATCTTGCCGTCGGGGCGTTCGTCCACCGTGGCAGGGATCGACACAGCCGACGGGCCGATCGACACCGCCCCGGCCGGCCGCTCGGTGGTGTTACGGCTGTCCGATGAGCTGGATGTCGCGCGCGGTGAGCTGATCGCCGTCGACCGTGAACCGCGCCCGCTCCCCGTTCGGGAGTTGCTCGCGACCGTGTGCTGGCTCGACGACGCGGTGCTGCGCGCCGGCGATCGATACTCATTGCGGCACACCACGCGAGAGGTGCACGCCGTAGTCGACGCGGTGGTCAGCCGCCTCGACGTCGGGAGCCTGACGAACACCGTTGTCGGCGAGCTGACGCTGAATGACATCGGGACCATCAAACTGCGACTAGCCGAACCGATCGCGGTCGACCCCTATTCGGTGAACCGCTCGACCGGCGCGTTCCTGCTGGTGGACGAGACCAGCGGAGCGACGGTTGCGGCCGGAATGGTCACTGATCCGCCGCCGTGAACGGGTCGCAGAATGAGCCGGTGACGCTTCCGCTGCTGCTCGACCTGGCTGGGCGACGGGCGCTCGTGGTCGGCGGAGGAGCGGTCGCCACCCGCCGGGCGAGCGCGCTGGCCGAGGCGGGCGCGCTCGTGGACGTGGTCGCGCCGCGGCTCAGCGATGAGATCCGGCGCATCGCCATCACCGTGCACGAACGGGGCTTCGTGGCCGATGACGTCACCGGCGCGTGGCTGGTGATGGCCTGCACCGACGACGCCGCGGTGAACACGTCGGTGGCCTCGGTTGCCGACGAGCGCCGGATCTGGTGCGTGCGGGCCGACGATGCCGCACGCGGCACGGCCCGCACGCCCGCCGTACTTCGCCGGGACGGGCTTACCGTGGCCGTCGCCGGAGCGGACCCACGCCGCTCGGTCACGCTGCGCGACGCGATCTCCGTCGCCCTCGACGTGGGAGACCTGCCGTCGCGGCCGAATCGTCGACCGCCTCATGGATCGGTGGCGCTGGTCGGCGGCGGGCCGGGTGATCCCGAGCTGATCACCGTGCGCGGTCGGCGGCTCGTCGCGGC
Organism: Actinomycetota bacterium; assembly: GCA_040003255.1. Classification (GTDB taxonomy): domain Bacteria; phylum Actinomycetota; class Actinomycetes; order Mycobacteriales; family Jatrophihabitantaceae; genus JBDUCV01. Next base: position 10,641 of record JBDUCV010000025.1, read on the forward strand.
CGCCGACGTCGTGGTGGTCGACCGGCTCGCGCCCCGCGACTTGCTCGGGGAGTTGCCCGACGACGTCGAGATCATCGACTGCGGCAAGGCAGCTCACCGGCACAACCTCACCCAGGACGAGATAAATGCGGTGCTGATCGACCGGGCCCGGGCCGGAAAGCGTGTAGTGCGGCTCAAGGGCGGCGACCCGTTCGTGTTCGGGCGAGGCGGCGAGGAGCTGCTCGCCTGCGTTGCGGCGGGGGTGGCGGTAACCGTCGTCCCGGGCATCAGCTCGGTGCTCGCCGCCCCCGTCGCGGCGGGCATCCCACTGACACACCGCGGGGTCGCCTCGCGATTTACTGTCGCATCTGGCCACCAGGATCCAGACGGCGCTGGCGACGACACCCTGGTGTTGCTCATGGCGATGGAGCGTCTGGACCGCGTCGCCGCGGGGCTGATCGAAGGTGGCCGCGATCCGGGCACCCCGGCCGCGGCCATCCACCGGGCGACACTCGAGGGGCAGCAGGTGGTCCGCGCGCCGCTCCGCGAGCTGGCCGGTGCGGTGCGCCGGGCCGGTCTCGGGGCGCCCGCGGTCGTCGTGGTCGGCGCGGTCGTGGACGCGCTGCCGGGTTCTGCGAACGCGACATCCGCTGACCTGCCGCAACAGAGCGAATGATCATGATCATGTGTTAGTATTCGAACATCTGTTCGAGACGAGGAGCACGCCGATGACCACCGCCGATCGCGCCGCCACTCCCTCGCCCCCGGTCACCCGCTCGGCACTGGCGCTGTTCGCGCAAGGACGGCGAGCGCTCTTTGAGGCCTACCAGGCGAGCTCGTCGGCCGAGAGATTCCGCCTCGCCCATCTTGCGGCCCTGCGGGCTGCCGCCGCTGTTTCCGCTCGAGCCATCCCGCCACCCGGCAGCCGCCGGCAACTGCAGAGCGTCTGGTCCCTGGTCGCTTCGGCGGCACCAGACCTGGCGACGTGGGCTGCCTATTTCGCAGCGGGCGCCGCCGATCGGGCCGCCGTCGAGGCGGGCGCAACGAGCGCGGTGTCCCACGGCGACGCCGATGACCAGTTGCGCGCGGCCGACGCGTTCCTCGACATCGTCGAAGCGACGTTGATGCCCGCGTGGCCCGCGCTCGCGAGTTGACCGGGCACGATGGTCGTGGCCCCGGTCTAGGGTCGGCCCCGTGGATGCGTCGGCCCTGCGCGAGCACCCCGTCAACGGACGGCAGTGGCTTGTCTGGCGGCTGCTCGCCGACGCTCTTGCCACACTTCCCTTGCCCGCACGAGTACTCGACTGCGGCGGTGGCAGCGGCAGCATCGCGGTACCGATTGCGCGAACCGGAGCGCACGTCACCGTCGTCGACATCAGTCCCGATGCCCTATCGACGTTGCACCGGCGCGCCGAAGAGGCGGGCGTCGCCGCCCTTGTACGTCCGGTCCAAGGCGACGTCGAGGCGCTGGACGACCTGGTCGCCCGGGCGAGCGTCGACCTCGGCCTTGCGCACGGCATTCTCGAGGTAGTCGATCAGCCCGAGGTTGCGCTGGCGGCGATCGTCCGGGCGGTTCGACCCGGCGGCCTGGTGAGCGTGCTGGTCGCCAACCCCGCCGCCGGCGTGCTGGCAAGGGCCCTGGCTGGCGATCTGACCGGCGCAATCGCAGAATTACGCGCTCTCGATCGACCCGGGCGCCAGCTGCGCGGAGTTGGCGATGTCGTCGCGCTGTGCACGAATACCGGGCTGCTCGTCGAGCAGGTGCACGGAGTAGGCGTGTTCGCCGAGCTGATTCCCGGGGCCGTTCTCGACGCCCGCCCCGGCGGCGTCGAGGCGCTTGCCGAACTCGAGCAGGCAGCCGCTCAGCGTGGTCCGTTCCGCGACATCGCCGGACGGCTGCACCTGTTGTGCCGCCGCGCCGTTACCCCATCCGGACCGGGTTAGGCCGGGCCGATGGGGCGCAGTGCGGACGTCCCACGCGCGGCGGCTGGCATTGTCAGCGTCGAGGGCGACGACACCGGATCCACCATCCTGCACGTCGACATGGACGCGTTCTTCGCCAGCGTCGAGATCCGTCGCCGCCCCGAGCTCCGTGGCAAGCCGGTGATCGTCGGCGGCGGCCCACGCGGGGTGGTCGCGGCCGCCTCCTACGAGGCCCGGCGCTATGGGGTGCGCAGTGCGATGCCCGCCGGGCAGGCGTTGCGGTTGTGTCCGCACGCGGTGGTCCTGCCGCCCGACCGCACGGCCTACTCGGCGGCGTCGGCCCAGGTGATGGCAATACTGCGTGACGTCACCCCCTCAGTCGAGCCGCTGTCACTGGACGAGGCATTCCTCGACGTGGCCGGCGCACGGCGATTGCTTGGCCGGCCAGTCGAGATAGCCGCGGCGATCCGCCACCGGGTTGCCGCCAGCCTCGGTCTGACTTGCTCGGTCGGTGTGGCGCCGACAAAGTTCGTCGCCAAGCTTGCCTCCGCCCGCTGTAAACCCGATGGCCTCTTGCTCGTGCCCGAAGCCGGAGTGCTCGAGTTCCTCCATCCGCTGCCGGTCACCGTGCTATGGGGCGTTGGCGTGCGCACCGCCGAGCCGCTGCAGCGCCTCGGGGTCCGCACGATCGGCGACCTTGCCGAGATCCCCCTCGACACCCTGCGCCGTTCGGTCGGTGCCGCCGCAGCCGAGCATCTGCACGAGCTCGCTTGGGGGCGCGATCCGCGTGGCGTGCAGGAACGCGATCTCGAGAAGTCCATCAGCGCCGACCACACGATCGATGCCGACCTGACCGACGAGGCCGAGGTTATGCGTGAGCTGTTGCGCCTGGCCGACGAGGTCGCCCACCGGGTACGACGGCGGGGCCTGGTCGCCCGCACCATCGGCATCAAGATCCGCTTCGCCGACTTCCGCACTGTCACCCGGGTGCGCACCTTGCCGGCATGGGTCGACTCAGGAGCGGAGATCTACGCCGCCGCCGCCGAGCTCTACCGCCGTCTGGGACTGGACCAGCCGCGTATCAGGTTGGTAGGAGTGAAATGCGAAAACGTGCGCGATCGTGCCGACGCGCCCGAACAGCTCACCCTCGACGACCTCGTCGGCGAGCAGACCGGGACACTCCAGCGGATCGCCGACGCGACACTCAACCAGGTCGCCGACGCGGCCCGCGACAGGTTCGGCGATGCCGCGGTTCGGCCTGGCACGCTGGTGGCGCGGTCGCCGCGCTCACCCCCTCACCGCCGGCGCAAAGTAGCGACGACCGATCTGGGCCGTCAGCCCGACGGAGCGAAATGGCAACTTTCGCCCGAGTGAATCGGCTCGTATGCTCGTCATGGACAACTCGTCGACAAGGATGAGATGTCGCCGGATTTGGATTACCGTTGACCACGACCGGTCATTCTCCCAAGGCCGGTGCGACTGGCGAAGGAGGGCTAGGTGCCGCTCTCCGAACACGAGCAGAGGCTGCTCGACCAGATCGAGCAGGCTCTCTATGCCGAGGATCCGAAGTTCGCGTCGTCCGTGCGCGTCTCGCGAGCGCGGGCCCGTACCCGCCGGTGGATCGTCCTGGCGGTCATCGGGGTCATCGCCGGCCTCGGCATCGTCCTTGTCGGGCTGGCCACCAAGCTGGTCGTCCTCGGCGTCTTCGGCTTCGTTTTGATCGTCGCCGCCTGTGCCTACGGCGCCACCATGCTGCGCGGCCGTCAGTCCACCCCCGACACTGTCGCCGGCGCGGCTGCGGCGCCGCCCAAGAGCCGCAAGTCGGGTATGCGGTCGCGGATGGAAGACCGGCTCCGTCGCCGCTTCGACGAGAACTGATCCGAAACAGCGGGTTTAGTGCGCCCGCCCGCCGCCGAAGGGCCATCGCCCGTTGAACCATCCCAGTGACGCGGGCATTAGCCTGGCCTTGATCCGTTCGCCCCGGGTGCGGCGCGAACGTAGCGAATCCGACACCTGACGCAGGTCGTCCACCAGGTCTTCCGTCGCGACCTCGGTCGCGACGCCGGGGCCGGCATAGCGTGCGGTCTCCACCGCCCCGGCCAACGAACGCAGCGACTCATCAGCCGGTCCGGACACGCCGTCCCGGGCGAGCCAGCTGACGACCTGCCTCGGCGTCCGCACCGGCGACCAGACGTACCCCAGGTCGACGGCGGTGTCGGCAAGTTCGGCCCACAGCGGATCTGGTCCGTGCGCAGGATCCACCGCTGCCCTCAGTCGCCGGCGGTGGCGCAGCCAGCGGATCAGGGCCGGTAGCAAACCCACGACGATCAGCACGAGCAGCACAACAATCGCTGACCAGAATGGCCAGCCCAGCAGTCCGCCACTGGACGATCGGCCGCTGCCTCTCCCAACGGCTCCGGAGCTGGCCTGCGGTTGGCCGCTCGGCTGATCGGAGTTACGAGCATTGGGGTCAGTCGGGGTGGCAGTCGAGTTGGCGTTGGGGTGCGGCGCCCAGCCGAGCGTCACAGCCCGGCCGGCGTCGGCGCCGGTCAGCGGCGTCGGGTCGAACGGCACCCAGCCGACCGTTCCGAAGTACGCCTCGACCCAGGCATGTGCGTCGTTGGTTGTGACGACGAACTTGCCATCACCGTCGAGCGGCGGATGGGTGTAGCCGAGCACCACCCGCGCCGGCACGCCTGCAATCCGCAGCATGACACCCATCGCCGCGGCGTACTGCTGGCAGAAGCCGACCCGATTGGTCAGGAAGTCCACCAGATCGCTGCCCGAGTCGCCTTCCTTCGTTTGCAGGCTGTAGACGAAGTTGTTGTTCGGGTTGGCGAAGAAGTCCGAGATCGCGCGTGCCTTCGCGTATGGCCCGAAGGTGTCCGCGGTGATCGTATTGACCTGGGCGCGGACCTGGGCCGGCACATCCGGAAGATCCAGCCAGCGGGCGAACTCATCGGTGTTCGACTCGCGTTCGGCCACCTGCAGTTGAGTGACCGAAGGCTGCGGCTCGCTGACCTGCTCGGTGTAGCTGTCACCCTCGCCGACACCATTGCCCACCACCAGCTGGTTGCGGGGGCTCCAGCGGTACTTGTCGGACAGGCCCTCCACCCGATTGGCTGACTGCAGGACCACGGCATTGCCGCCCAGCTGATCGATAGTGATCCGTGCTTCGTAGTCCGCGGACGGCAACTGACTGCGGAAGATCGATGGCAGTTGGCTGTAGACGCTGTCCGTCAGGGCTTCGGTCGTCCCGTTGTCAGTGTGGGCCCAACCCTTGCCGGTGAATCTGTCCAGGACGTCTTGTCGCAGGTAGAAGGGCTGATGACCCTGCGATGGCCGGGCCTGCACGGTAAACAGGTTCGCCGGCTTGGGGCGGTTTAGCTTGCCGCGCAAGGAGGCGAAGGCGTCGATACCGATCCCTCGGCCATTGCCCAATCCGTCGCCGCCGGACGTGCGGTGCAGCACGTCGGCGACGATGTTGCCCGTCCGCATCGGTATGACGAGCGGAACGCAGACGGCCAGCACGATCGCAATCACCCCGATCCGCCGCCCGGACAAGGCCTGGACCGCGCTTGACCGTGATCCGCTAGCGCGCGGCATGATGCGTCCCCAGCGCGCCAGCTCGTCGCGGGTGTCAGAGGCCAGAAGCAGCAGGTACCCGACGGCCGACAGCGCAAACCACAGCCAGCCGACCGGCTCCCGGGGGATCGCGCCGGAGAGTGTGAAGATCAGCAAGAACGGAATCCCAGCCAGCGCCGGGCGCCGGGCGACGACGGCGAGCAGATCCACTGCGACGGCGAGCAGGGCCAGCTGTGCCGACAGCATCATCCGCACCGGACCGGTCGAGGGAAGCGGTGCCGCCCCGTCCCGGATCGTGTCACCAACCTCGCGAGCCAGCTCCCCGATGTCAATCCACGCACCATGCAGCGGCAGCACGCCGCCGACTGCGTGGTCGGGCACGTAGCGCGCCGTCAACACCATGACCGCGAGCATGAGTCCGGGCAGCAGGTGGGCGGCGCGCGGCTGCCAGCGGGTGCGCAGCGCCGCGGCCGGCACCACCGTGATCGCCATCATCAGCCAGGCGTCGAGCAGCCACGCCCAATCGGTGAAGAGCTGACGCAGCGGCGCGATAGCCAGGCAGCAGGCGAGCAGACCAACGAGAGTTCGGCGTGCCCCGGTGTAGGTGAATCGCGACGACACCGGTTGCGGCGTGCCGTTCGGCTGACCCGGCGAGGTCGTGCTCAACGCGCACCCCCCGGCATCCGCGGGGCGGTCCATTCCGCGCTCATGCCACCGGTCGCGAACGACCGCTGGCGCAGCAGCCTGGTCCACGTCGTCGGGATCGGGTCGCCGGCACTTGCGACCACGACCCACCAGCCCGCGGCGCGCAACCTGTCGGCGACCTGAGCCGTCGGTGACCCGGTCGCCGACAGGTTGCGGCCGCTGCTGCCCGCACGGCGCCAGGTCGCGGTGTCGAGCAGGATCGCGAACGCTGCTACCGCAGAGCCGCGAGCATGCGCGTCGGCGACCGCCTGCACGCTTGTGCGGTCGAGTTGTCCGAGGACCGCGACAACGGTGGAATCACGCGCGGCGGCGCGCAGTTGCGCGACGACGGGGCGCAGGTCGGGCTGCGTGCTCGGACCGACTTCGGCCAGGTGGTCGACGAATGCGGTGGACGACGCGAACTGCAGGCGCTCACGGCCTGAGTCGGCGATCAGGCTGACATCTCGGCCAGCGCGCAGCATCTGGTTGCCGATGCTTGCCACCGCGCTGATCGCCCATTCCAGGCTGTTCGTCTCGCGCGCGTCCGTACCGCGGTATTCGGCGTCGGTGGAACTCGCCTCGTGCGCGACCGCGCGAAGATCGAGCAACAGTGAGGTGTGCCCCTGCCAAGGGCGTTCTTCGTGCCGAACCATTAGCGCGCCGGTCCGGGCAGTCGACCGCCAATGGATCTTGCGCAGGTCATCACCGTGGCGGTACTCGCGGGTGGACGCGTCGTCGGCGCCGTGGGTGCCGATCGAGTGGCTGCCGACGTTCTCACCGACGTCGAGCGAATAGGGCGGCTGCGCCGGCGGCAGCGGATCGACGGCCGGAGTTACGACGAACGGCGCGCGCGTAGCGAAGGACCTGGTGACCTCGATCAGGCCGAACGGATCGGTCAGCCGCACCCGCAGCGGGCCGGAACGGTAATGGCCGCGCCGGACCGCGGGGATGCGATAGGCGACCGTGCGCGACTCTCGTCCGCTGAGCCCGTCCAGACTGAAGCGGGCCTTTCCGACGAGCTGGTCGGGCAAGTGATCCTCGAGCATCAGCGAACCGATGGGCAGCACGGCTCGGTTGCTGACAGTTAGCTGCACCTCGACGCTCTCGCCGACCGCCACCCGGGTCGGGGTGACGCTGCGCCGGCTGGCGATGGTGACTTGCGACCGGTTGACCACCAACGCGGCAACCAGCGGCACGGCGACCACGAACAATCCGGCGCGTACCAGGTCGGTGGCGCCGAACAGCATCCCGCACAGTGTGGCGGTGGCCCCGCCGGCAAGCAGGCACCGCGCGCGGGTGGTGAAGCTGTCCCCGATCCGGCGCATCGCGTGCCTAGGAACGCGCTAAGTACCCGGCGGAGGCCGGGATGGGCACCGAACCCACGATCTTGCCGAGAGCGTCCTCGGCGGTGCGCCCGCTGATGTGGGTCTCGGCAGTAAGCAACAACCGGTGCGCCAACGCCGGGATGACCAGTCCTTGCAGATCGTCGGGTATCACGTAGTCCCGACCATCGAGGGCCGCCCATGCCTTTGACGCGCGCAGCAGCTGCAGCGTCGCGCGGGGCGAGGCGCCGAGCCGGACATCGGACGAGCGGCGGGTGGCCTCGGCCAGGTCGACGGCGTACGCCTTGATCGACTCCGCGACGTGCACTCGCCGGACTGCCCCGATCAGGGCGCGGACCTCGACCGCGTCGGCCACCGGATGCAGGTCGTCGAGCGGGTCCAGAGATGCGTGCTCGGCGAGCATCGTGATCTCGGCGGCACGGTCGGGGTAGCCCATCGAGATGCGCGCGGTGAACCGGTCGCGCTGCGCCTCGGGCAGCGGATAGGTGCCCTCCATGTCGATCGGGTTCTGGGTGGCGAGCACCAGGAACGGCGCCTCGAGCGGATAGGTGATGCCATCGACGGTGACTTGGCGTTCCTCCATGCACTCCAGCAGGGCGGCCTGCGTCTTCGGTGATGCCCGGTTGATTTCGTCCCCGACCAAGATGTTGGCGAACACCGGACCCGGTTTGAACTCGAAGTCGCGAGTGTCGCTATTGAAGATGCTGACGCCGGTGACGTCGCTCGGTAGCAGGTCGGGCGTGAATTGGACCCGGCGAACCGTGCAGTCGATCGATCGGGCCAGCGCTTTGGCGAACTTGGTCTTGCCAACGCCCGGAACGTCCTCGATGAGCAGGTGGCCTTCGGCGAGGAGGACGGCCAAGCCCAGCCGAATTGTCTCGACCTTGCCCTCGATGACCCGCTCGATGTTGGACGTGATGCGAGCGCCGGCGCTGCGCACGTCCACCTCGGCAGGCGGGGTGGAAGACCGCTCGCTGCGGGGGGCGGCGGCGTGCGGCGGCGCAGGTGGAGCGGCGGACGGGAATGACCCGGACTGCTCCGCGCCGTCACCGTGATGCAGGTACTCCACGCGATCCACCCATCCGAGGTCGGTGAGGAGCCGGGCTCAAACCTGGCCATGCCCCCAGTCCGGTCTTGCCGCGCTGCGCAGCGTACCGATGAGTATTCCTGAGTCGACACCGACCGGCGACCTCCCGGCAAATATCCCGCCGCCGAGCTTTGCCGGGTCTTGCCGCGCGGTAACCCGCTCGCCCCGTCGGCTTTGCCCCGCAGTGGACCCGCTGGTGTCGCCGCGGAGCGTGTCGCCGCGGGGCAAACAGCATGGGGCGCCCCGTTTGGGACTTCCGAGAACCGCGTAGGTGATTGACGGTGGCCTGAAGTGGGGTACGGTGGGGCGTCGTGGGGACAGTGTGGGTGGAGCCGTCGGACACGAAGTGGGGGGGTGGGGCCGGTGTTCTTCCTCGGCACCCACACCCCGCGTCTCGACGACAAGGGCCGGCTGGCGCTGCCCGCTCGATTCCGTGCCGATCTCGACGGTGGGCTAGTGATCACGAAAGGGCAGGAGCGCTGCCTGTTCGTCTTCCCGGTCACCGAGTTCAGTCGGCTCACCGAGCTGCTGCGGACCGCGCCGGTGACCGATCGGCGCGTCCGCGACTACAGCCGGGTGTTCTTTGCGAGCGCATCCCACGAGGTCCCGGACGGGCAGGGCCGGATCACCGTGCCTCAGCCGTTGCGCCAGTACGCGGGGCTCAGCAAGGACTGCGTCGTCATTGGCGCGAACACCCGGGTCGAGGTCTGGGACGCGGCTGCCTGGCAAACCTATCTCGATGGCACCGAGCAGGCGTTCTCCGACGCAGAGGAGGTGCTGCCCGGACTGCTCTGACGTGCCGTGAGGCAAGGACGTCCGCCACTGGCCTCCCCCCGTCGACGATCGCTCCTGGCGCACCTTCCCCGGTGCCAGGCAGATCCGACGGGTGGGGACCTGGGTTGACGCCCAGGCCCAGCAGTGAACGCCGAAATCGACGACCGATCGAGAGAGCACGAGACGACGATGGACGCACGGGATGCCGGGCCGAGCACCGCGCCCAGACCCACGGCCGCAACGGCCGACCATCTGCCGGTGCTGCTCGATCGGGTGCTCGCCCTGCTTGGACCCTCGCTGTCCCACGGACCCGCTGTCGCCGTCGACGCGACCCTTGGCCTAGGAGGTCATGCCGAAGCGCTGCTCGCCGCCCATCCGCAGCTCACACTGGTCGGGCTCGACCGCGACCCGGAGGCCTTGCGCCGCAGTCGCCGCCGGCTCGCACCGTTTGGCACCCGGGTCGCCCTCGTCCACGCGGTATATGACCGGATGCCGGAGGTGCTCGCCGAACTCGGGATGGCCGAAAAGAATGCGGTGGACGGCATCCTCTTCGACCTGGGCGTGTCATCGATGCAGCTCGATCTGGCCGACCGCGGCTTCGCCTACGCGCAGGACGCCCCGCTGGACATGCGGATGGACCAACAGGTGGGCCCCACCGCTGCAGATGTCGTGAACGGCTACCCGGTGCCGCAGCTCGCCCGCGTGCTACGGGACTACGGCGAAGAAAGGTTCGCGTTACGCATCGCCCAGGCGATCGAGCGCGAACGCCGCCGCGCGCCACTTAAGTCGACGACCCGACTTGCCGAACTGGTGCGCTCGGCCGTGCCGGCTGCAACCCGTCGGACGGGCGGTCATCCCGCCAAGCGGACCTTTCAGGCGCTGCGCATCGAGGTGAACGGTGAGCTGGATGCCCTGCGAGCCGCGCTGCCTGCGGCGCTCGACGCGTTGCGGGTCAATGGCAGGATCGTCGTGCTGTCCTACCACTCGCTCGAAGACCGTCTGGTCAAGCAGAGTTTCGCTTCCCTCGCTCGCGACATGACGCCGCCCGGACTGCCCGTCCCGTTGGCGTCACGGGGTCCGCAGCTGCGGCTGCTGACCCGGGGCGAGAAGGCCGCGGAGGCTGAGGCGGCCGCGAACCCGCGCGCCAGCTCGGTGCGGCTGCGTGCTGCCGAGCGGATCGTGGAGTCGGCATGACGCGGGCCGGGCAGGCAACCCTGCGGGGGCGCGCGACGCCTGGCCACTCCGTGGCCCGGGCTCGGGCTGGCTGGACGGCTCCCACCCTGATCGCCGCGGGCCCGGCTCGGGTCCGGCTGCCGCTAAGCGCTCGTCGCGCGCCATTCGCGCTGCTCGTCTCGGCCCTGCTGGCTGCCGGGTTGTCCGCTCTGCTCGCCTTGAACACGGCGTCCGCTGCAGCCGAGCTACGCCGCCACGACCTGGCCGCGACGAACGCCGACCTCAGCGGCGATGAGCAGCAGCTCAACGCGGACCTGGCGGCCCGTCGGGCGCCGGCCGCGCTGGCCCGCGCGGCGGCCCAACTCGGCATGGTGCCGATTACCAATCCTGGCTATCTGACCCTGCGACCGAACGGCTCCGTCGCGATCCTCGGGAATCCGCAGCCGGCGACTCGGCCGCCCGCGCCGCCGGCGCCGAAGGCAAAGTCGAGGACGAAGGCGGTACCGACTCGGCCGCGAAGCGGCGCGGCATCGAGCCGGCCGCTGCCCGGCGGACCGCGATGACACCACCGCCACCACCGGCCGGCCGGCCGCCTGGATCACGCCCATCACGTGGTCGACCGCCCCGCCCAGGCGCGCCTGGTCCTCGCCCTGGGCCCGGCGCCCGCAGCCGCGAACCCGGTGCTCGCCCCGGCCCCGCAGCGACGAGCAGATCTCAGCAGCGGGGCACATCCCCATCCCGGCCGACGCCTTCGCTGGTCGGACGCACCCACGCGCGTCCGATCCGACGCGACACGCCCCTACGCCCCCACCCAACGGACCAGCGATCCCCGCGGCCGGCTCAGCGCAAACAGCGACGCCGACGGCCCCAACGGATCCGGTCGCGCCGTCGCCGATTGCTCACTCTGCGCCCCCTGGACCGCCGGCTGCGGTTCGGCTTCGCCGCGGTCTGCGCGCTGCTGCTGATCGTTGGCGCGCGGCTGGTCCAACTGCAGGGCGTCGACCGGGCGGGCTACGCGGTAGCCGCCGCGGCTCAGCGGGTAGACACCAGGCCACTGCACGCCCTGCGGGGAGCCATCCTCGACCGAAACGGCACCGTCCTGGCTTATACCGACAGCGCGCAGGACATCACGATCGACCCGTCGCAACTGGTGCTCGAGAACAACGATCGTTACCCGACGCGGGCAGCAAAGCGGTCCGCGTATGCGGCCCAACTCGGCCCTCTGCTCGGCCTTCGGGTGGCCGATCTGCAGAAAACTCTGGCCACACCCGGTCGGTATGCGGTGCTCGCGAAGGCGGTGACGCCCCAAATCGCCAAGCAGGTCGAGAAGCTCGGGCTGGTTGGCATCTACACCCAGGCCACCACGCAACGTCGCTATCCGGGCCAGACGACCGCAGCGAATATCGTTGGACTGGTGCACGCGGACGGCGCCGGCGCGGCTGGCATTGAGTACCAGTTCAATTCCATCCTGGCCGGCACGGACGGCTCGCTGACCTACTCCACCGATAACCAGGGCAACATGAATCCCAGCGGTCCAAGCGAGCGCAAGCCCGCCCAGGACGGCGGCACCGTGCGGCTGACGATCGACCAGGATCTTCAGTACGAAGTGCAGGGCTTCCTCGATTCCGGCGTCGCCGCGGCGGGTGCGCGGGGTGGGCAAGTCGCAATCCTCGATGCCGCCACCGGCCAGGTCCTCGCGCTGGCCGCGAGCGGCACCTTCAACGCTGCGGATCCGAGCAGCATCACCGGCGCCACGACGCTGAATTCGCCGGTGCAGACGGTCTTCGAGCCCGGTTCGGTGAACAAAGTCGTCACCTTCTCGGCTGCGATCGAGCAGAAGGCGATCACGCCGTCGACGCCGATGTCGGTGCCGGACAACATCGATATGGGCGGCGTCAACGTCAGCGACGCCTGGGGCCACCCCGTCCTGCCATATACCGCGACGGGCGTGATTACCCAGTCGTCCAACGTGGGCACGCTGCAGATCGCCCAGAAGATCGGCCCGGAGACGTGGGACGAATACGAGAAGCGGTTCGGTATCGGCCAACGCACTGGGATCGAACTACCTGGCGAGAGCCCGGGCATCCTGCCCGAGATGAAGGACTGGTCGGACGCGTCGTTCGCCAACTTGCCGATCGGGCAGGGCGAGGCGATGACCGTCTTACAACTCGCCTCGATGTACCAAACGATCGCGAACGATGGTGTCCGCATCCCGCCACGGATCGTCGCTTCGGTGAGCCGGCCGGACGGCTCGACGAGCATCACGCACCGGCCCGATGGTGTCCGCGCGGTTAGCGTGCAGACAGCGCGGACCGTGCGAACGATGCTCGAGTCGGTGACCTTGCCGGGCGGCACGGGCAAGAAGGCGGCGATCGCCGGCTACCGAGTGGCCGGCAAGACCGGAACCGCCCAGCAGCCGGACCCGGACCGCCATGGGGCCTACAGCGCGACCATGAACTGGGACACGTTCGCCGGGATGGTGCCCGCCGACGCGCCGCGGTTCGTGGTCGCCATCATGATCGACAATCCGGTGCACGGCCTCCATGGCGGCGATGTCGCCGCGCCGTTGTTCCACGACATCGCGACCTATGAACTGCAGCACGGGCACGTGCCGCCCACCGGGTCGCAGACCCGGTATGTGCCGTTGATGGTGTGCGACGCCATGTTGCGCGACGTCTACGGCACTACCGTGTGCTGACGTGTCGATCGTCGAGCGCCATATGGGCGCCATTCCGCGCCCGTCGCGGACGCCGCATACCAGGCTGAGCGCGCTGGCGGCGGTGGCGGCTGGGCGGGTCGACGGTGGACTCGACGCCGAGGTCACCGGGATCACGGCCAGCAGTGGACGGGTGATACCGGGCGACTTGTTCGCGGCGCTGCCAGGGAGCACCGGACACGGCGCGCACTTTGCCGCCGAAGCGCTCGGCGCGGGAGCAACCGCGGTGCTCACTGACGAGCTCGGACGGGCGGCGCTGCCTTCGGAGCTGCCAGTTCTCGTGGTCGACGATGTCCGCCGACGGCTGGGTGGGGTCGCAGCGGAGGTCTACGGCCGCCCCGCCGACGCCCTCGCGGTACTCGGCGTGACGGGAACGAGCGGGAAGACGACGACCACTTTCCTGGTCCGCGCCGGACTGCACGCCGCGGGCAGGCCGTCGGGTCTGATCGGCACCGTGGCGACGTTTGTCGGCGGCGAGGAAGTAAAGACCGGATTCACCACCCCCGAGGCACCCGATGTGCATGCCCTGCTCGCCGTCATGCGGGAACGTGGGATCGGTACCGCCGTGATGGAGGTGTCGAGTCACGCCCTCGCGATGGGTCGCGCCGACGGAATCAGCTTCGCGGTCGGCGCGTTCACCAATCTGTCGCGAGACCACCTGGATTTCCATGCCGACATGGCCGACTACTTCGCCGCCAAGTCCCGACTGTTCGACGGGCGCTCACGGGTGCCAGTGGTGGTCACCGACGACACGTGGGGCCGGAAACTCGCGGCCCGAGTCGGGCCGGGCGCTGTCACCGTGAACACTGTGGGCGAGCAGGCGACATGGCGGGCGGTCGATGTCGTCGTCGGCCCGTTCGGCGAGACTCGATTCCGGGCGCTCGGTCCCGGGGTCGACGTCCCCGCCGGATGCGCAATATCCGGCCGGTACAACGTGGCGAACGCGCTGCTGGCCATCGCGATCCTCGACGCCGCGGGCGTGCCGCCAATGGTGAGCGCGCCGGCGGTGGCTGTGGCATCCGTGCCCGGCAGGATGGAACGCATCGACGCCGGCCAGCCCTTCCTCGCGGTGGTGGACTACAGCCATAAACCTGCCGCCGTCGAAGGCGCACTGCGCGCACTTCGCCCGTTGATGACGGGACGGCTCATCGTCGTCCTCGGCTGCGGAGGTGATCGCGACCGCGCGAAGCGGCCGATCATGGGCGAAGTCGCGGCGCGGGGGGCCGACTTGTTAATCGTCACCGACGACAACCCGCGCTCCGAAGACCCGGCCGCGATCAGACGGGCGATGATTGCGGCTGCGAGCACCGTCCCCGCCGGTGAGCGCGCAGAGATCATCGAAATAGGTGACCGCGCCAAGGCCATCGCGAGGGCCGTGGCAGCAGCCCGATCCGGTGACACCGTCCTGGTGGCAGGCAAGGGACACGAGACGGGTCAGGAGATCGTCGGCACCATGCACCCATTCGACGACCGAGAGGTCCTTCGCGCAGCGCTGCGGGAATCGCAGACCCGGCGATGATCGCGATGACCCTCGCCGAGGTCGCCGAGCTCACCGGGGGGGTACTGGGCGGCGGTGCGGATCCGGCCGGCGTTGTCCATGCGCCGATCGCGTTCGACTCACGCGAGGTGCGGCCGGGTGGCCTGTTCCTCGCCCTGCCCGGTGACCATGTCGACGGTCACGACTTCGCACCGGCCGCCATTGCCGCAGGCGCGGTGGCCGCGGTCGTCACCCGCCAGGTGGACGTGCCGCGGATCGAAGTTGCCGACGGGCTGGCCGCGCTGGCTGCGCTCGCATCTTCTGTGGCGCGCCGTCTGCCGCGGACGGTGATCGTGGGGATCACCGGCTCGTCGGGCAAGACCTCGACCAAGGACCTGCTCGCACAGCTGCTGGAGCGGCTCGGGCCTACCGTCGCGCCGCTGGGCTCGTTCAACAATGAGCTGGGCCATCCCTACACGGTCTTGCTCGCAACCCCCGAAACCCGCTTCCTCGTTCTGGAAAACAGCGCGCGCCGTATCGGCGACATCCGTTATCTCACCGCGATCGCACCACCCCGGATCGGCGTCGTGCTCAATGTCGGTAGCGCTCACCTGGGCGAGTTCGGCAGCCGCGACGCGATCGCCCAGGCGAAGGGGGAACTGATCGAAGATCTCCCGGCCGCTGCGGACGGGGGCGTCGCGGTGCTCAACGCCGACGACCCCGTGGTCGCGGCGATGGCGCGGCGAACATCAGCGCGGATCGTCACCGTCGGCGAGTCAGCCGCGGCCGACGTGCGAGCTACAGATGTGCGGCTGGATGAGCTGGGCAGGCCGGCGTTTACGCTCAATTCCGGCGGGCAGGCAGTGCCGGTTGGGATGCGACTGACCGGCGAGCACCAGGTCGGCAACGCACTCGCCGCAGCAGCAGTAGCGCTGCAGTGCGGCCTGCCCCTTGTCGACGTCGCGGCCGGGCTCGGGGCCGCGTTGCCCCGGTCGCGGTGGCGGATGGAGCTGACCGAGCGCGCCGACGGGGTGGTCGTCATCAACGACGCCTACAACGCCAACCCAGAATCGATGCGTGCGGCGCTTAAGGCATTGGCTGGCGTCGGTCGGGCGCGGGGTGCGCGCACGATCGCGGTGCTCGGGCCGATGGCCGAGCTGGGCGCCGACGCGAACGCCGAGCACGACGCCATCGGTCGGCTCGCGGTGCGGCTGGACATAGCACGGCTGATCGCCGTGGGCTCTGTCGCCCGTCCGCTCGCGCATGGCGCGGCTCTGGAAGGCTCCTGGGACGGCGAATCGAGCTGGGTGCCCGACGTGCCGGCCGCGCTCGCCTGGTTGGAGACACACCTGCGGCCGGGTGACGTCGTACTGGTCAAGGCGTCGCGCTCCGCCGGGTTGGAACGAGTGGCGCTCGCGTTGACCGGGTCGTCGGCTCACGAGGCGGAAGGGTAGGGCAGGTCGTGAAGTCGATCTTGCTAGCGGTAGTCGCCTCGCTGCTTTGTTCGATCCTGTGCACGCCCTTGGTCGTGCGGTTCTTCCGCCGTCGCGGGTTTGGTCAGGAAATCCGTTACGACGGACCGCCGCAGCACATGATCAAGCGGGGTACGCCCACCATGGGCGGCGTCGCGATCGTGGGCTCGACGGTCTTCGGTTACGCCGCGGCCCACCTGGCAACCGGGGCTCGCGGCGGCGGCGGTCCGACGGCGTCCGGACTGCTGTTGCTGTTCGTCCTGGTGGGCCTAGGCATCGTCGGCTTCCTCGACGATTTCATCAAGATCCGTCGCCAGCGCAGTCTCGGCCTGCGGGCCCGCGCCAAGTTCGGTGGCCAACTTCTGGTCGCGCTTGTCTTCGGTGTGCTGGCGCTGGGCTTTCGCAACAGTCGCGGGCTGACGCCGGCGTCGACGCACCTGTCCTACGTCCGCGACCTGGCGGCTATCGGGCTCGGTTCCGTCGGGTTCGTGGTGGTCAGCTATCTGATCATCGCGGCTACGTCGAACTCAGTGAACTTGACCGACGGTCTGGACGGGCTTGCGGCAGGCGCCGCTGCAATGGTGTTCGGCGCCTATACGTTGATCACATTCATTCAGTTCCGTAACCCGTGCACGCCGCACAACGCTCCGGCCGGATGCTACGAGGTACGTGACGCTCTGGACTTGGCGTTGGTTGCCGCGGCTGCGATGAGCGCCTGCTTCGGGTTCCTGTGGTGGAACGCGTCGCCGGCGCAGATCTTCATGGGCGACACCGGATCGATGTCGCTCGGCGGCCTGATGGCGGCCCTCGCGGTGCTCTCGCGCACGGAACTGCTGCTGGTGGTGCTGGGCGGCCTGTTCGCCGTCGTAACGCTCTCGGGCATCATCCAGGCCGGCTGGTTCAAGCTCACCCGATGGCGCAGCGGCACCGGCCGACGGGCCTTCCGAATGTCGCCGATCCATCACCACTTCGAGATGTCGGGGTGGAATGAGGTGACGATTATCGTCCGATTCTGGATCATCGCCGGACTAGCGGTCGCCTTCGGGATGGGCTTGTTCTATGCCGAGTTCATCGGCAATGGGTGACGGCATGTTCCGCGGCCGGACCGTGCTGGTGTACGGCGTTCGGCTCGCCGGCTCCTCGGCCGCACGTGCGCTGCTCGCCCGCGGAGCCAACGTCCTGCTCGCCGATCGCGAGCGCACGCCGGAGGTAGCCCCGCTCGAGGCGGCGGGCGCCCGATTTGTGGGCGATCCGGCGTCGCTGCCAGCCGCGGTGGACCTGATGTGGGTGACGCCGGGGGTGCGCCCGGACCATCCGCTTCCGCTGGCCGCATCCGCCGCCGGTGTCGAGGTCGTCGGCGAGGCCGAGCTGGCCTGGCGGTTGCGCGGACCGCGCGCCGCACCGTGGCTGGCCGTCACCGGAACGAATGGCAAGACCACGACGGTGCGGATGCTGGAGTCGATCCTGCGCGCGGCTGGTTTGCGGGCAATGGCGGTAGGCAACGTAGGTGTCTCGCTGATCGACGCGGTGACGAGCGACGAGCCGTGGGACGTGTTGGCCGTCGAACTGTCCAGCTTCCAGCTGCACTGGTCTTCGACCGTTGCCCCCGAGGCGGGTGCGCTGCTCAACCTCGCGCCCGATCATCTCGACTGGCACGGCTCGATGGCGATGTACGCGATCACCAAGACACATGTCTGGGATGGCGCGATCGCTATCGGCAACCTCGACGATGATTACGTCGCCGAGCTGCTCACCGATACGGCTTCGCGGGCGCAGGGACGGATCGTCGGCGTCACCCTCGGCGAGCCCGCGCGGGGTCAGCTGGGCGTCATTTCCGGCACGCTTGTCGACCGGGCGTTCCACGATGACGTCGCCCTCATCGCCCAGGACGAGGTGCGACCCCCCGGTCGGCACAACCTCTACAACGCACTCACTGCCGCGGCGCTTGGTCTCGCCCACGGCATAACGCCCACCGCTGTCGGTGACGGGCTGCGGGTGTTCGTGCCGGACCCGCATCGCAACCAGGTCATCGCCGTGCGCGATGCCGTGCGTTACGTGGATGACAGCAAGGCCACCAACCCGCACGCCGCCGCGGCTTCGCTGTCGTCTTACCGGCCGGTGGTGTGGATCGCTGGCGGGCAGTTAAAAAACGCGCCGGTCGATGACCTGGTGCGAGCCGTCGCCGCCCGACTGCGCGCTGTCGTGTTGCTCGGTGCCGACCGGGCCGTCATAGCTGCCGCACTCGCACGACACGCGCCCGATGTGCCGGTGATCGACATCGGGAACGACGACGATAGAGCCATGACCGAGGTGGTGCGCGCCGCGGCCCGGTTCGCGCGTCCGGGCGATACCGTGCTGCTCGCACCGGCGGCCGCCTCGTATGACATGTTTACCGGCTATGCCGCGCGAGGCGAAGCCTTCGCCGCGGCGGTCGGCGCCCTCGGCCCGGCATGAGCGCCGTCAAGGCAGGCCCTGGGCGGCTGGCCGGGTTCAGCTCGCGTAGCCGCGAGGTCGGCCGCCGCCGCGAGCGCTTTCTCGACACGCCGTGGGCGTCCGCGCAGCTGCTCGTCCTCGCGGGATGTGGCCTGCTCGGCTTCGGTATGTTGATGGCCGCGTCCACGACGATCTCTGCCGCACACGACAGCAACGCGACCATGTGGGCCCAGCTGATCAAAGAGCTCGAGTTCGTCGCCCTCGGGGTTCCGCTGCTATGGCTGGCGGTGCGGATACCTCCGAGGGGTTACCGCCTGCTTACCTACCCGATGCTGTTCCTGGCACTTGTCACGTTGTGCGCGGTGCTCGTTCCCGGCATCGGCGTACAGGCGGGCGGCGCGCGTCGCTGGATCGATCTCGGGCCGATGCAGGTGCAACCCTCCGAGTTCATGAAGCTCGCCATCCTGATGTGGGGCGCTGATTTGCTCGCGCGCAAACAGCAATTGGGCATGCTCACACGGGCCCGGCACGTGTTTCTGCCACTCGTTCCAGGCTTCGTGGCGGTGTGTGCCCTCGTCATGCTCGAACCGGATTTGGGGACGACGGTGTGCTTCGTCCTGGTCCTGCTCGGCCTCTTGTGGACAATCGGCTTACCGCTGCGGTTCTTCGGCCTCGTGCTCGGCATGATCTGCGGCGCGGTGACGCTGCTGGCCGTCGCGGAGCCCTACCGACTGGAACGTCTGACGACCTTCCTGCACGCGTCCGACCAGCACACCGACGCGGGATACCAGGCGATGGAAGGTCTGTACGCGCTCGCGTCCGGCGGCTTGTTCGGCGTGGGCCTGGGCAACGGTACGTCGAAGTACAGCTGGGTGCCGAACGCAAACACCGATTACGTGTTCTCGGTTATTGGCGAAGAGCTCGGGCTGATCGGAACGATCTCGGTGCTCGCCTTCTTCGGCCTGTTCACGTTCACCGGTATGCGAATCTCGCGGCGCAGCGTCGATCCCTTCGCGCGGCTCGCCGCCGGTGCGGCGACGATCTGGATTTGCGGCCAAGCGTTGATCAACGTGGGGTACGTGACCGCGTTGCTGCCGGTGACCGGCATCCCGCTGCCCTTCATCTCGGCAGGGGGCACGTCATTGATCGCGACCTTCCTGGTTTTCGGCATGCTCGTGTCCTTCGCCCGGCACGAACCGGCGGCCGCCGCTGCGGCGCAACGGGCGGCAGTCGGCGGCAATCGCAGTCGCGTCGAGCGGTGGCTGCGACTGCCGGTGCCCCGCCCCTACGTCGCCCCGAAACAGCGGCAACGTCAATCCGCGCCATCGGCACCCGGCCGGG
>JBDUCV010000026.1:0-30490 GCA_040003255.1 Actinomycetota bacterium
GTCCCGCAACGCCTGACGCCGGCTTCGCGCAGCCTACGGGCCGCAGCGTGCTCTGCATCAGGTGGAACAGGTGTTCCACCTGATCGTCGAGGCCGACGCTGGAACGAGGGGGACTCGTGAGCAAGCACCCGCTCTGAAGGCCACGCTTTGCAAGATCGAACGAGGCTTTGATCGTCAACGGGGGCAAGATCGTGCCATGGACGACGACGAGAGCTACGGCCCGGCGCCGGGCGAGACGGTGACCGACGTCTGGTGGCAGACGTACGTCATAGAGCGCGCGGACGGTGCATCGACGAGGATGGTGGCCGGGTCTCGGCGCTCTTCATCGGTCGGCTCTCTCATCATTATCTCGGACAGTGCGGTGCGCCGTGCGGCGGCACGGACCGCGTTTGGTGTCTTGCCACCGTGCATCCGACAAACATGCGAGTTAATGAGTGGTCGGTTGTGACAGCGCTCACCCGACCGCTTTGACCGTGCCGTGCATTGCGCCACGTCATTCTCTTTTGCTGGTGGTATGCAACGAGCTAATTGCTTACAACGGATCAACGATAGACGGTGCACCGATAAGAGAGGGAGGTACTGTTGCGTTGAGCGAACAGATGATCACGAGGCAGGAAATCTTCCTGTGAGTCGCATTCAGCAGGTCGCGCATGCCGAGCACTGAGCCATCATCTGCCCCTTGAGTGGGCACTCCGCGGCTTCTGCGAAGGCGGACACAGGAGAATTTTCGGCGCGAAGATCACGAGATCGCTTAACGCAACAATGCCCGCGGCAGCCCTTCGCGGTAGGCCCCACCGATGTCACCCTCGCCAATGTGCAGCGCCGCGCCTATGGTCGGCCTCAGATCAAGTTCGCCAACGACCAGGAGACAACACATGCCCATCCCGACCGAGAACGTCGGCTCGCTGCCCCGGCCAGCCACGTTGCAGCAGGCCATTGCGGACTACGACGCGGGCACGATCGGCTTCGACGACCTGGCCGCCCAGCAGGACGCAGCCTGCAAGGACTCGATCCAGCGCATGGAGGCCACCGGCGCGCCAATCGTGTCCGACGGCGAGCAGCGAGCCTCCAGCTTCGCCACCTACCCCATTACCGACACCCTCGCGGGCACCGGGCTGGCCGACAACCTGGCGGCCGACGGGCAGTACTTCGCCATCTTCGACGACGGCCACCACCGACAGCTCCCGCGGCTGACGGGCGGCCCGTTCCGCTACAAGACCTTCGCGTCGGACTACTTGAGCCAGTCCATCCCGTACGCCACCAAGCCGATGAAGCAGGCGGTCATCGCGCCGTCGATGTTGTCGCTGCTGTATCCGCTGGACGGCAACCTCGACGGATACACCCGCGAGCAGTTCCTCAGCGACCTGTGCGACGAGGCGGAGAAGGACATCCGCCAGGCGTTCGCGGCCGGGGCGAAGCGAGTCTCGATCGACTTCACCGAAGGTCGGCTGGCGTCGAAGAACGATCCCCGTAACCCGTGGACGGGCCGGCACATGCTCGAGCAGTTCATCGAGCTGAACAACCGGGTGATCGACCGGTTCTCGGCGCAGGAGCGGGTCGACATCGGCATCCACACCTGCCCCGGAGGTGACATGGACTCGGTGCACTCCGCCGACGTGGACTACGCCGAGCTGCTGCCATCGATGTTCAAGATGAACGCCGGCTACTTCCTCATGCAACTGGCCAGCGAGAAGGACAAGGAGCGGGTGTACCAGCTGGTTGGCGAGCACAGCCGTGAGGACGCCAACGGCGTCGCACAGGTGTGCTTCGTCGGCGTCATCGACCCGTTGAACCCGACGGTCGAGACGCCCGAGCAGGTGGCCGACGCCCTGGTCACCGCCGCGCGGTTCATCCCGAAGGAGCGGCTGGGTGCGACCGACGACTGTGGCTTCTCGCCGTTCAGCATCGACGAGAAGCCCAAGCACGGCTCGCCAGATTTCGCCCGCGACGTCGCGTTCCAGAAGATCACGTCCCGCGTACAGGGCACCGAGATCGCCAACGAGCGACTCGGGCTCTGACCCGCGCGCTCGCACACCCGAACGAGGATCGGGCGGGCTGAAGGTTCTCAGGCCGCCCGATCCCGAATTGCTCTGCTTACTCGGCGATCGGCTTAACGCCGGTGCCGGGTGCCGATGACCAGGGCGCCGACCCGGTGTACGACGCGATTGCCGACCTTCTCCAGAGGGCGAAGGGACTACCGGGCTATGCCGGATGACCGCGACGCGCTACCTGTCTTGGGCGAGTTCTGCGAGCGCCTGCCAATGCTTTGGGTTGGGCATTTGCTTGCCGGATCGCACTCGGCGGCATGCCCATGAAGTCAGGCGGTGACGCTGCGTCTTTCGTCGCAAGGAGCAAATCCGCATCTTTGGATATCGCCAGACCTGCGACCTTGCTAGATTGCGAGGCGGCTCCATCGCGGCTCCAATTCACGTCCCAGCAGATCCCTGTTGGCGGCACGTCGATAGGGTCGTCCCTGTGGGAAGCCTGGTCCGGCCGGTGGCGTTGGGACTCGCTTCCTCCGGCGACCTTCGCGACGCCGTGCAGGCGGCCGACCGCGCTCGGCTGGCCGGGCTGGAATCGGTCTGGTTCCACGAGAGTTACTTCGAGCGCGATGCCATCACCTATGCCACCACGGTGGCCGCCAGCGTGCCTGAGATCCGGGTCGCTCTGGGCGCGGTGAACGTCAACACCCGACACCCCGTCCTGTTGGCCATGACGGTCAGCGCGCTCGACGACCTGGCGCCTGGCCGGATCGTGTTGGCGTTGGGCACAGCGCTGCCGCTCCGATTGGCGCAGATGGGGATCCCGTACGACGCAGAACAGGCGATCGAGCGGATCGAGGCGTCGATGTCGGACTTGCGGCAGCTGTGGTCCGGGGAGCGGTTGCCCACCGCTGCGGGCATCCCCGACCTCGAGCCGATGTTCCCGCCGGTGCACCGCACGCCGCTGTGGGTGGCTGGCTATCGGCGGGCCTTCCACGAGCTGGCCGGGCGGGCTGCCGACGGCTACCTCGCCCGGCCGGCGGAGTCGGTGCAGGGGGTCGAGCTTGCGGTGCGGCGCATCGAGGCTGCCGCCGCCGAGGTGGGTCGTGCGCCGGGATCGGTCGATGTAGGGGGCTACCTGCTCTCACTCGTGGACGTCAGTCGGCGGGCCGCGCTCGACCGGGCCAAACGAGAGCCGTTCGTCATCTACATGCTCTCGGTGCAGTCCGACATCGCGATGCGCCGCGTGGGCCTCGAGCCCGAGCTTCGGCACCGAGTCGCCGCAGCATGGCGGGCCGGTGACTATCACGTGGCAGCCGGGCTCATCCCCGATGAGCTGGTCGATGCGTTTCTGCTGTGCGGGACGCACGACGAGGTCGCCAGCCGGGCTGAGCGATACGCGGCCGCCGGCATGACCTTGCCGATCCTGCAGCCGGTCCTGCAGACCGAGGAGCAGGTGGCGGCCGTGGTCGAGTCGGCCCGGCTGTACGGAAGCGCGGCTGCCGGCGTCGGATGGGCGCCCATACCGGTGGCGACCAAGGCGGCCGCTACCAGCGCCCGCTTGCCGCTGCGCCGTCGAATCCGCGCCCTGGTCGAGGTCACCCGGCCGTTCAGCCTGACCGCGTCAATTGTTCCCATCGCAGCAGCGGGCGCTCTCGCCGCCGGCCACTCGGCGCTGTCCTGGCCACTGCTGCTGGCGAGTCTGCTTGCCGGGATGTTGCTGCAGATCGGCACCAACGTGGTGAACGAAATCTACGACGTCCGGCGGGGCATCGACTCGATTACCTCCCCGCGCGCCAGCCAGGCGCTCGTTACCGGAAGGGTCACCGAGCGAACCGCCTTCGTGCTGGCCGCCGCTGCCTTCTTGCTCGCGGGCGCGATCGGGTTAGGCCTGGTCGCCGTCCGCGGAGTGCCGATGCTGCTGCTTGGCGCGGCCGGCCTTCTCGGCGGCTGGGGCTACACGGCCCCTCCGCTGCAGTACAAGTACCGTGCGCTCGGGTTGCCCATGGTTTTCCTGCTCATGGGTCCATTGATGGTAGTTGGCGGCTACTACACGATCACCGGCAACTGGTCCGGTGACGCGGCCATCCTCAGCATCCCGATCGGCCTGCTCGTCACCGCGATCCTGCACGGCAACGAGTGGCGTGACATCGGCGAGGACGGACGGGCTGGGATCAGCACCCTGTCCATCCGGGCCGGCCGCCGAATCGCCCATCGCCTGTACGTCGTGCTGATCGTCGGCGCCTACATCGCGCTGGCCCTAGCGGTCGCCGTTGCTGTGCTGCCACCGCTGTCGTTGTTCGCCGTGCTGTCCTTGCCGTTGCTGGTCAATGCATTGCGCGCGAGCGAGCTCGGTGCCGCTGGCCAGCAACGCGCCATCGCCATGATCGACCTGCAGACCGCCCAGCTGCATGCCGCATTCGGGCTGCTCCTAGTTGCCGGACTGGCAACGGCCGCGGTCTGGCACCCCTGACAGGAGAGCAGCTTGTCCTTTCGTCTGCCCCGGCAACCGAGCAATGCGGTTATTGCGGCCACACTCGCGGTGGGCTTCGCCTCCTTCGCGCAAACCTTCCGCGGCCCCAAGGCGCGTTTCTGGCAACGGATGACGCGGACCGGTCTGCTCCTCGGCAGCGCCTCGCTGGCCAGCGACGCGGCGCTTCGGGCCAGCCGTCCGCGACCTCGCGACCTCGCGACCGGTGCGGCCATCGCCGCGTCCTTGTACGGAGTCTTCCAGCTGGGCGACCGCGCTGCCCGAGTGGTCATGCCGAACGGCGCGGCGGACATCGAGGACATCTACGCCCTGCGGCACATGCGGCCGGTTCCCGAGATCGCGGCCCGGTTGGCGCTGATCATCGGCCCGGCCGAGGAGCTGTACTGGCGGGGCCTGCTCCAATCGGCTCTCACCCGGCGGTACGGCAGGACGGTGGGCGCGGCTGCGGCGGCCGGCTGCTACGGCGCGGTCCACCTGGCGAGCGGCAACCCCACCTTGGTCGGCGCGGCGACGGTCGCCGGCACCGGCTGGTCGGCCTTCGCGGCCGCGGGGGTGCCGATGCCTGCGCTCGTCTTCAGCCACATCATCTGGGACATCTGGATCTTCCTCGTCCAGCCCACGCAGGCCGTGGCGAAGCCCGCATGACGCGCGCGACGCTCGACAAAGACCCGGCCGAGGTCGCCGCCATGTTCGATCAGGTGGCCCCGCGGTACGACCTGACCAACACGGTGCTGTCCTTGGGTCGGGATCGTGGCTGGCGGCGCGCCGTCCGCAACGCGCTCGACCTACAGCCGGGTGAGCGGGTGCTCGACCTGGCCGCCGGCACGGCCACCTGCAGCGTTGCGCTGGCCCGCTCCGGGGCCGAAATCGTTGGCTGCGACTTTTCTCTAGGCATGCTCAGAGTCGGGAAGCGCCGGACGACGGGGGGCGTCCATCTCGTTGCCGGTGATGCCCTTCGCTTGCCGTTCGCCGACCGGTCCTTCGATGCGGTCACGGTCTCCTTCGGGCTGCGCAACACCGTCGACTGCGACCGTGCGCTCCGCGAGATGCTGCGCGTGATTCGAGCCGGCGGACGACTCGTGGTTTGCGAGTTCAGCCACCCGACCTGGGCGCCGTTCCGGACGGTGTACCTGGAGTACCTCATGCGCCTGCTGCCCGCCGTTGCCAGGCGGGTCAGCAGCGACCCGGCGGCGTATGTCTATCTTGCGGAGTCGATCCGTGCGTGGCCGAGCCAGGCCGAGCTTGCGTCGCGGCTTGCTTCAGCTGGCTGGCGAAGCGTCGCCTGGCGCGATCTCACCGGCGGCATCGTCGCGTTGCACCGGGCGCAGAGCTGAGCTTGATCGAAGCGCCGACTACCGTGCGCGGCGGGCAACGGCATGCCGCGCGCCGCGACGGGTGACCACGGCGTTCGTGACCTGACGTCCCTCGGCGGGGTTCAAATCCGTGCGCGCTGCGAGTGCGAACTGCCCGCGCAGCTGCGCAGCCCAGTACGGGTCGGTCGACGATTGCAGCGCCACTGCGACACACTGCCCCGCGAGCTCGGAGAGCGCCGGCGGAGCGATCAGCTGCAGCTCGGTGATCTGCGCGGTCAGCGAACGCACTTGCAGGCCCAGATCGGGATGATCACGCGGCATCATCAGCAGCTGGTCGAGCTCGCGAAGCACTCGGTGGTACGCCGCCTGCTTGTCGGCGAGCATTCGACGGTGCTCGTGCCGGTTGGCATAACGCCGATCGGTCAGCCACGCGGCGAGCACGGTCAGTCCAGCGCCGACCAGGACGCCCGCCAACGCGATGATCCCCGTGATCATGCTCCATCTCACCGCGTCGCGGTGCCGTTACCCGTGAGGCACGCCGCGGCCATCGAGGCAGCGATTCGCACCTCGGCGTCCGGACGAGCGACGGATCGTCCGGGCCGGCCGGCTGCCGTCGTCAGCTCTCCCGTACGACCTCGTCGGGTGACTTGTCCGGAAGGAGCCCGCGCCAGGACGGGTGGCGCAACCGACCCTCACCCGTCCACTCGGTGAAGGCCACCTCGCCGACCAGCCGCGGCGTCACCCACCGCGCGTCGCGGGCGTCGGCGCGGGGCACGGCCGGGTCGAACGGCGGCGTCTTGCGGCCGAGCCGGGTGAGCCGGCCGGACAGCTCGGCGAGCGTTGCGTCGGTGAATCCGGTGCCGACCTGACCGATGTAGGTCAGGCCGCGCTCGCCCGGCATGCCCAGCAACAGCGAGCCGATCGTTCCTTCGCGTCTGCCTTTACCGGGGCTCCAGCCGCCGACAACTACCTCCTGGGTGCGGATGTTCTTGACCTTCACCCAGTCTGGCGAGCGCCGCCCCGGCCGGTAGCGCGACTGCCGCCGTTTGGCCATGACGCCCTCGAGGCCCTGCTCGCGGCTGGCCTGCACCGCCGCGGCGCCCGACCCCTCGAACGCGGGCGGGGTTTGCCACGCCGGACCGGATAGCTCCAGCCCGAGCAGCAACTCACGCCGCTGCGCATACGGCAGATCGAGCAGCGAGCGACCGTCCAGGTGCAGCAAGTCGAAGATCAGCAGTACCGCCGGGTCGCTCTCGGCGAGTCGGCGCGCGGCCGATGCGGACGCGACATGCATGCGCTGCTGCAGCCGGCCGAAGCTGGGCCGGCCGTGCTCGTCGAGGCTCACGATCTCGGCGTCGAGCAGCACCTGTGTCGTCCCTAGCTGCTCGCCGAGCGGTCGCAGCTCAGGATAGCTCACGGTCAGCTCGCGGTCGTTGCGCGAGTTGACCGTGATGCGCCCGCCGTCGACCCGAACGAGCGCGCGCACGCCGTCCCACTTCATCTCGTAAGCCCACTGCTCGTCGTCGGTCGGCAGTTCGCCCAGCGTCGCCAGCATCGGCCGCAATTCGGTTGGCAGTGGCTGCCAGTCGGGGCGGGCGGGCGCGTCCATGCGATGGATCATCCAGTTCTTGCCGCCCGTCTGGAACAACGCGAAGCGACCGTTGACCTTGCTGCCGGACAGCACGACCTTGACCTCGCGGTCGGTCCACTTCTCGGCGACGTAGCTGCCGTGGTCCCAGAGCGACACCTCGCCGCCCCCGTACTCGCCCTCGGCGATGGTGCCCTCGAAGGTCGCGTACTCCAGCGGGTGATCCTCGACGTGGACGGCCAGGTGGTTGACCTTCGGGTCGGGCGGCATGCCCTTCGGGATCGCCCACGACACCAGCACGCCGTCCCGTTCGAGTCGAAAATCCCAGTGCAGGGCGGACGCGTGGTGTTCTTGGACGACGAAGGAGTTGCCGTTCGTTGTGGATCGATCGCGAGGCATCGGCTCGCGGGTACGTGCCGGGTTGCGCTTACGCCGGTACTCCTTCAACGACGCCATGACACAGCCTGGCACGCGCAGGCAGCCCTGCCTGGTCGGCGGCCGCTGCCGCGTCCTCATCGGCGGGTCGGCGTGTCGGCGTTTGCTCAGCCTTGCGTTGATAGCGTCGCTCGATGGACGAGAACCGGGCCACCCGCGTCGTCGACGCCCTGCGCGAACGGGGCATCGACGCGTACCTCGCCAAGGCGGGCGTCTTCCAGTTCGGTGTGCGGGTGGCGCTCGGCGACGGTCGCGAGGCGGTGTGGGACACCGACGGCACCGCCGGGCTAGAGGCGCAGGTGATGCGCGACGGCATGCTGGTCGGCTTCGTCCCAGTCATCGACGGCTCGGAGCATTTCGGCGAGGCGCAGGTGATCGACGCGATCGCGCGCACCGACTACGACCAGCCGATCGCCCGGCAACGACGCGCGGCGCCGCCGCCGGCAGCACCGCTGCCGCGCACCGGCGGAGTGTTCCGCCGCTTCCTCGGCGGCTTCCGCGAGCGCTGAATCCCGGTCTTCTTGTTCCGCTCATGGGGGTTCGCACCGGTCAGGGTTGCCATAGCCGCCGCCGTTCAGGTGACGGCACCGCTCGATCGCAACTGCTCGATCTGCTCGGCCGACCGGCCCACCTGGCGGAGCACCTCGTCGGTGTGCTGGCCGTAGCTGGCGGCCGAGCGCGGAAGCGTGGCCGGCGTGCGGCTGAAGCGCGGCGCGGGAGCGGCCTGCACCACGCCGTCCCGCTCGACGAACGTTCCGCGCGCGGCGAGGTGCGGGTGACGCGGTGCTTCGTCCCACGACAGCACCGGCGCGACGCATGCGTCGGTGCCTTCGAGCAGCGACAACCACTGCGCGCGGGAACGGGTGGCGAACAATTGGGCCCACCGTTCCTTGGCGGCCGGCCAGGTCGTTGGGTCCATCCGCACATCGGGCGCGAGCTCGGCAGCGGCGGCACCGGTGAGCCGTAGCAGCTCGGCGTAGAACTTCGGTTCCAGCGCACCGACGGCGAGCTCGGCGCCGTCCGCGCAGGCGTACACCTCGTAGAACGGCGCGCCGCTGTCGAGCAGGTTGCCGCCGGGCGGTCCGCTCCAGTCGCCCATCGCCCGCAGATCGAGGATCAGGTTGGTGAGCGACGCGGTGCCGTCGACGATCGCCGCGTCGATCACTTGGCCCTGATCACTGCGCTCGACCTGCCACAGCGCACACACGATGCCGAACGCGAAATACAGCGCACCGCCGCCGAGATCGCCGAGCAGGTTCATCGGTGGCACCGGACGGTCGCCGGCTCGTCGGCTGGCATGCAACGCACCGGTCACCGCTATATAGCCGATGTCGTGTCCCGCACTCGGCGCGAGCGGACCGTCCTGCCCCCAGCCGGTCATCCGGCCGTACACCAACCGCGGATTGACCGCGAGGCAGTCGTCCGGGCCGAGCCCGAGTCGTTCGGTAACGCCGGGACGGAACGCCTCGACCAGCACGTCGGACCCCGCCACCAGATCGAGCACCACCGCCCGCCCGTCCGGGTGCTTGAGGTCGACCGCGATCGAGCGCCGGCCGCGCCCGACGATGCCGCCCGCCGATCCGGCTCCACGCTGGGCGACCCGGTCGACCCGGATCACGTCCGCGCCCATGTCGGCGAGCAACATCGCCGCGAACGGGCCGGGGCCGAGACCGGCGAGCTCGAGGACGCGTACCCCGCTGAGCGGTCCGCTCATCGGAGTCGGCGCCGTTGACAAGCGTTCACCGGCACAGCGAATCACGAGTGGCGCCATCGCCGCACGATCCATTGACGCGGACTACCGCCCAAGTGGCAGTGCGCGCGATGCAACTGTGACGACGTTTTCGGCCAGCCGCACGGATGCGCGACGATGGCGTCATGCGCACCCGACCGAGCTGGCTGGCCGAAGGGGCCGATCCGGATTACCGGTTCTCCCTCGCCAACGAGCGGACCTTCCTCGCGTGGATCCGTACCGCCCTGTCGTTGCTGGCCGGCGCCGTGGCAGTCGTGCAGCTGGTACCGGAGTTCCGGCTGAGCGGCGCCCGCGTGCTGCTCGGCGCGATCCTGGCAGCGGCGGGTTTGCTGCTCAGTGTGCTTGCCTACCCACGGTGGTCGGCGAACGAGCGGGCGATGCGCCGCGCCGCCCCGCTGCCCTATAGCCCGGTACTGCTCGTGGTTACTGGCGCGATCGCCCTGGTCGGTGCGGTTGTGCTCGTGCTGGTCGTGTTCACCCGCTGGTGACCGATCGCTGGGGCTTCGCGGTCGAGCGCACGACCCTGTCGTGGAATCGAACCGCGCTTGGCGCCGCTGCGTTCGGTGCGCTGCTGCTCAAGCTGGCTCTCGGGCAGAAGCGTCTGGTCGAGGTCATTGCCGCAGCTGCGGCACTCGCTCTGGCCGCCTCGCTCGCCCGTCCGCCCGCCTCCCGATCCCGCCGTCGGCGCATCGTCGTAGTCGCCGTGCTTTCCGTTGCGACCGCGGCGCTGACCGCCGTCAGTCTGGCCGGCTAGCCGATCGACGCATCGGGACGTGCGGGATGCCGTCCTCGACGAACTCGGCGCCTGAGCGAACGAAGCCGAGTTGCTCGTACCACTGCTGTAGATAGGACTGGGCGTCGAGTACCACGTCACGATCACCCGCCAGCTCGATTGCCCGCCGCAGCAAAGTCGCCGCCAGACCGGTCGAGCGTGCCGAGGCAGCCACGCAGACCCGGCCGACGCGGTGCCCAGCCGGATCCTCCAGCACCCGCAGCGTTGCGACCACCTGGTCGCCATGCTCGACCCACAGCTGGCGGGCGCCCGGTTGCAGATCTCGTCCGTCCGGATCGAGGTAGACGCAGTCCTGCTCGATGACGAACACCTCGCTACGCAGCCGCAGGATGCCGTACAACGTCCTCGCGTCGAGGTCGGCAGCGGCCGCGTCGTGCACGATCATCCGGCCGCCCGCGCGGCCGGGTCCGGGTGTCGCCTGGTGTCCGCGTCGCTCACGACCTGCAGACGCTAGCGCCGACCGGGGCCGGCCGCGAAGCATCACAATGAGGTCCCGCGCACCGGTCGAGCCGAGCGCATACACTGGCCTTCGGATAGCTTGTGAAGTCGTTCACAAGCTCGCGAGGCCAGCACGGAGGCGGCGAATGACCACCCCGATCGCCGCCACCCGGCCCGCTGAAGCTGCCGCCCCCCGAACCCCGACTGAGCGCCGCTATGACGCGGACGCGATCGTCGTCGGCGCCGGTCCCGCGGGCAGCGCCGCGGCGTATTGGCTGGCGAGCGCCGGACTCGACGTGATGTTGGTCGACAAGTCGGCGTTCCCGCGGGAGAAGGTCTGCGGCGACGGGCTGACGCCGCGTGGCACGCGCGCGCTCATCGACATGGGCATCGACGTCAGCCAGGGCGCAGGCTGGTTGCACAACAAGGGCCTGCGGGTGATCGGCGGCGGCCACCGGTTGCACCTGCGCTGGCCCGAGCTCACCAGCTTTCCTGACTTCGGCCTGGTCCGGCCGCGCTCCGATCTCGACGCGCTGCTCGCCAACCACGCAGTCAAAGCTGGCGCCGTCATGCACGAGCAGACCAGCGTCGCCGAACCGGTTCTCGACCGGGCCGGACGGGTCGTCGGCGTGACCGCGAAGGTCGGCCCAGAGAAGGCACCAGTGAGCTATCGCGCTCCCGTCGTGCTCGCCTGCGACGGGGTGTCCGGCCGGCTCGCCCAGCATCTGGGCCTGCATCGCAACGAACGGCGGCCGATGGGCGTCGCGGTGCGGCGGTACTACACGAGTCCACGCACGCACGACGACTACCTGGAGTCCTGGCTCGAGCTGTGGGACGGTCCGCCCGGCGCCGACGACGCGAAACTCATGCCCGGCTACGGGTGGATCTTCGGGATGGGTGACGGCACGGTCAACGTCGGGCTGGGCGTGCTGAACTCCAGCGCCGGATTCCAGAAGACTGACTACCGGAACCTGCTCACCAGCTGGCTAGCCGGCACGCCGGAGGAGTGGGGGCTGCGCGAACCGAACGCCACCGGGCCGACTCGAGGCGCGGGACTGCCGATGGGCTTCAATCGCACGCCGCATTACACCCGGGGGATGCTGCTCGTCGGGGACTCGGGCGGCTCGGTCAACCCGTTCAACGGCGAAGGCATCCCCTACGCGATGGAATCCGGCAAGTACGCGGCCGACGCGGTGCTCCAGGCGCTCGCCCGCCCCACGGGTCCGCAGCGGGAGCGGGCGCTGCAGAGTTATGCGATGCGGATGGCCGACGAGTGGGGCTCCTACTACCGCCTCGGCGGCGCGTTCGTGAAGCTGATCGGCAACCCCGCCGTCATGCGTGCCTGCACCCGCCATGGCCTTCCGCATCCCGGCTTGATGCGCTTCGTGCTCAAGCTGCTCGCCAACCTGTCCGATCCGCGCGGCGGCGACGTGTCCGATCGGCTGATCACCCTGTTGAACCGCCTGACGCCGGCGGTGCGTTAAACATGCCCGCCTGCGCCCGGGACCTCTCCCACTACTAACCTTCGCCTGATCCACTTTGCTCTCATATCGCTGCCGAGAAGGGACGGACAACCGATGCTCGCGCCGTACCTACCCATCGTCTTGTTGTTCGTCCTGGCATTGGGATTCGCTGGATTCTCGGTCGGCATCGCCCCGTTCATCGGGCCCAGGCGCTACAACCGCGCCAAACTGGACTTCTACGAATGCGGTATCGAGCCGACGCCGCAGCCCGAGGGGCCGCACCGCTTCCCGGTCAAGTACTTCCTGACCGCAATGCTGTTCATCGTCTTCGACATCGAGATCATCTTCTTGTATCCCTACGCCGTCGCCAACAAGGAACTTCAGCTGTTCGGTCTCGTCGAGATGATCATCTTCATCGTGACCGTGTTTATCGCGTACGCCTACGTTTGGCGGCGCGGCGGCCTGGATTGGGACTGAGCGGCATGGGACTGGAAGAGAAACTGCCCGACGGCGTCCTGCTGGCCAGTGTCGAGAAGCTGGTGAACTGGACCCGCAAGTCCTCGCTGTGGCCGGCAACTTTCGGCCTGGCGTGCTGCGCCATCGAGATGATGACCTTCGGCGCACCGCGCTTTGACTCGGCCCGCTTCGGCATGGAGGTTTTTCGACCGTCGCCGCGGCAAGCAGACCTGATGATCGTGGCCGGGCGGGTGAGCCAGAAGATGGCGCCGGTGCTGCGGCAGATCTACGACCAGATGCCCGAGCCCAAGTGGGTCCTGGCAATGGGCGTGTGTGCGAGTTCCGGCGGCATGTTCAACAATTACGCGATCGTCCAGGGCGTCGACCACGTCGTGCCGGTCGACATGTATCTGCCGGGGTGTCCGCCGCGGCCGGAGATGCTCATCGACGCGATCCTCAAGCTGCACCACAAGATCATGAACGAACCGCTCGGGCCGAAGCGGGCGAAGAAGCTGGCCGATCAGAAGGTCGAGCTGGTCCCGTCGAGCGTGCGGTACGCCCGATGAGCGCCGCCGCGGTCGCTCTTCGATCGCCTGGTGCGATGCCGGCGGATGCCTCGTGACTGGCCCAGGACCCACCCAGCGGCCGGTGCCGGACAACGCCGCGCCCGCCGAGCCCGCGGCGATTGCCGAGCGGGCGACGGTGTCGGCGGGCGGTCCCCCCGACGCGCCCTTCGGCGTGCAGCAGCGTGGCATGTTCGGGGTGCCGGGTTCGGGCGACACCAGTGGCTTCGGCGGCTTGGTACGCGAGCCCTGGACGCCGCCCGCGGCGGACCGTCCTTACGGCGGTTATTTCGACGACGTCGTCGACGCCTTGGCGGCCGCATATCCCGAGTTCAACCGGGCAATCAGCAAGGTAGTCGTCGACCGCGGCGAGCTGACGCTCTACGTCGAGCGCGAGCACGTCCGCTCCATTGCGCAGGTGCTGCGCGACGATCCCGGGCTGCGCTTCGAGCTGCTCTCGAGTGTGTCCGGTGTCGACTACCTGGGCAGCGTCGACCGGCTGCACGCCGTCTACGCCTTCACCTCGATGACCTACCGGCGCAGGCTGCGACTCGAGACGGCGGTGAGCGTCGAAGACCCGCACGTGCCGTCGGTGACGCCGATCTATCCCACTGCCGACTGGCAGGAACGCGAGGCCTACGACATGTTCGGCATCGTCTTCGACGGTCACCCGGCACTGACCCGGATCCTCATGCCTGACGACTGGGAGGGCTTCCCGCAGCGTAAGGACTACCCGCTCGGTGGCATCCCGGTGCAATACAAGGGAGCCGAGATCCCGCCCCCCGACCAGCGCAGGGCATACCGATGAGCGACATCTACAGCCCGTCCCGCAAAACCACTGAGGGACGCGTCTACACGGTCACGGGTGGCGACTGGGACGCCGTCTTCGGTGGCGGTGACCCGATCGGCGAAGAACGCATCGTGCTGAACATGGGGCCGCAGCATCCCTCGACGCACGGCGTGCTGCGACTCGTCCTCGAGCTCGAAGGCGAGACGGTGACCGACGCCCGCGTGGTGATCGGCTACCTGCACACCGGCATCGAGAAGAACGCCGAGTTTCGTACCTGGACGCAGGCCGTCACGTTCCTCACCCGCGCCGACTATCTGTCGCCGATGTTCAACGAGACCGCGTACTGCATGGCCGTCGAACGACTGCTCGGGGTCGAGGTGCCGGCCCGGGCTCAACTCATCCGGGTGATGATGATGGAGATCAATCGGATCTCCTCGCACTGGGTCTGGCTGGCTACCGGCGGACTGGAGCTCGGCGCGCTGACGGCCATGACAAATGGCTTCCGCGCCCGGGAGAAGTGCCTGGACGTCATGGAGCTGATCACCGGCCTGCGGATGAACCACGCCTACATCCGTCCCGGCGGCATCGCCCAGGACCTGCCCGACAACACCGTCCAGACGGTCCGCGACTGGGTTGTCGAGATGCGCAAGGAACTTGGCGGCGTCGACAAGCTGCTGCGCGGGCAACCCATCTGGGTGCAGCGGCTCAAGGACGTCGGCTGGATCGGCGTCGAGGGCTGCCTGGCGCTCGGCATCACCGGTCCACTGCTGCGCGCGGCCGGACTGCCTTGGGACCTGCGAAAGACCGAGCCGTACCTCGGCTATGAGACGTTCGACTTCGAGGTGCCCACCGACGACCGTGGCGACTCGTGGTCGCGCTTCGTCGTGCGGGTCGCCGAGATGTGGGAGTCGGTCAAGATTGTCGAGCAGGTGCTTGACCGGCTCGAGCCAGGTCCGACGATTATCGACGACCCGAAGGTTGCCTGGCCGGCACGCCTCTCGCTCGGCCCGGACGGGTTGGGCAACTCTCTCGAGCACGTCCAGAAGATCATGGCCGGCTCCATGGAGTCGCTGATCCATCATTTCAAGCTGGTCACCGAGGGATTCCGGGTGCCGCCCGGGCAGGTGTACCAGGTGGTCGAGTCGCCCCGTGGCGAACTGGGGGCGCACGTGGTCAGCGACGGCGGCACCCGCCCTTACCGCGTGCACTTCCGGGAGCCGTCGTTCGTGAACCTGCAATCCGTCGCGACGCTCGCGATCGGCGGGCTGGTAGCGGACGTGATCGCGTCGGTGGCCTCGATCGACCCGGTGATGGGCGGGTGCGACCGGTGACCGCGCACAACAGCTCGCCGACCGCTCAGCGCAGCGCCTATGAGAACGGGCGCACCGTGACGTTATCCATCGAGCGCGCTGGCGACCCGACGGTGTTCGACGCGGACGTACGCGCCGCGGCGCAGGAGCTGATGGACCGCTACCCGGTCGGTCAGGCCCGATCGGCCCTGCTGCCGATGCTGCACCTGATGCAGGCCGAGCAGGGCTACATCACCCCCGACGGGATCGCGTTCTGCGCCGACATGCTGGACCTGACGAAGGCCCAGGTGGCGGCGGTCGCCACGTTCTACACGATGTACAAGCGGGCGCCCACCGGCGACTACCTGGTCAGCGTCTGCACGAACACGCTGTGCGGATTACTCGGCGGTGACGAGATCTATGCGGCGTTGGCTGACTCGCTGGGCGTCGGCATGAACGAGACCACGGCCGACGGCACGATCACCCTCGAGCACGCAGAGTGCTTGGCCGCGTGTGACTACGCCCCCGTGGTCACGGTGAACTACGAGTTCTTCGACAACCAGACCGTCGAGTCGGCGCAGCGCCTCGTCGGCCAGCTGCGGGCCGGCGAGCGGCCGCTGCCCACCCGCGGCGCGCCGCTGTGCACCTTCCGCGAGACGTCCCGGCAGATCGCCGGGTTCATGGATGAGCGGCCCGAGGCGATCGAGGCCGACGCCGTCGGGCCGCCGACGCTCGCTGGCATCACGCTGGCCCTCCAACGTGGTGACTCGGCGCCGTCCTTCGCGGTCCAGGGCGGCAAGGCCCAGCCGGAACCGCCGGAGCCGGCCCAGTCCGCACGTCCGAGCAGCGCACACGACGCCCCGCTTTCCACCGCCGAGTCCGACCCCGCGCACCCGGCGAAGCCTGCCGGCCACAAGAGCACTGCACGGCGCCGCCCGGCCAAGGCACGGCCCACTCAGCCAACCGTCGGCGACCCGTCCGGCACCGAGGAGGGCTGAGATGCCACTCACCCCGGTACTTACCAAACGGTTCGGTACCCATCAGCCATGGAAGATCGACAACTACGAGGGACTCGACGGCTATGTGGGCTTGCGCAGGGCGCTCACCATGCAGCCCGACGAGATCATCGCCATGGTCAAGGACTCGAACCTGCGCGGACGCGGCGGCGCGGGGTTCCCGACCGGCATGAAATGGCAGTTCATCCCGCAAGGCGACGGCAAGCCGCACTACGTCGTGGTCAACGCCGATGAGAGCGAGCCGGGCACCTGCCGCGACCTGCCGCTGATGATGAACGACCCACACTCGGCGATCGAGGGCGTCATCATCGCCTGTTACGCCGTTCGGGCCGAGCGCGCGTTCATCTACATCCGCGGCGAGGCGGTGCACGCGATCCGGCGGATGACCGCAGCGGTCGCCGAGGCCTACACAAACGGGTATCTGGGCGAGGATGTCTTGGGATCGGGTCTGCGGTGCGACATCGTCGTGCACAGCGGGGCAGGTGCCTACATCTGTGGCGAGGAGACCGCGCTGCTCGACTCGCTCGAGGGCAAGCGCGGGCAGCCCCGGCTCAAGCCGCCGTTCCCGGCGACGAACGGGCTTTACGACGCCCCGACGGTGGTCAACAACCTGGGCAGTCTGGCCAGCGTGCCCTACATCGTGTTGGGCGGCGCCGAGTGGTTCAAGCAGTTCGGCCCCCAAGGCTCACCCGGACCGTGCATGTACTCGCTGTCTGGCCGGGTGAGCAACCCGGGCCAGTACGAGGCGCCGATGGGCACCACGCTGCGTGAGTTGATCGAGTTGGCCGGGGGCATGAGTCGTGGCAAGGAACTGAAGTTCTGGACGCCAGGTGGTTCGTCCACCCCGCTGTTCACCTGCGAGCACCTCGACGTGCCGCTCGATTTCGACGCCGTCGTCAAGGCAGGCTCGATGAACGGCACGTCCGCGCTGATGATCTTCGACGAGGACGACAGTGTCGTGCGGGCGGTCTGGAAATGGACGAAGTTCTATGAGCATGAGTCGTGCGGCAAGTGCACACCGTGCCGAGAGGGCACCTACTGGACCGCGCAGATCCTGGAGCGAATCCTCAAAGGTGAAGGCACCGTCGAAGACCTCGACACCCTGCTCGACGTCAGCGACAACATCCTTGGCCGGTCGTTCTGCGCGCTTGGCGACGGCGCGACCAGTCCGATCACCTCCTCCATCCAGTACTTCCGCGACGAGTACCTGGCCCTGATCCAGCGCGATCCCGCGGCTGAGCGCGAGCCAGCCCTGGCAGGAGCCCACTGACATGACCCTCGCCGCTGACAAGACGGGCCAGCCCGCTGCACCCGCCGATCTCATCCCCGTCACGATCGACGGCATCCAGATCTCGGTGCCCAAGGGCACCCTGCTTATCCGCGCGGCCGAGCAGCTGGGCATCCAGATCCCCCGGTTCTGCGACCATCCGCTACTCGAACCAGCTGGCGCATGCCGCCAGTGCCTGGTCGAGGTCACCGACACCGGTAACGGGCGGGGCATGCCCAAGCCCGCGGCGTCCTGCACGACGACCGTCACGCCTGGCATGGTCGTCAAGACTCAGCTGACCTCAGCCGTCGCCGACAAGGCGCAGCAGGGGGTGATGGAACTGCTGCTGATCAACCATCCGCTCGACTGCCCCGTCTGCGACAAAGGCGGCGAGTGCCCGCTGCAGAACCAGGCCATGAGCAATGGCCGCGCCGACACCCGCTTCCACGACGTCAAGCGCACCTTCGTCAAGCCGATCGCGATCTCGTCGAACGTGCTGCTCGACCGGGAACGCTGCGTGCTGTGCCAACGCTGCACCCGATTTTCCGAGCAGATCGCGGGCGACTCCTTCATCGACCTGCTCGAACGCGGCGCCGATCAGCAGATCGGCACCGCGGACGGCGTCCCGTTCCAGTCCTACTTCTCCGGTAACACCGTGCAGATCTGCCCGGTCGGCGCGTTAACTGGCGCGTCCTATCGCTTCCGGGCCCGGCCGTTCGATCTGATGAGCACCGACACCACGTGTGAGCACTGTGCTTCGGGGTGCTCGCTGCGGGCCGACTGGCGACGCGGCCGGGTCACTCGGCGGCTGGCCGGCGACGACCCGTTGGTCAACGAGGAATGGAACTGCGACAAGGGACGCTGGGCGTTCCACTACGCGACCCAGCCCGATCGCCTGCTCGCCCCGCTCGTACGTGACGAGTCCGGCGACCTGGTCGAGGCGAGCTGGCCGGAGGCACTGGAACGGGCGGCGGCTGGGCTGCACGAGGCTCGCGACCGTGGCGGCGTCGGCGTGCTGCCGGGCGGTCGGCTCACCGAAGAGGATGCCTACGCGTACGCCAAGTTCGCCCGGGTCGTGCTCGGTACGAACGACGTCGACTTCCGGGCCCGACCGCACAGCGACGAGGAGCTGGCCTTCCTCGGTTCGCACGTGGCGGCCGTGCCGCCCGAGCATGTGTCGTACGCGAGCCTCGAAGCTGCGTCCGCCGTGTTGCTCGTCGGGCTCGAGCCCGAGGAGGAGTCGCCTATCGTGTACCTGCGGCTGCGCAAGAGCGCGCGTGCCGGTCGCACTCGGGTTTTCGCGGTGGCGCCGTTCACGTCCGACGGGCTGGTGAAGCTCGACGGCACTTTGATCCCGAGCGCCCCCGGGAGCGAGGCGTCCGTTCTGCGCGCGCTGGACGGCGACGCCCGGGACGCGCTGCACATCGGCTCGTCGGTGATCCTGGTCGGTGAGCGACTCGCGTCATCGCCGGGCGCGCTCAGCGCGGCGGCCGCGTTGGCCGAACAGACCGGCGCGCGATTGGCCTGGGTCCCGCGCCGGGCGGGGGAGCGGGGAGCCGTCGACGCCGGTGCGCTGCCGACGCTGCTGCCCGGAGGACGCGAGGTTGCCGACGACGCCGCACGCGTCGAGGTCGAGCGGGCGTGGGATGCGACGGTGCCAAGCCTGCCGGGGCGTGACCTCACCGGGATCCTCACCGCCGCGCGCGACGGCGCGATCGCCGCGCTGCTCGTCGGCGGACTCGACCCGTCCGACCTGCCCGATCCCTCGCTAGCGACGCAAGCACTCGAGCAGGCCGGGTTCATCATCAGCCTGGAGGTGCGGCACAGCGCGGTGACCGAGCACGCCGACGTCGTGCTTCCCGTCGCACCAGTCGCCGAGAAGGCCGGCCGGTTCGTGACCTGGGAAGGCCGACGTCGCCCGTTCGACCTAACGCTCACCAGCACCGGTGCGCTGGCCGACGCCCGGGTGCTAGATGCGCTGGCCCAGGAGCTGGATACCGATCTGGGGCTGCCTACCCCGCAGGCCGCCCGCGACGAACTCGATCGGCTCGGCGTTACGAGAAGCCGGGTCACGGCCCCGACGGTGAGCTCGCCCGCCCCGCGGAAGGCTGGCGTCGTGCTCGCCACCTGGCCTGAGCTGATCGACGCCGGCCGGCTGTCCGACGGCGACGACAACCTGGCGGGCACCGCAAAGCCGGCCCGTGCGGTGTTGTCGGCTGCCACGGCCGCCGCGGCCGGCGTCATCGACGGCGCGCCTGTCACGGTCGCGACCGCGCGCGGTGCGATCACCGTTCCCGCGGTCATCTCCGCCGTCGTGGACGGGGTCGTCTGGCTACCCACGAATGCGCGGGGCTGTGCCGTCCGCGCGACGCTCGGCGCGGTCGCGGGTGATCCGGTCACGGTCACGGCGGGAGGTGTCCTCGGATGAGTATCGCGGCCCCCGATGTCCCCGGATTCGGCGGCGAGCCGGTCTGGATCGTGCTGATCAAGGTCCTCGGCGTCTTCGCGTTCCTCGTTGGCATGACGCTGTTTTCGATCGTGTTCGAGCGCAAGGTCGTCGGTCGGATGCAGAACCGCATCGGCCCGAATCGCACCGGGCCGTGGGGGACGCTGCAATCGCTTGCCGACGGGATCAAGCTGGCGTTCAAGGAAGAAGTCATTCCGCTGCTGGCTGACAAGCCGGTTTACTTCCTCGCACCCATCCTGTCGGCGGTGCCGGCCTTCCTCGCGTTCTCGGTGATCCCGTTCGGCCCGCAGGTGTCGATGTTCGGGCACAAGACGATGCTTCAGCTGACTGATTTGCCGGTCGGGGTACTCGTCGTATTCGCCTGCTCCGCACTCGGCGTGTATGGCATCGTGCTGGCCGGCTGGGCGTCCGGCTCGACGTACCCGCTGCTCGGCGGCCTGCGCTCGGCGGCGCAGATGATCTCCTACGAGATCGCGATGGGCCTATCGCTGGTTGCCGTGTTCCTGTTCGCCGGCACGATGTCGACGTCAGGCATCGTCGCCTCGCAGAACCGCGTGTGGAACGTCTTCCCGCTGATCGTGTCGTTCATCATCTACGCAATCGCGGTGGTGGGTGAGACCAACCGGGCGCCCTTCGACCTGCCCGAGGCGGAATCCGAGCTGGTCGGCGGATTCCACACCGAGTACTCCTCGTTCAAGTTCGCGATGTTCTTCCTCGCCGAGTACATCAACATGGTCACCGTCTCGGCGCTGGCAACGACGTTGTTCCTGGGCGGCTGGCATGCGCCGTTTGGACTGGTGTCGATCTGGTCGGGCGCGAACTCGGGCTGGTGGCCGGTGCTGTGGTTCATCGGCAAGGTCGTGGCGATCATCTTCGTGTTCGTGTGGCTGCGCGGCACATTGCCCCGGCTGCGCTACGACCAGTTCATGCACCTGGGCTGGAAGATGCTGATCCCGATCAACCTGGTCTGGATCATGGCGGTCTCGACCATCCACGTCCTCAACGACCGCGGCTGGCCATCCTGGAAGTCGGCCCTGCTGGTTATGGTCCCGGTGCTCGCATTGATCATCGTTGCGATGACCGTCCAGGAGTCGGCCGCCGAGCGCCGACAGGCCGACGCCGAGGACGACGACCAACACGAGGCCCGACTCGGGCCGACGTTCCCCACTCCGCCACTCGACCTCGTCGTCCCGAAACCGAAGCGACTGGCTCAGTTGGCCCCGCCAGCAGGCGCGCTGACCGCAGGAGACGAACGACGTGACTGACGTCGAGCGCGTTAACCGCGCGAGCGCCGAGCCGGCAAGCCGCGAACCGGCAGGCACCGGGCCCACCGGTACCGAGCCCACCGGTAGCCTCGGCGGTTTCGCGAAGGGATTCGGGCTGACCTTCGCCACGATGTTCAAGAAGGTGTACACCCAGCAGTACCCGTTCGACATCTACCCGACGGCGCCGCGCTATCACGGCCGGCACGTGCTCAACCGGCACCCCGACGGGCTGGAGAAGTGCGTGGGCTGCGAGCTGTGCGCGTGGGCCTGCCCGGCCGATGCGATCTACGTCGAGGGCGCCGACAACACCGACGACGAGCGTTACTCGCCCGGTGAGCGCTACGGCAAGGTTTACCAGATCAATTACCTGCGCTGTATCTTCTGCGGGCTGTGCATCGAGGCCTGCCCGACCCGGGCACTGACCATGAGCAACGAGT
This sequence comes from Actinomycetota bacterium, assembly GCA_040003255.1. Classification (GTDB taxonomy): domain Bacteria; phylum Actinomycetota; class Actinomycetes; order Mycobacteriales; family Jatrophihabitantaceae; genus JBDUCV01. Next base: position 21,804 of record JBDUCV010000026.1, read on the forward strand.
ACGAGCTGGCGCTGGACAACCGCGAGGAACTGATCTACACCAAGGAGCAGCTGATGGCGCCGCTGCTGCCCGGCATGGAGGCGCCGCCGCACCCCATGCGTCTCGGCGACGACGAGAAGGACTACTACACGGTCGCCAGCCAGGCGCCCCTACAGCAGGGTGAGCCACAGAGCGCGGCGAACGTCGCCGGGCGGCCGATCACTGGCCGAGCGATCGAGGTCGGAAGGCACCACGGATGAGCGCCGTGCTGGCCGTATCAGGGCCATTGATGACCGGCCAGGTGCCGCTCGGCGAGGCGGTCGCCTTCTGGATCCTCGGGCCGATCTCGCTGGCGGGCGCGATCGGCATGGTGCTGCTGCGCAACGCCGTGCACTCGGCGCTGTCGCTCGTGGCGACGATGATGTCGCTCGGCATGTTCTATCTGGTCGAGCAGGGGCCGTTCCTCGGCCTGGTGCAGATCATCGTCTACACCGGCGCCATCATGGTGCTGTTCCTGTTCGTGCTGATGATCGTCGGACGTGACTCGTCGGACTCCCTGGTCGAGTCGCTGCGCGGGCAGCGGTGGGCCGCGGCACTGGCTGGGTTGGCCTTCGCGCTGCTGGTCGCGCTCTCGTTGGGGCGGGCGTTCAGCGACGTGAAACCGGTCAACCTCGAAGCCCCGAATGCGGGCGGTCGCAACGTCAATGCGCTGGCTGCGTTGATATTCACCAAGTACCTGTTCGCGTTCGAGCTCACCTCGGCGTTGTTGATCGTGGCCGCGGTCGCCGCCATGGTGCTGGCGCACGTCGAACGGGACGGGCCCAAGCCCTCGCAGAAGGTCGTGGCGCGGGCCCGCATTCGGACCGGACGCCCGCAGCCGCTGCCCGGTCCCGGCGTCCTGTCGTCGGCGACGGCGATCGGCACACCGGCGCTGCTGCCAGACGGCTCGATCGCCGAAGAATCGGTGCTGGCCTCCAATGCCGGCGTGCGCGAGCTGCCCGCCTTGAGTGACCGGGGCGAGCTGCGATGACCCCGACGTACTACCTCGTCCTGTCTGCTGCGCTGTTCACCATCGGCGCGGTCGGCGTGCTCGTACGCCGCAACGCCATCGTGGTGTTCATGTGCATCGAGCTGATGCTCAATGCCGTCAACCTGACGCTGGTGACCTTCGCCCGCATCAACGGATCGCTGGACGGACAGATCATCGCGTTCTTTGTGATGGTCGTGGCCGCCGCCGAGGTCGTCGTGGGCCTGGCGATCATCATGTCCATCTTCCGCACCCGGCGCTCTGCATCGGTTGACGATGCCAACCTGCTGAAGTACTAGGAGCAATCGTGACCACCGCCTCCGGCGTCCAGTCCGCGGCCTGGCTGCTCGTCGCGCTGCCGGCGTTGTCGGCCGCCGTGCTGCTGCTCGCCGGCAAGCGGGCCGACCGATGGGGTCCGCTAGTCGGTGCGGTCGTCCCGGTCGTGCTGTTCCTGTACTCGGTGGTGCTGTTCTTCTCGGTCAAGGCCGAGAGCGGTGCGGGACGCAAAGTGTCCCTGCACCTGTTCACTTGGCTGCCGGTCGGCTCGTTCCGGGTGGACGCTGGTTTTCTGCTCGACCCGCTGTCCGTGGTGTTCATGCTGCTCATCACCGGCGTCGGGTCATTGATCCACATCTATGCCGTGGGATACATGGCACACGACGAGGGCAGCCGCCGGTTCTTCGGGCATTTCAACCTGTTCATCGCGGCGATGCTGCTGCTCGTGCTCGCCGACAACTACCTCGTGCTCTACATCGGTTGGGAAGGCGTCGGCCTCGCGTCCTACCTGCTCATCGGTTACTACTACAACCGACCGATTGCGGCGACCGCAGCCAAGAAGGCGTTCATCGCCAACCGGGTCGGCGACGTCGGCCTATCGATCGCGATCATGATGATGTTCGGCTACCTGGGGACGACCTCGTTCGCCGGAGTGTTCAAGCAGGCACCCGGGCTGTCGGCGGGATTGGCCGCCGCGATCGCCTTGATGCTCGTGCTCGGTGCATGCGGCAAGTCAGGACAGTTCCCGTTGCAGACCTGGCTGCCGGACGCGATGGAGGGGCCGACCCCGGTGTCGGCGCTCATCCACGCCGCGACCATGGTCACCGCGGGCGTGTACCTGATCGCCCGATCGGCCCCGATCTTCGATCAGTCGCAGGCCGCGCGCACCGTTGTTGTGATCATCGGGGCGATCACCCTGCTCTATGGCTGCATCTGCGCATTCGGGCAGGACGACCTAAAGCGGGTGCTCGCCTACTCCACGGTCAGCCAGATCGGTTACATGTTCCTTGCCGTCGGGCTCGGACCTGGCGTGTACGCGATCGGCATCCTGCACCTGCTCGGCCACGGCTTCTTCAAGGCCGCCCTGTTCCTGTCGGCCGGGTCGGTCATGCACGCGATGAACGACCGCATCGACATGCGGCGTTTCGGCGGGCTGCGGACGGTCATGCCGATCACCTACGGCGTGTTCGTCTGCGGGTACCTGGCGATCATCGGTTTCCCGTTCGCCACCGGATTCTTCACCAAGGACAAGATCATCGAGTCGGCATTGGACAAGGGCGGGACGTCCGGCTGGCTGCTGGGTTTGGTCGCCCTGCTCGGCGCCGGTCTCACCGCGTTTTATATGACCAGGGCGCTGGTCATGACCTTCCACGGTGAACGACGCTGGGAGCCGGACGTGCATCCGCACGAGGCGCCCACGGTGATGACCGCTCCGATGATCGTGCTCGGCGTGCTGTCGCTGGTCGGGGGCTGGGTTCTGATCTTCGGCGGGGGGCTGCAGCACTGGCTCGAACCCTCGGTCGGCAAGTCCGGTGAACTTGGCGTGCATACGATTTCGCCGGTGGTGCTCACCGCGCTCACGCTGGTCGTCGTCGCGCTCGGTGTGTTGGGCGCCTGGGTGGCCTTCGGGCGTCGGCCGGTTCCGACGAGTCAGCCGGTAGGCGTGTCGGCGGTCACCACGGCCGCGCGCAAGAACATCTACGCCGATGCATTCAACGAGGCGATCTTGATGCGGCCCGGTCAATGGCTGACCCGGGCGCTGGTGTGGCTCGACAACCGGGGCGTCGACGGGGCGGTGAACGGGCTGGCCGCAGGCTTCGGCGGCGGGTCGGGGCGGCTGCGCCGGGCGCAGAACGGCTTCGTCCGCAGTTACGCCTTGTCGATGATGGGCGGCAGCGTCGCGGTGATCGCGGTGCTGCTCGCGGTCAGGTTCATCTGATGCATAATCCCACGCTGGTCATCCTGGTCCTGATCCCGCTCATCGGGTCGCTCGTGGTGTTCGCGCTGCCGAAGACTGAGACCACCCTGGCTAAGCAGATCGCGCTCGGTGTTTCGCTGCTCGTCGTCGTCTACATGATGGTGATCGGGGCGCGCTTCGACACCGGCGGCGAGCGATTCCAGTTCCAGGGCAGCTGGACGTGGATAAAAAGCTTCGGCGCGCACATCGCCTTCGGCGTCGACGGGATTGCGCTCGTGCTCGTCGCGATGTCGGCGGTCCTGGTCCCGACGGTGATCCTCGCGTCTTGGAACTCGTTCGACTCCGTCACCGATGCCGAAGAGATCAATCCCCGCCCACGCAGCGTTCGCACCTACTTCGGGCTGATCCTGTTGCTCGAGTTCTTCATGATCGGCGTGTTCGCCGCCACCGACGTGTTCCTGTTCTACGTGTTCTTCGAGGCGATGCTGGTGCCGATGTACTTCATCATCGGCAGCTTCGGTGGCCCCCGCCGCCAGTACGCCGCGATGAAGTTTTTCCTGTATTCCCTGGTCGGTGGGCTGCTCATGCTCGCCTCGGTCATCGGCCTCTACGTCACCACCGGCACCGGCACGTTCGCGATCAGCGACCTGATCGGCAAGGTGCCCGAAGGCGCGACGCAGAAGTGGCTGTTCCTTGGCTTCTTCATCGCGTTCGCCATCAAGGCACCATTGGTCCCGTTCCACACCTGGTTGCCCGACGCGGGCGCCGAGGCCCCGGCCGGTGGCGCGGCACTGCTAGTCGGCGTGCTCGACAAGGTGGGGACATTCGGCTTTCTGAGGTATTGCCTGCCGTTGTTCCCGCAGGCGTCGAAGTACTTCGCTCCCACGATCCTGATCCTGTCGGTCATCGGCATCCTCTACGCCGCGTTCCTCGCGTTCGGCCAGCGCGACATGAAGCGGCTCGTCGCTTACACGTCGGTGGCGCACTTCGGCTTCATCGGCCTCGGCATCTTCGCGTTCACCACCCAAGGCGGCACCGGCGCAGTGCTGTATATGGTCAACCACGGGCTGTCGACGGGCGTCCTGTTCCTGATCGTCGGGTTGCTGATCGCCCGTGGCAAGAGCCGACTGGTTAGCGACTACGGCGGCGCCGCCCGGGTCACGCCGCTGCTCGCCGGGGTGTTCCTGCTCGCCGGGTTGTCGGCGCTCGCGCTGCCCGGGCTGAGCACATTCGTCAGCGAATTCCTGGTGCTGGTCGGCTCGTTCACCCGGCACAAGGGGCTGGCGATCCTCGCCACCACTGGCATCATCCTGGCCGCGCTGTACGTGCTGATCCTCTACCAGCGCACGATGCAGGGGACGGTCAACGACAAGGTGCGCCGGTTCCGCGACCTAAATCTGCGCGAGGCATTCGCGGTCGGCCCGTTGCTCGCCCTGATCGTCTTCCTCGGCGTCTACCCCAAGCCGGTTATCGATGTCATCAACCCGGCGATCAAGTTCACGATGCACGACATAGGCCGGACCGACCCGCTACCCGCGTCGGGCACCGCCGTCGGAGGACAGAAATGAGCGAGCATCGTAACGAGCGGCTACGAGTGAGCGGCGCAGTGAACGGTGCGATGAGCGCTTGCCCGAAGAGCGGAGTAGGCAAGTGACACTCGCCGTCGCCGCCGAGACCATCAACGCGCCCTCGATCGCCTACCACGCGCTCTGGCCGATCCTCATCGTGCTGGGCGCCGCCTGCATCGGCGTGCTGGCCGAGGCGTTCATACCGAGAGACGACCGCTTTCCGGCCCAGCTGGCGATCAGCGTCGCAGGCCTGGTGGGTGCATTCGTCGCCGTCGTTCTACTCCGAAAAACATCGCTGACGACGGTGGCCGGCGCCATCTCTATCGACAAGGCAGGTCTGTTCATCCAGGGCTCGGTGCTGGTGCTGGCGGTCATGTCGTTGCTGCTCATCGCCGAGCGAAGCGTCGACACGGGCAGCGCGATCGTGGCGCAGGCCGCGGTCGTAGCGGGCTCACCGAAGGATCGGCAGCTCGCGCGCACCGACCGGGTGCAGACCGAGGTGTTCCCGCTGGCGATGTTCGCGGTTTCCGGGATGCTGATCTTCCCGGTCGCGAACAATTTGCTGCTGATGTTCGTCGCGCTCGAGGTGCTGTCGCTGCCGCTGTACCTGATGGCTGGCATGGCGCGGCGCAGGCGGCTGCTCTCGCAGGAGGCCGCGATGAAGTACTTCTTGCTCGGTGCGTTCGCGTCAGCGTTTTTCCTCTACGGGCTGGCGCTGCTCTACGGCTACGCGAACTCGGTGGACCTCGGCGACATTGTGCGGTCAGCGAGCACATCCACCAAGCCGGACGTGCTGTTGTACCTCGGACTTGGGCTACTGATTGTCGGGCTGCTCTTCAAGGCAGGTGTCGCACCGTTCCACAGCTGGACTCCCGACGTCTACCAGGGCGCGCCCACGCCGGTCACCGCGTTCATGGCGGCGTGCACCAAGGTCGCCGCATTCGGGGCGATCATGCGGGTGCTCTACGTCGGGTTTTCGAGCACCCGGTGGGACTGGCGGCCGATCATCTGGGCCGTCGCGATCGCGTCCATGGCGGTAGGTGCGATCCTCGGGCTCACCCAGACCGACATCAAGCGGGTGCTGGCCTACTCCTCGATTGCGCACGCCGGGTTCATCCTGGTTGGGTTGATCGCTCTCAACACTGACGGCCTGTCGAGCATGCTGTTCTATTTGGTCACTTACGGTTTCGCGACGGTGGCCGCGTTCGGTCTGGTCACCCTCGTGCGCGACGCGGACGGTGAGGCTACACACCTGTCGCAATGGTCCGGGCTGGCCCGCAAGAGCCCGTTCGTGGCGGCGGTGATGACATTGCTGCTGTTGTCGCAGGCTGGCATCCCACTCACGGCCGGCTTTGTCGGCAAGTTCGTCGTCTTCCGGGCCGCCTACGACCAGGCGGCGCCACTGGTGGTCATCGCGCTGCTCTGCTCGGCGGTGGCGGCCTTCTTTTACCTACGCATCGTGGTGCTGATGTTTTTCGCCGAGCCGCCCGAGAACGGGCCGACGGTGGCCATCCCGTCCGCGGCGACCACCATCGCGCTGACGCTAGGCACCGCGGCCACCGTCGTCCTCGGATTGTTCCCGCAGCCGATCCTCGACCTCGCCGCCAACGCCGCGTTCTTGTCGGGGTGAGCACCTCAGCGCTCGGTGTCGAGTTCGCGGACGCCGAACTCGAGGAGTCGGTGCGCGCCCGGCTCGCCGCAGTGGAGGACATGCTGCGGGACGCGGTCAGTGCGGATGACGAGTTCGTCGACATCGCCGCGCGCTACCTGGTCGAAGCCGGCGGCAAGCGGTTCCGGCCGCTGGTGACCACGCTGGCCGCGCACTTCGGCGACCCGTCGGCGCCAGAGATTTTGCCGGCCGCTGTCGTGGTCGAGCTGACCCATCTGGCGACGCTGTACCACGACGACGTTATGGACGAGGCCCACGTGCGCCGCGGGGCGATATCGGCGAACGTGCGATGGGACAACACGGTCGCGATCCTGACCGGTGATTTTCTGTTTGCCCGCGCGTCGAGGCTGCTCGCCGATCTCGGGCCGCATGCTGTTCGGGTGCAGGCGCGCACATTCGAGCGGTTGGTCACCGGGCAGATCCGCGAGACGGTCGGGCCGCGCGACGGCGCCGATCCGATCGAGCACTACCTCGCGGTGGTAGCGGACAAGACCGGCTCGCTCATCGCGACGGCCGCCGAATTCGGTGGCTACTTCGGGGGGCTCGGCGCGGCCGAGATCGGCGCTCTGCGCCGGTTCGGCGAACGCATCGGCGTGGCCTTCCAGCTTTCCGACGACATCCTCGACATCACCTCGGAGTCCGCGCAATCGGGTAAATCGCCGGGTACCGACCTCCGCGAAGGCGTCGCCACGCTGCCGGTGCTTTACGCCGTTCGCTCAACGACGCCGGACTCGGCCCGGTTGCGCGAGCTCGTATCCCGCCCTCTGGTCGACGGTGCCGATCACGCCGAGGCGCTTTCTTTGCTGCGCACGTCGCGGGCCGTGGACGAAGCCCGGCAGACCCTGCGGTCCTGCGCCGACTCTGCCGCCGCCGTACTCGATGAGCTGCCGGACGTTTCGGCCCGGACCGGCCTCGAGGCACTGGTCGACACCGTGATCGAGCGGACCGGCTGAGGACGGCCCGCACGCCCAGGTTCACCGATCGCCGCGACGCCGGGAGAGCACTCGGTGCACTGCTCGCCGGGCGGACGTTGGCTGGCCCCGTCGTCATCGCCTTGCCCCGCGGTGGTGTGCCGGTGGCCGTCGAGGTAGCCGCCATGCTTGGCGCACCGCTCGGTGTGCTCGCCGTGCGCAAGCTCGGGGTTCCCGGCCATTCCGAGCTGGCTTTCGGGGCCGTCGCGTCCGGTGGCATCCGGGTGCTGGACGACGAGATGCTCCAGCGGCTACCCCAGCTAGACGCGGCAACCGTCGAGTACGTGACGGCGCGCGAGCAGGACGAACTCGAGCGCCGGGACGCGGCCTATTGCTCTGTCCGGCCAAGGCTGGACCTTGGCGGGCACACGGTTATCCTGGTCGACGACGGGATCGCGACCGGGTCGACCATGTGGGCCGCGGCGGCCGCGGTTCGCTCCCGAGCGGCGCAGGTGCTCGTCGCGTCGCCGGTTGCCTCGGCTCGAGCGGTACACCTGCTCGGTGACGTCGCGGACGAAGTGATCGTCGCATTCATGCCGGAGCAGTTCTCCTCCGTCGGCGCGCACTACCGCGACTTCAGCCAGCTCACCGACGCCGAGGTGGTCGCGCTGCTCGCCGGTTCGCCATAGGTCATCAGCCGCCCTTCGCCGGTGCATTGTCGCCCGGCTCGGCGTAGTTTTCTGGCTACTCGGACAAACAGGCCGGCAGCACGACGCGAAGGTGTGCGGATGCACGAGCTCGCCATAGCCGAAAGCGTGGTCGACGCCGTGGTCGACCGGTTGCCGGATGCGCGCATCACCTGCGTCGCGCTGCAGGTCGGCAAGCTGTCGGGAATCGCACCTGACGCGCTGCGATTCTGCTTCGAGCTGATCACCGCTGACACCGCGCTGGACGGCGCCGCGCTGGAGATCAGCGAACCGGCTGGGGTGGCTCATTGCGATTCGTGCGAAACGGAGTTCGTTCTGGACAGTCCGATCCTGCTCTGCGCCTGTGGTAGCGCGGAAGTCCATGTCATCAGTGGTGACCAGTTGTTGATCAGTTCGGTGAAGGTGGCCTGAGCATGTGCGCTACGTGCGGTTGTGGGGACGACGTAGGGGTCCGCATCACGACGGTCGGCTCGGCGACCCATGAGCACTTCCACGACCATCCCCACGACGGTGACCACCCGCACGACGGTGACCATTTGCACGACGGTGACCACCCGCACGACGGCGACCACCCGCACGACGGCGACCATCCGCACGACGGCGACCATCCGCACGCCACTCGCCGGCCGCGG
>JBDUCV010000081.1:0-9348 GCA_040003255.1 Actinomycetota bacterium
GGCGAGAGCTCCACCACGACCCGGTCCTCGGGGAGGATCCGGATGTAGTGCTGTCGCATCTTGCCGCTGATGTGCGCGAGAACCTTGTGCCCGTTGCTCAGTTCCACCCGGAACATGGCGTTGGGCAGCGGTTCCACCACTCGACCTTCGACCTCGATGGCCCCGTCCTTCTTGGCCATATCCTCCGCTTTTCGTCGCGAACATGGGACGTACCGGTACTGCTGCGTGCAAACACGAGTGGTGCGGCATCCGAAGGGTTCCGATCCTCCGCCCGCGGCCAAAGCGGGCATGGGAGAACGGCGGCATGCACCGCTGTCGAGTGTACGCGAGCCACCGTGACGCACGCCAATCCGGTGCGATCATGTCCCGGTGGCTGGTCAGCGCGGGCTCGACGCCCTTGACGTGTTGCTGCTCTCGTTGATCCGCGCGCACCCGCGGGTCGGCATCCTTGAGCTGTCCCGGCTGGCGGGTGTGGCCCGGGCGACGGTGCAGGCACGGCTTCGCCGGATGGAGGAATCTGGCGTCATCACCGGATATGGGCCGGACGTGGACGTGACCGCGGCCGGCTTCCCGGTGCAGTCCTACGTCACGCTCGAGATCGCGCAGGGCGGGCTGGACGAGGTGGCGGCAGCGCTTTATGGCATCCCCGGCGTGCTCGAGGCGTGCGCGACCACCGGGTCGAGCGACGTGCTGTGCCGGGTGGCGGCGGCGTCACACCAGGATCTGCAGGCCACCCTGCTGGCGCTGAACCGGGTGGCCGGCGTCGTCCGGTCGACGAGCGTCGTGGTGCTGTCGACCGTCGTCGCCCCCAGGGTGCTGCCGCTACTGCAGTCCGATCAGGCTGGGCAAAACTAGGCGGAAACGGTCGAGAGCTGCACGCCACGCGAGGCCAGCTCCGCACGACCACCGTCCTCGGCGGTCAGCACCCAGGGCCCGTCGGACAAGATCGCGACGCTGTGTTCCCAGTGCGCGGCCAGCATCCCGTCGGTGGTGACCACCGTCCAGCCGTCGTCGAGTTCGCGAGTGTCGGGTGAGCCCAGGGTGATCATTGGCTCGATCGCCAGCGCCATGCCCGGCGTCAGCCTCGGCCCACGACCGGGACGTCCGTGGTTGAGGACGTGCGGGTCCATGTGCATCGCCGAGCCGATGCCGTGCCCGCCGTAGCCGGTGACGATGCCGTAGTCGCCAGCTGCCCGCACCGACGTCTCGACCGCGTGCGAGATGTCACTGAGCCGACCGCCCGCGCGCACCACGGCCAGCCCGTCCCACAACGACGCCTCGCAGGTGGCCGACAACGCGGCCGCGGCGGGCGAGACCGACCCCACCGGGACGGTGATCGCCGAGTCACCGTGCCAACCCTCGATGATCGCCCCGAAGTCGATCGAGATCAGGTCGCCCTCGCGCAAGACGTCCGACTCGGACGGGATGCCGTGGACGATCCGGTCGTTGACGGATGCGCAGATCACCGCCGGATAGCCGTGGTAGCCGAGAAACGACGATTCCGCGCCGGCTTCGCGCAGGACGTCACGCGCGATGGCATCCAGGTCGAGGGTCGACACCCCAGGCGCGACCGCCGCACGCATCGCGGCCAGCGCCTCGGCGACGACCAAGCCGGCCGAGCGCATCAAGCCGAACTCGGCGACGGTTTTCAGCTCAATTGCGTCACGCTCGCGTCGCCTCACGCCGCGGTCCCGTTCAGGCCGGGACAGCGAATGGTGCCAGTGCGGCAATGGCTCGCTCGGTGACGTCCTCTACCGGGCCGAACGCGTCCATGATCACCAGTTGGCCACGGCGGTCATAAAAGTCGATCAACGGTGAGGTCTGGGCGGCGTAAACGTCGAGACGATGGCGCACGGTCTCGGCCTTGTCGTCGTCGCGGTGGTAGAGCTCGCCGCCGCAGCGGTCGCACACGTCCGTGCTCTTGGGCGGATCGAACTCGACGTGCCAGACGTGCCCGCACTTCTTGCAAGTACGCCGACCCGAGAGCCGGCGCACCACCTCGTTGTTGTCGACGTCCAGCTCGAGCACGACGTCGAGGGAGGTGTGCAGATCGCGCAGCATGCCATCGAGCTCGTGTGCCTGGGCGACGTTGCGCGGAAAGCCGTCGAGCAGGAAGCCGGTGCTCGCATCGGGCTGACTCAGCCGATCGCGCACCATCGCGTTGGTGACCTCGTCGGGAACCAGGTCGCCCGCGTGCATGAACTTGCTGGCCATCTTGCCCAGGTCGGTGCCCCCGGACACGTTGGCCCGGAAGATGTCGCCGGTTGAGATCTTGGGGATCGAAAAGGATTCGACGATGAACTCAGCCTGGGTTCCCTTGCCCGCGCCAGGCGGACCGATGAGCACGACTCTCATTCGGTCACACCTCCTCGAGACGTTGCGGGCGCCGGATGTAGCCGGGGAATCTAGCGCAAGAATCCTTCGTAGTTGCGTTGCATGAGCTGGCTCTCGATCTGCTTCACCGTGTCGAGGCCCACGCCAACCATGATCAGCACCGCCGTTCCACCGAACGGGAAGTTCTGGTTGTTGCCGCCGGTGACCGAGAAGAAGAAGTTCGGCAATACCGCCACGATCGCGAGGTACATCGCGCCGGGCAGGGTGATGCGTGACAGGACGAATTGCAGGTACTCGGCAGTCGGTCGACCGGGGCGAATCCCTGGGATGAACCCGCCGTACTTCTTCATGTCGTCGGCACGCTCAACCGGGTTGAACGTGATGCTTACGTAGAAGTAGGCGAAGAAGATGATGAGCACGACGTAAATGCCGATGTGCACCCAGGACGTCTGGCTGATCAGGTAACGGTTGACGAAGCGCTGGAAGGTACCGGTGCCGTTGCCCTGCAGCTGGCTGAGCAGCTGCGGGATGTAGAGCAGCGACGAGGCGAAGATGACCGGTATGACGCCCGCCTGGTTGACCTTGAGCGGCAGATAGGTCGAGGTGCCGCCGTACTGCCGGCGGCCGATCATCCGTTTCGCATACTGGACCGGGATGCGTCGCTGGGCCTGCTCGACGAAGACCACTGCCGCGATGATCGCCAAGCCAAGGGCGATGACCAGCACGAAGATGAAGTTGCCGCCGTTTTGCCGGATCGCGTTGCCCTCGGCCGGGATGCGCGCCGCGATCGAGGTGAACATCAGCACGCTCATGCCGTTGCCCACGCCGCGGTCGGTGATCAGCTCGCCCAGCCACATGATCACCGCGGTGCCGGCCGTCATGCAGATGACCATCGTCGACAGGGTGAAGATGTCCTCCTTATAGAGGATCTGCTGGTTGCAACCCTGGAACAGCTGGCCGCTACGGGCCAGCGCGATGAAGCCCGTCGACTGCAGGATCGCCAGCCCGATGGTCAGGTAGCGGCTGTACTGGGTCAGCTTCTGCTGCCCGGACTGCCCTTCCTTCTTCAACTGCTCGAAGCGCGGGATGACCACGACCAGCAGCTGGATGATGATGCTGGCGGTGATGTAGGGCATGATCCCGAGCGCGAACGCGGAGAGCTTCAGCAGCGCACCGCCGGAAAACAGGTTGATCAGCGCGTAGACGTCACGCGACGCCCCGTTGTTCGCGGCCTTGATGCACTCGTTGATGGCCGACGTGCTCGTGTTGGGCGTCGGAACGGACGCCCCGAGCCGGTACAGCACGATGATCGCCAGCGTGAAGAGGAGCTTCTTACGCAGATCCGGGGTCCGGAATGCCGATACGAAAGCGCTGAGCAACAGATCCTCCTGCGCGGGGCCACCGGGCCTAGGACGAGCGCCCCCGACATGTTCTCGAGTACCCGGCCGACGGCGGCACCGGGCGATGGGAAACCTTGATTCAGGCTAACAGTCCGCTGCTGCGGGCTGCTTCGTGCGAACGTCCTAGCGACGTGCTCGGGGCCGGACGGCCATCCGCCCGACCCCGAACCACATCGATGTGCTTCTACAGCTCGGTGACCGTTCCGCCGGCGGCGACGATCTTGTCCCGAGCAGTGTCGGAAAAGGCGTGGGCGGTGATATCGAGTTTGACCTCGCCGATATCGCCATTGCCGAGCACCTTCACCGGGGCGTCCTTGCGCACTGCGCCCGATCCGACCAGGGCGTCGACGTCGACGGTCCCGCCCTTCGGGAACAGCTCGGCCAGCCGGGCCACGTTGACGACCTGATACTCGACCCGGAACGGGTTCTTGAAGCCCTTGAGCTTCGGCAGCCGCATATGAATCGGCATCTGGCCGCCCTCGAAGCTGGCTGGCACCTGGTAGCGGGCCTTGCTGCCCTTGGTGCCGCGGCCGGCGGTCTTGCCCTTGGCACCCCCTTCACCACGACCGACGCGGGTCTTCCTGGTGTGCGCGCCGGGAGCGGGGCGAAGGTGGTGAACTTTGAGCGTCATGGCGTTACTCGACCTCCTCGACCGAAACCAGGTGGGTCACGGTCTGGACCATGCCGCGAATTTCGGGCCGGTCCTCCTTGACGACGACGTCGTGGATCCGCTTGAGGCCCAGCGACCGCAGAGTCTCGCGCTGGTTCTGCTTGTTGCCGATCCTCGACCGGGTCTGGGTGATCTTCAGGTGTGACATGGTCATCGCCTCGCTGTCAGCCTCGCCCAGCGCGGGCGCGCAGCAGTCCGGGAGGGGCGACGTCCTCGAGCGGCAGGCCACGGCGGGCCGCGACCTCCTCGGGACGGACCAGACCCTTGAGGGCTGCCACCGTCGCGTGGACGATGTTGATCGGGTTGTCGGAACCGAGCGACTTGCTCAGCACGTCGTGGATCCCGGCACATTCGAGCACGGCCCGCACCGGACCACCGGCGATAACCCCGGTACCCGGGCTGGCCGGCTTGAGCAGCACAACGCCGGCCGCCGCCTCGCCCTGGATCGGGTGCGGGATGGTCTGCTGGATCCGCGGGACCTTGAAGAAGTTCTTCTTGGCCTCCTCGACCCCCTTGGCGATCGCCGCGGGAACCTCCTTGGCCTTGCCGTAGCCGACGCCGACCGTGCCGTCACCGTCGCCGACGACCACGAGCGCAGTGAAGCTGAACCGCCGGCCACCCTTGACCACCTTGGCGACCCGGTTGATCGTCACGACCCGCTCGAGGTGCGCGCTCTTCTCCGGTGCGGCACCGTCACGTCCGCCCCGGCCGCCGTCTCGGCGGTCACGGCGGTCGGACCGCTGGCCACCACCGGGCTCGTTGCCGCCCGTGCGGGCTCCGCGCTGCGGTCCGGGCATCAGACGTTCTCCTCAGGTGCGATGTTCATTCAGAATTCCAATCCGGCGTCGCGTGCGGCGTCCGCGAACGCCGCGATGCGACCGGTGTAAGTGTTGCCGCCGCGGTCGAAGACGACCCGGCTCACTCCAGCCGCTTTGGCGGCCTCGGCGATCTTGGCGCCGACCGACTTGGCCTGCGCGGTCTTGTCCCCGTCGGTCTGCTTGTAAGTGGACGCCGACGCGAGTGTGGTGCCGGTCGCGTCGTCCACGATCTGCACGAACAGGTGCCGTGCCGATCGGGTGACGACCAGCCGGGGCCGATCGGCACTGCCGACAACCTTCTTGCGCAGCCTGAAGTGCCGGCGGCTCTTGGCGACCCGACGGGTGGCCGAGATGCCGGCCGAACGGTGCGCGCGGTGCAGGATGCTCGATGCTGCCATGATCACTTACCTGTCTTTCCGGCCTTGCGGCGGACGACTTCGCCCTGGTACCGCACGCCCTTGCCCTTGTATGGGTCGGGCTTGCGCAGCTTGCGGATGTTCGCCGCGACCTCGCCGACCTGCTGCTTGTCGATGCCCTCGACGACCAGCCGGGTCGGTGACTCGACCCGGAAAAAGATTCCGTCCGGCGCCGCGACCGGCACCGGGTGGGAAAACCCGAGCGCGAACTCGAGGTCGCTGCCCCGCGGTTGCACCCGATAGCCGGTGCCGACGATCTCGAGCGTCTTGGCATAGCCGGACGTGACGCCGGTGACCATGTTGGCGATCAGCGTGCGGGACAGCCCGTGCAGGGACTTCGAGATCCGCTCGTCGTCGGGTCGGGCAACGGTGAGCACACCGTCGTCGCCCTTGCTGACGGTGATCGGTTCGGCCACGGTGTGGCTCAAGGTGCCCTTCGGGCCCTTAACGGTGATGTGCTGCCCGTCGATCGTGACGTCGACCCCGCTCGGGACCGGGACCGGCAGCTTGCCAATGCGACTCATGCTGGTATCCCTCTCACCAGACGTAGGCGAGGACTTCCCCACCTACCCCACGCTTGGCGGCCTGCCGGTCGGTCAGCAGGCCAGATGACGTCGACAGGATCGCGACGCCCAGCCCGCCGAGCACTCGGGGCAGCCCGGTCGACTTCGCGTACACCCGCAGACCGGGCTTGGACACCCGGCGTACGCCGGCGATGCTGCGCTCGCGGTTCGGGCCGTACTTCAAGTCCAGCGTCAGCACCCGGCCGACCTGGCCTTCGGGGGCGTCGGCGACGTGGAAGCCGGCGATGTAGCCCTCCTGCTTCAGGATTTCGGCGACGTGGCTCTTCAGCTTGGAGTGCGGCATCGCGACCTCGTCGTGGTACGCCGAGTTCGCATTGCGCAGACGAGTGAGCATGTCTGCGATCGGGTCGGTCATGGTCATGAGTCGGCCTCGATTGCGAGCACGCTGTTGGAGCGCAGCGAATCGCGGCCTACGGGGTAATCAGTCATGAGTGGTTCTTCTCTCTCGCGGCGGTTCCGCCGGTGTTGGCGGCCTGCCGCGTCGGTGATCGTCGCGTCGGGTTTACGGTCTGCACCGCGCTACCACGACGACTTGGTGACTCCGGGGAGTTCGCCGGCGTGCGCCATCTCGCGCAGGCAGATCCGGCACAGCCCAAACTTCTGGTAAACCGAGTGCGACCGCCCGCACCGCTGGCAGCGGGTGTAGCCGCGAACCTTGAACCGCGGCTTGGCGTTCGCCTTGTTGATGAGTGCCTTCTTGGCCATCTGGATCAGATTCCCTCTATGTCTCGGAACGGGAAACCGAGCGCTGCGAGCAGCGCACGTCCCTCGTCATCGGTGGTCGCCGAGGTCACGACCGTAATGTCCATTCCACGCGGACGGTCGATCGAGTCCGGGTCAATCTCGTGGAACATCGATTGCTCGGTCAGCCCGAAGGTGTAGTTGCCGTTGCCGTCGAACTGCGCCGGCGACAGCCCGCGAAAGTCCCGGATGCGGGGCAACGCGAGGGTGAGCAGCCGGTCCAGGAACTCCCACATCCGGTCGCCGCGCAAGGTCACCTTCGCGCCGATCGGCATGCCCTCGCGCAGCTTGAACTGGGCGATCGACTTGCGGGCCCGCTGCACGATCGGCTTCTGGCCAGTGATCAGCGTCAGATCACGCACGGCGGGCTCGATCAGCTTCGCATCACGCGCGGCCGCTCCGACCCCCATGTTGACCACGATCTTGACCAGGTCGGGGACCTGCATCGGATTCGGGTAGTGGTGCTGTTCGGTGAGCGCCGGCACGATCTCGTCGCGGTAACGCGCCTTGAGCCGAGGCGTCGGCGCTGACTTGGTCGCCGTGGTCATTAAAGGTCCTTCCCGGAACGGCGCGACATGCGCACGTTCTTGCCGCTCTGGTCGTCGCGCCGATATCCGACGCGGGTCGCCTTGCCCTCGCCGTCGACCACCATCACGTTGCTGGCGCTGATCGCGGCCTCGACATGCTCGATACCGCCGGACTTCGCCCCACGCGCGGTCGCCTGGATCCGGGTGTGCTTGGTGACCCGGTTGACGCCCTCGATGACGACCTTGTTGGTCACTGGGTCGGCCGCGATGACCTTGCCCTTGATGCCCCGGTCCTTGCCGGCGATTACGACGACCTCGTCGCCCTTCTTGATCTTCATGTCTAGAGAACCTCGGGAGCCAGAGAAATGATCTTCATGAACCGCTTGTCGCGCAGCTCACGGCCGACTGGGCCGAAGATGCGGGTGCCGCGGGGTTCGCCGTCCGCCTTGATCAGCACGGCAGCGTTCTCGTCGAAGCGGATGTAGCTGCCGTCGGCGCGACGGCGCTCCTTGACAGTGCGGACGATGACCGCCTTGACGACGTCACCCTTCTTCACCCCGGCACCGGGCAGCGCATCTTTGACGGTCGCGACGATGATGTCGCCGATACCGGCGTAACGCCGACCCGAGCCGCCCATCACTCGGATGCACAAGATCTCCTTGGCACCGGTGTTGTCGGCGACACGCAGTCGCGACTCCTGCTGAATCACTGCCTACTCCTCAGTGCATCTTCTGTTCTGGCCCGCGCGCTGGTCTTGGATCGGTAACCCACGACGCGAGGATTGCGCGCCAGCGAGTCGCAACTGATCGCGGCTTCCGGCGCGTTCATGTCGCCTCACTTTGCCTTCTCGATGACCTCGACCACTCGCCAGCGCTTGCTGGCTGACAGCGGACGGGTCTCCATGATCAGCACCCGGTCGCCGACACCAACCTGGTTGGTCTCGTCGTGGGCCTTGAGCTTGTTGGTGCGACGCAGCACCTTGCCGTAGAGGGCGTGCTTGACGCGGTCCTCGACGGCGACCACGACGGTCTTGTCCATCTTGTCGCTTACCACCAGGCCCTCCCGGGTCTTGCGGAAGCTTGTCCGCGCGTCCTGCGCGTTGGTCTCGGTCATGCCACACCTTCAGTCGGAGCCACTGACAGGCCGAGCTCACGCTCGCGCAGGATCGTGTAGATCCGGGCGATGTCGTGGCGCACGGTCCGCAGTCGCCGGTTGTTGTCCAGCTGCCCGGTGGCCATCTGGAAGCGCAGGTTGAACAGCTCCTCCTTGGCTTCCCGCAGCCGCGTCTCGAGCTCGTCGTCGTGTAGCTCGCGCAGCTCACTCGGCTGGCTTGTCATCACAGCTCACCTGCTTCACGCGTCACGATGCGGCACTTCATGGGCAGCTTGTGGATCGCCCTGGTCAGCGCCTCTCGGGCGACGACCTCGTTAGGGAACGTCAGCTCGAACAGCACCCGTCCCGGCTTCACGTTCGCGATCCACCACTCGGGAGAGCCTTTGCCGGAACCCATCCGGGTCTCGGCCGGCTTCTTGGTGATCGGGCGGTCAGGATAAATGTTGATCCAGACCTTGCCACCACGACGAATGCGCCGGTTGATCGCAATACGCGCGGACTCGATCTGCCGGTTCGTCACATACGCCGGTTCGAGCGCCTGGATGCCGTACTCGCCGAACGAGACCACCGTGCCGCCCGACGCCGTGCCCTTGCGCGAGGGGTGGTGCTGCTTGCGGTGCTTGACCCGCCGTGGGATGAGCATGACTCAACTCCCTGCGTTCTCGGTGGTGGTCTCGGCGAACTGCGCCGGGGAGGCCGATTCAAGCGGGGCCGCGTCCATTGCCGGCGCCTCGACTGCCGGCGC
>JBDUCV010000027.1:0-29720 GCA_040003255.1 Actinomycetota bacterium
GTGCTGACGCGTTGGCGCAGATTGTCGGTGACCCAGCTGTGGTGAGCACGTGACCGGAGGATGACGCACGACCCCCGTTGAACCTCTGACGCTGCGTGCCCGGCACCCTAGGAGCCGCGCCGCCGCCGCGACATGAGAGTCTGTTGGTTGTCCCGTTTAGGTCAGGAGATTTGAACGCCGTGTGGTCCCGAGTCGTTCGTGTGCTCGCCGTCCTGGTGGCCACCGTTGCTGCGCTGGCGGCCTGCGACACGAACGTCGGCGCGGCCGCGAAGGTCGGCGGCGACCGGATCTCCGAAAGCGACGTCAACGGATACCTGACGCCTGCGGCGGCGCCGTTCCAGAACGGGCAGGGCCAGCAAGTCGTGCCCCGCAGCTTCGTGCTGCAGACCCTGATCCGATCTGAGCTGTTCAGCCGCGGGTTGGCAGCCGGGGGCGGCCTACCCACTCCGGGCCAGATCGCCGACAAGACGACTCAGCTGCTGAACGGGGAGACTGAGGCGGCGCTGACCCAACAGATCGTCAAGTCCGGGTTCGCTGCACGGTTCGAGCCGGTTTACCTCCGTGCCCAGGTGCTGCTGCAGATGTACGCCGAACGGGTGAAGGCGACCTCGCTGATCGACGTGTACAAGGCCGTCGCCAAGCTCCGCGTGCCGGTCAGCACCAATCCCCGGTACGGACCGTGGCAGGCCGCGAGCTTGGCGATCGGCCCGGTGGAGCTGCCGGGTTTCCTCAAGCTCGCCACGCCGCCCGCGCGGCCCGCAGCCGGCTGAGGCCCATGGGCGACCAGCTGCAGCGAGCGGTCGAGGTGATGGATCGGCTGCGCTCCCCGGGTGGCTGCCCTTGGGACGCAGCGCAGACCCACGAATCGCTCGCCCGGTATCTGGTCGAGGAGACCTACGAGACGCTCGAGGCGATCGAGACGAACGACATTGCCCTGCTGCGCGAGGAGCTCGGCGACATCCTGCTGCAAGTGTTGTTTCACGCCCGGCTGGCCGAGGAGTTGCCGGCTGGCGAACGTTTCACGATCGAGGACGTCGCGGGCGATCTGGTCAACAAGCTGATTCGACGTCATCCGCACGTCTTCGCGGGCGGGCAGGTGAGCGATGCCGCCGAGGTGAACGAAAACTGGGAGCGGCGAAAGGTCACCGAGAAGGGTCGCAACTCGGTTGTGGACGGGGTGCCGACGGGCCAACCCGCGCTGGCGCTCGCCGCGAAGCTGGCGTCGCGGGCAGCCCGAGCCGGCCTGAATGTGGCGCCCGAGGGCACCGACATCGGTCGCCGGCTCTTCGCGGTGGTCCGGGACGCGGTGGCTGCGGGCATCGATCCGGAGACCGCGCTGCGCGAGACTGCGCGCGCATACCGTGACGCCCTGCTCGCGGCGGAAACCGGAATGCGTTGACGGAGCTGTCCGACAGGATGGCGCCATGACAGATACCCCGTCCTACCGTCACGACCCGCCAGAGGTTGGCGATGAGCGTGCGATGCTCATCGGCTTCCTCGACTTCCACCGCGCGACGCTGCGCTGGAAGTGCGAGGGGCTGACGGCCGATCAGCTCGCGACGAAATCGGCGCCGCCGTCGACGATGTCGCTGCTCGGCCTGCTGCGCCACCTCGCCGAGGTTGAACGCGGCTGGTTCCGCGATTTCGCCGGCGAGACCAATCCGCCGTTGTATTGCAGCGAGGCTGATCCGGACGGCGAATTCGACAACGTCGAACCCGATGAGCAGATGGTGTTTCGTGCCTGGGCAGATTGGCGCGCCGAGATCGAGCACGCGAACGAGATCATCGCCCGGTCGTCGCTCGACGACACGTTCGTCCGTCGACGCCGCAACAAGACGATTTCACTGCGCTGGGTGCTGATCCACATGATCGAGGAATACGCGCGGCACAACGGTCACGCCGACCTGCTGCGGGAACGAATAGACGGCGCGACCGGAGAGTGACGAACCGACGCGGGCGGCGGGTCCACCAGGCGCCGCGCCGCTGCGCCGTTAGGCTCGTGCGCGACCGTGACGGCTCGACGTTAGGACGACTGTGGCCACCATTGAAGCCGTAGGCGCACGCGAAATCCTCGATTCGCGCGGCAACCCCACCATCGAGGTCGAGGTGGCCCTCGATGACGGCACGCTCGCTCGCGCCGCTGTGCCGAGTGGAGCGTCCACCGGGGCTTTCGAGGCGGTCGAGCTGCGCGATGGCGGCGAGCGCTTCGGCGGCAAAGGCGTGACCAAGGCCGTCGATGCGGTGCTCGATCAAATCGGTCCCGAACTCGTGGGCTTCGAGGCGAGCGAGCAGCGGCTGATCGACGCCGCGCTCGTCGATCTGGACGGCACACCGGACAAGAGCCAGCTCGGGGCGAACGCGGTTCTTGGGGTGTCCCTCGCCGTCGCCCGCGCGGCGGCCGAATCGGCGCAGCTGCCGCTGTTTCGCTACCTCGGCGGCCCGAATGCGCACCTTCTGCCAGTTCCGATGTTCAACATCCTCAACGGCGGCGCGCACGCGGACTCCAACGTGGACGTGCAGGAATTCATGATCGCGCCCATCGGCGCGCCCACGTTCGCCGAGGCATTGCGTGCGGGGGCCGAGGTCTATCACGCGCTGAAGTCGGTACTCAAGGCGAAGGGCTTGTCGACGGGGTTGGGAGACGAGGGCGGCTTCGCGCCCGATCTCGACTCGAACCGTGCGGCGCTCGACCTGATCACGGAGGCGGTCGGCAAGACCGGACTAGTCGTTGGCACCGACATCGCGTTCGCTCTCGACGTCGCGGCGACCGAGTTCTATCGCGACGGCGCCTACCAGTTCGAAGGCGCAGCCAAAACGGCCGAGGCGTTGATCGGCTACTACACCTCGCTGCTCGCGGACTACCCGATCGTGTCACTCGAAGACCCGCTCGGTGAGGACGATTGGGAATCCTGGGTCCGGTTGACCTCCGAGCTCGACGACAAGGTGCAGATCGTCGGCGACGACCTGTTCGTCACCAATCCCGAGCGCATCACCCGTGGCATCGAATCCCGCGCCGCCAACGCACTACTGGTGAAGGTGAACCAGATCGGGACGCTCACCGAGACCCTCGACGCGGTCGATCTCGCCCACCGGCACGGCTTCCGCTGCATGATGTCGCACCGGTCCGGCGAGACCGAAGACACCACGATCGCCGACCTCGCGGTCGCCGTGAACTGTGGCCAGATCAAGAGCGGCGCTCCGGCGCGTAGCGAACGGGTGGCGAAGTACAACCAACTTTTGCGGATTGAAGAAGAACTCGACGATGCGGCCCGATACGCAGGCGCGGCGGCGTTTCCACGCTTCGGTCGGGCCAAGGACGCACCGAGCGCCGCGAAGTGAGAACGGGCGGCATGCGTCGGGCGGTGCGCCGCGGTCTGACCGGGCGTGCGTTGGTGCTCGTGGGCGTGGTCGTCCTTCTCGTCGTGGTGCTCGCAGCGCCGCTGCACCGCTACTTGTCCATCCGCAGCGCCATCGCGCAGGCCGAGCAGCAGCAGCGCGACACCCGGGCGAGGATCGGCACGCTCAAACAGCAGCTCGCGCAGTGGGACGATCCGGCCTTCGTCGCAGCGCAGGCACGGGACCGGCTGCAATACGCGATGCCTGGCGACACGGTGTACGTCATCGTCACTCCGTCGACTCCGTCGACAGCCGGAGCCGGCGTCTCGAGCCCGGTCGACACCGGCGCGACGAAGGTTCCCGGCCGCACCTGGAACGAGCGATTGTGGGGCAGCGTGCAAGGAGCCGACGCGGCGCCGTGAGCAGTCCCGAAGGCGGCGAGGTCGACGGCGTCGACCGCACCGATCGGGCAATCGTCGCGGCCCAACTCGGCCGTCCAGCGCGGGCGATCCGAGCCGTCGCGCACCGGTGTCCATGCGGTAACCCGGACGTGGTCGAGACCTCGCCCCGGCTGCCTGACGGCACGCCGTTCCCGACCCTGTACTACCTGACCTGCCCGATCGCGGCGGCGGGGATCGGCACACTCGAAGCGTCTGGGCTGATGGGTGAGATGACCGAGCGGCTGGCCGCCGATCCAGACCTAGCCGCGCGCTACCGGGCCGCGCACGAGGCCTACCTCGCCCGGCGCGAGCAACTCGGCCTGGTCGAGGAGATCGCCGGGGTGAGTGCGGGCGGGATGCCCGAGCGGGTCAAGTGCCTGCACGTCCTGGTTGCGCATGCGCTGGCCGCCGGAGCTGGGGTAAACCCGCTCGGCGATGAAGCACTGACCCGATTGCCGCCCTGGTGGACATCGGGACCTTGCGTGCCGCGGGAGTGACCCGTTCGCGGCACCTGGGCGGCGTCATGGTCAACTCAATTCCGCCGCAATACCGGTCGGCAAAAAAAAAGAATCTCCGACCTGTCGATTCGGCCGCCGCTCGTTCGATGCATGAGTAGAGCGCGGGTAACGCCGGTCGAACCCGATCAGCGGCCCGTCGCCCCTACCAGAAGGGAACACGGCCATGCGATTCATGATCATGGTGAAGTCCAACGCCGAGGCCGAAGCGGGCGTCCTGCCCAGCGAGGACCTGCTGACGGCGATGGGAAAGTACAACGAGGAACTGGCGAACGCCGGAGTGATGCTGGCTGCCGAGGGCCTGCAACCCAGCTCGAAGGGCGCTCGGGTCCACTTCTCGGGCAGCAAGCGCACGGTTATCGACGGTCCGTTCACCGAGGCGAAGGAGCTGATCGCCGGATTCTGGCTGATCCAGGCGAAGTCGAAGGAAGAGGCGATCGAATGGGTCAAGCGCTGTCCGAATCCGTTCGACGGCGAGTCCGAGATCGAGATTCGCCAGGTGTTCGAGGCGGACGACTTCGGTCCGGAGTTCACCCCGGAGCTGCGGGAGCAGGAGGAGCGCCTTCGCGCGCAGGCGACCGCCAACCAGTAGTGCCGGTGGCCGCAAGGTACATCGTCCGACGTCGGTGCGTCAGGCGCTCCTCGTGATGGTGGGCGACCCGCATCGAACGGTCGAGGCGGTGTGGCGGATCGAGTCGGCCCGGCTCATCGCCGGTCTCGCGCGGGTTGTTCGCGACGTCGGACTGGCCGAGGACTTGGCCCAGGATGCCCTCGTCGCCGCGCTGGAGCAGTGGCCGGAGTCAGGCGTCCCGGAAAACCCGGGCGGCTGGCTCATGGCCACCGCCAAGCATCGCGCGATCGACCGGTTGCGCCGGAGCACAGTGCTCCAACGCAAGCTCGAGCAACTCGGGCGCGAAGTGGAGATGCAGCAGGACAGCTCAGCGGATGCCGACGCCGCGCTGGACGACCGGATCGGTGACGACCTACTGCGCCTGGTGTTCATCTCCTGTCATCCGGTGCTCTCCCGCGAGGCTCGCGTCGCGCTCACCCTGCGGCTGCTCGGCGGCCTGACGACCGAGGAGATCGCCCGGGCGTTCCTAGTGGCGGAGTCGACGATCGCACAGCGGATCGTCCGCGCCAAGCGCACCCTGACCGCAGCTCGGGTGCCGTTCGAGGTTCCGCGGGGGACCGAGTTCACCGCCCGGCTCTCGTCCGTGCTCGAGGTGATCTACCTGGTCTTCAACGAGGGCTATTCGGCCACTGCGGGCGACGACTGGATGCGACCGGCGCTTTGTGAGGATGCGCTGCGGCTGGGCCGCATCGTCGTCGGCCTGGTTCCGAACGAGCCCGAGGTGCATGGCCTCGTCGCGCTGATGGAGATCCAGGCGTCGCGGGTCCGAGCCCGGATCGGGCCATCCGGAGAGCCCATCCTGTTGCTCGACCAGGACCGCGCGCATTGGGACCACGTCCTCGTGCGGCGCGGTCTCGCGGCGCTCGACCGGGCCGAGCAGCTCGGCGGCGCGCTCGGACCGTACACATTGCAAGCGGCGATCGCGGGCTGCCATGCACGGGCCCGCAGCGTGGCGGAGACGGACTGGGAACGCATCTCGGCGCTGTACGAGGCGCTCGCGCAACTTGCGCCATCACCTGTGGTGGAGCTCAATCGTGCCGTCGCGCTCGGGATGGCATTCGGTCCAGCCGCCGGTTTGGAACTCGTCGATTCGTTGACGGCTGAGCCGACGCTCGCGAGTTATCACCTGCTGCCGAGTGTGCGTGGGGACCTGCTCGCGAAGCTTGGCCGACTCGACGAGGCACAGCAGGAGTTCCTGCACGCCGCGTCGCTCACCCGCAACACCCGCGAACGGACCCTGTTGCTCGAACGGGCCGCCGCGTGCGCAGCCGGGTCGCCGCAGGGAAGCTAGGCGGCGCCCACCGCGACCTTCGCGACTGTGGGGGCCGACTTGGCGGGCGGCTCGCCGCCGGTGAGCGATCGCCAGGCCGACGCGGCACCCTTGGTGGCGACGAGTTCGGCCACGGCCACCCCGACGGCCGACACCACGGCCCAGGCCAAGGCATCGCGCCAACTGACATTCGGGTCGGACGGCTTGCGCGGCGGGTCGCCCGGGCGCGCCGTGAGCCAGGCCCGCTCGACGCCCTTCTTCGCCGCAATGCCCACCGGGATGCCGACGGCAACCGTCACGATCTTCCAGCCGAGCGTGCTGGCGATGTTGGTCATGAAGCTCCGTCCGATCGATCCCCGTAGCGTTGTTCTGAGCGAACTGTAGATGGCATGCGAGGGGTTTCCCATGGTGGTGCGGCCCGGATCCGGCTGGCCCGATGATCCGGCGACGCCGCGCACGCCGGTCGCCCAGGACGCCGGCCATGTGGTCGCCTTGGCCGACGCGTCGCGCACCTTGACCGTACTGCGTGCGCGCATATCGGTTTGCCGTGCCTGCCCCCGGCTTGTCGCCTGGCGCGAGCAGGTTGCGGTCGTCAAGCGGCGGCAGTACGCCGACGAAATTTACTGGGGACGGCCGGTGCCAGGATTCGGCGACCCGCGCCCGGCGATCCTGGTCATCGGTTTAGCGCCTGGCGCGCATGGCGCGAACCGAACCGGCCGCAACTTCACCGGCGATCGTTCTGGCGACTGGCTCTACGCCTCGCTTTTCCGGACCGGCCTGGCGAATCAGCCGATGTCGGTTGCCGCGGGCGACGGCTTGACGCTGCATGGCACACGGGTGGTTGCCGGTGTGCGGTGCGTCCCGCCCAACAACAAGCCGACGCCGGGTGAACGCGACGCCTGCCGGCCATGGCTCGCGCGGGAGATCGAACTACTTTGGCCTGGGATACGCGTAATCGTCGTGCTGGGCGGCTTCGGCTGGGCGGCGTTGTGGCCGGCCCTGCGGGCGGCTGGCGTGGCGCTGCCACCGCGGCTGCCCCGCTTCGCTCATGGCGCCGAATTCGTCCTGCCGAGCGGGGTCACCGTGCTCGGCAGTTACCACGTGAGCCAGCAGAACACGTTCACCGGGCGACTCACCGAGCCAATGCTGGACGCCGTGTTCGCGCGTGCGCAAAGCCTGGCCACCCTCCAGTCGTGAGTCCGCCGCCACAGAGCGGTAGGGGGGCGGTGCCGGACACGGTATTCGCGGTTAACGTCGACTCATGGCAGTCATGAAGCAGCCGGTCCGGATCGTGATCGTCGGCGGGGGCTACGTCGGCATGTATACAGCGCTGAGGTTGCAGAAGAAGCTGTCGGCGGGGCGGGCCGAGATCACCGTCGTCGATCCGCAGTCGAACATGACCTATCAACCGTTCTTGCCCGAGGCGGCGGCCGGCTCCGTCGAGCCGCGCCATGTCGTCGTCCCGCTGCGCAAGGTTTTGCGCAAATGCCGAGTCCTCACCGCGGCCGTCGTCCAGGTCGAGCACGCACGCAAACTGGTGACGGTCGCTCCGATGGAAGGGCCGACCTTCGAGCTGGCGTACGACCTGCTCGTCATGTGTCCCGGCTCGGTTTCCCGGCTGTTGCCCATACCCGGCCTGGCCGAGGTGGGCATCGGGTTCAAGACGATCGGCGAGGCGATCTACCTGCGCAACCACGTGCTGTCCCGACTCGACCTCGCGGCGTCCACCAATGAACCAGAACGTCGACGAAGGGCGCTCAGCTTCGTTTTCGTGGGCGGCGGCTACGCGGGCGTCGAGGCGATGGCCGAACTGGAGGACATGGCCCGCTACGCGTTGCGTTACATCAAGGGGATCGAGCCCAGCGACATGCGGTGGTTACTCGTCGACGCGGCGTCCCGGATCATGCCTGAGGTGTCGGTGTCGCTCGCCGCGTATACGGTCGATCGGCTGGCCGAGCGGGGGATCGACGTGCGACTCGACACCCGGTTGGAATCAGTCGAGGGCGGCCACGTCCGGCTCAGCGACGGCGAGACCTTCGACGCCGAGACGGTTGTCTGGACGGCGGGGGTCAAGGCCAACCCCATGCTCAGCGACACCGATCTAGCGTTGGACGACAAGGGGCGCCTGCCCTGCCGCGCCAACCTGACCGTGATCGGCGCTGAGGGGGTATTCGCCGCGGGCGACTGCGCTGCTGTTCCCGACCTGTCGAAGGACGACCCGGACGCACTGTGCAGTCCGAGTGCTCAGCATGCGGTCCGCCAGGCCAAGCGGCTGGCCGCGAATATCGTCGCCACGGTCCGCGGCGGTGAGCTGAGGGACTACAAGCACGCGTATGTCGGTTCGGTGGCCTCACTCGGGCTCTACCGAGGAGTCGCCGAGATCTACGGGATCAAGCTTCGGGGGATCGTTGCCTGGTTCATGCACCGCACGTATCACATGTCGCGGATGCCGACGTTCAACCGCAAGGTCCGGGTGCTCACCGACTGGACGGCGGCACTGTTGTTCCGCCGCGAGGTGGTTTCGCTCGGACAGCTGCAGCAACCCCGCACCGAATTCGAGCAGGCGGCGGGCATCCGCAGCTTGCCGCGCGTGTCGTAATACCGGGTGTCGACCGCTTAAAGTCCTTTGGTGCCCCCGTAGCCCAACAGGCAGAGGCAGACCCCTTAAAAGGGTTCCAGTGTCGGTTCGAATCCGACCGGGGGTACGGCTCGTTTCTTGACGTCGGGTCGAACCGCTGTGACGTCGGGGATGTGGGCCTCTATGGCCTCGGGTCGAGCCGCTGTGACGTCGGGGATGTGGGCGTCTATGGCCTCGGGGTTGGCGGACTTCCTTGGCCTCGGGGCCGGCGACCATTCTGTGACGTGACGGGGCCCAACGTCCACGCACGGGACCTACCGCAGGTCGTGAGCAACGGCCCCGGGAACGCGGTTCGCGGCGAGGTCAGTCGCCGCTCTTGCGGCGGAAGGTGCGCTGGGTGCGTGCGACGCCGTGCGCACCGTGGATCTTGGAGGGATCCAGCGCCTCGGCGTCGGACTGCGCATCGCTTTGCTGGCTGCGCTTTCGCTCAAGGGCCTTGCGGAATCGGTCCTTCATGTCGCCCGCCGGGCGATCAGGTGTCGGCGCCATGCCCCCAAGCGTGGCACGCGATGCGAACCGAGGCCAACGGGGTCGATCCCCGTCGACCGGTGGGCGGAGAGTGCGGTGTTGACCGCGCGATCCATCCACCGTTCGCGCCGCAGCCGCTCCTCCGCAGCCGTTCGCGCAGGCAGCCGAATCGGGGGCAGCCGCTCCCGCCGGGCCCAATCGCGAAGGAACCCAGCGGGGTCACCTATCGTTGTGGTTCTAGACGCGCCCCGCCATTGCGCGGACCGCCGAGAAGGAGGCAATCCGTGCCGAACCCCGTACTCACCAAGTTCACCTCACCGGGCTCTGCAGCCCAGCGCCAGACGCAGACCTTGCCGCGGCCGACGGGCACGCTGCCGGCCGGGCCAAGCCGCGAAGAGCTCGAGCGTATGTACCACCAGCCTGCCTTTGGCGGCCCCACCTATCCGCCCACCGGTACCCAGCCGGGCTACGGCGGCGGAGGCGATGGCGGTGGCGCTACCCCGGCCAGCCGGTATATGACCCTGGACGACGTCGTCGTCCGCACCGGAGCGATGCTCGGCGTGCTGCTCGTTGTCGGCGGCCTGTCCTGGGTGCTGGCTCCGAATGGCGGGGCCGCGGCGCCGTTGCTGCTCATCGGTCTGGTCGGAGGTCTCGGTCTCGGCTTGTACATGGCATTCACCATGAAGGCCAACGCCGTGACCGCGCTGCTCTACTCGGCATTCGAGGGGCTGCTGCTCGGGGCGATCAGCCGGGTGTTCAACGATCGGTTCCCCGGGATCGTGATCCAGGCCCTTACCGGCACGATCATGGTGGCCGCCGGGATGCTTGTCGTATACCGAACCGGTGCCATCCGGGTCACTCCGAAACTGACCCGCATCATCGTCGGCGCCACCCTGGGCGTCTTGGGCTTGATGATCGTCAACCTGATCGCCAGCATCTTCATCGACGGCGGTCTGGGCCTACGCGACGGCGGTCCGCTCGCCATTGTGTTCAGCTTGCTGTGCATTGGTATCGCGGCGTTCAACCTGGTGCTGGACTTCGACATGATCGAGCAGGGCATCCGGCAGGGTGCTCCGGAGAAGTTTGCCTGGTTCGCGTCGTTCGGGCTTATGGTGACGCTGATCTGGCTTTACCTCGAGATCCTGCGTCTGCTCGGCTACCTGCGCGAATAATCAGCTAGCGACCGCCGATTTAGAGCAGCACCGCCGCCGTCCCCCCGCTCCCAGACGGCGCCGGTGCCGCCCGTAGAAGCCCAACGACCCAGCACCTGGCCAGTTACGACCGGACGATCAGGAAAGTCGCTCGACGATCATCGCCATGCCCTGGCCGCCGCCGACGCACATCGTCTCGAGTCCGATTTGCTTGTCGTGCCATTGCAGCGAGTTGAGCAGCGTCGTGGTGATCCGGGCGCCGGTCATGCCAAACGGATGGCCGACCGCGATTGCCCCGCCATTGACGTTGAGCCGCTCTAGGTCGATGCCGAGTTCGCGGTAAGACGGGATTACCTGGGCGGCGAACGCCTCGTTGATCTCGACCAGGTCGATATCGTCGATCGACATCCCGGCCCGAGCGAGCGCCTGGCGCGACGCCTCGACCGGCCCGAGACCCATGATCTCCGGTGACAGTGCGGACAACCCGGTCGACACGATCCGGGCCAATGGTGTCAATGCGAGTTCGGCGGCTCTGGTGTCGCTCATGACCACGATGGCGGCCGCGCCGTCGTTGAGCGGGCAGCAGTTGCCGGCGGTGACCCGTCCGTCCGGGCGAAATACCGGCTTGAGCTGGGAAACCGCCTCGTATGTGACGCCGGGACGGGGGCCGTCGTCGCTCGACACCACCGTGCCGGATGGCGTCGTGACCGGCGTGATTTCCCGCGCCCAGAAACCGCTCGCGATCGCGGCCTCGGCGAGATTCTGCGAGCGCACTCCGAAGTGGTCCATCTCCTCGCGAGTCACACCCTTGACCTGGGCGAGGTTCTCGGCGGTCTGACCCATCGGGATGTAGACGTCAGGCAGCAGCCCGTCGGCGCGTGGATCGTGCCAATCGGTGCCACCGAGCGCCGTCTGCTCGGTGCGTCCGCGTGCGTCGGCGAAGATTGGATTCTGGGTAGCGGGCCAGGAGTCGGAACTGCCCCGGGCAAAGCTAGAAACGACCTCGACGCCGGCAGAGACGAACACGTCTCCTTCGCCGGCCTTTATCGCGTGCAGCGCCATTCGAGTCGTCTGCAGCGAGGACGAGCAGTACCTGGCGACGGTCGTGCCGGGCAAGAAGTCGTAGCCGAGGGCAACGGCCGCGGCGCGCGCCATGTTGAACCCCTGCTCACCGCCCGGCAGGCCGCAACCGAGCATCAGGTCGTCGATATCGTGCGGATCAAGTGCGGAAACCTTGTCCAGAGCGGCGCGGACCGCGAGCACGGCCAGATCATCAGGCCGGAACCCGGCGAGCGATCCCTTGCCGGCGCGGCCGATCGGGGTGCGGGCGGTGGCGACGATGACGGCTTCGCTCATGCCGATGATGCTGCCACGTGTTCGACCTGGTGCGTCGTGGGCGGCTGCGGTCGGCGGCGCAGCAGCCTGGCCCAGCGCCCCCGCCGTCCGCCGGCGCGGCCGTGGACCTCGGTGGCGGCCACCTCGGTGCCGGGGTGCGCGGCGGCCTTGGCGGCCGCCTTGGCCACCGGGCGAGCCCGCTGGGTGGCCAGCGGTCCGACGGCGCTCGTCTGAGTGTCCAGCCCGAGCGCATCCAGGCAGGACGGCAGCATGGCCTCCGCCGCGGCGGCATAACCAGCAGCGGACGGGTGAAACTGGTCCTCGCCGAACATGTCCTGCCGCTCGGCGAACAGCGGCCCGAGCAGGTCGCCGAGTGACACCGTCCGGCCGCCCGCCTCGACCACCGCGATCGTCTGCGCCGCCGCGAGATTGCGCGAGAGCCGGCGGGCCATCGAGCGCAGCGGCTGGGCGAGCGGCCGAATGGTGCCCAGATCAGGACAAGTGCCGACCACGACCTGGGCGCCTTGTGCGCGCAGAGCCGTCACCGCGGCGCCGAGGTGACGGACGGACTCGGCGGGCTTGATCCGGTGCGTGACGTCGTTTGCCCCGATCATGATCACGGCTAGGTCGAGCCCGGAGGGGATCTCGGCGAGCTGCGCCGCCAGCGACATCGACTTGGCGCCGACCAGCGCGACATTGACGAGCTGGACCGGCCGTTCGGCCACTGCCGAGATGCCACACGCGATGCGCACCCCCGGAGTGTCGGGATCGAGCTGCACGCCGTATCCCGCGGCGGTCGAATCCCCCAGGATGGCCATCTGCAATGGGGGCAGGTCCGGGCTGACGTCGCCCACCGTCCAGGTCGTGCCGTGTGCGGCGGGGGCGAGCACAGTCGCCTGCGGGATCCGCCGGCGGGCGAGCTTGGTCTGGCTGACGATCAGGCCGTACAACGCTGCACCGCCCACCATGCCAAGTGCGCCGATGCCCCCACCGCCATACGCGGCGGCCGTCGCGATGCGCCGCGCCCGGGTTGCCCTGCTCACGTTCCGATCTCCCGTCCGCCCGAGCTCGAAGCACCGAGATTAACGTGTGCCCCATGCGCTACTACGAGTCCCTCGTCGACCTCATCGGCAACACCCCGCTGGTGCGGCTGCGATCGGTCAGCGACGGGCTGGCAGCAACCGTGCTCGCCAAGGTCGAGTACTTCAACCCCGGTGGGTCGGTCAAAGACCGCATTGCAGTACGGATGATCGATGCGGCCGAGGAGGACGGGTCGATCAAGCCTGGTGGCACCATCGTCGAGCCCACCTCCGGGAATACCGGGATCGGGCTGGCGATCGTCGCACAGCAGCGCGGCTACCAGTGCATCTTCGTCTGCCCTGACAAGGTCAGCGCCGACAAGGTCAACACGCTGCGGGCGTATGGCGCGCAGGTGGTCGTCTGCCCAACGGCGGTGCCGCCCGAGGATCCGCGTTCGTACTACTCAGTAAGCGACCGGTTGGCGGGTGAGACGCCGGGCGGCTGGAAGCCGAACCAATACGCCAACATCAACAACCCGATATCGCATTACGAGACAACCGGTCCCGAATTGTGGGAACAGACGGATGGGCGGATTACCCACTTCGTCGCCGGGGTCGGGACCGGCGGGACGATCAGCGGCGTCGGCCGCTACCTAAAGGAGAAATCCGGCGGCACGGTGCGGGTCATCGGCGCCGACCCGGAGGGCTCGGTGTACTCGGGCGGCACCGGGCGGCCCTACCTCGTCGAGGGGGTCGGCGAGGACTTCTGGCCCGAGACCTATGACCGGACGGTTTGCGACGAGATCGTCGCGGTGTCCGATGCCGACTCATTCGACATGACCCGCCGGCTGGCGCGCGAGGAAGGCCTGCTCGTCGGTGGTTCGTGCGGCATGGCGACGGTGGCGGCGTTGCGGATCGCCTCAGGGCTGGGACCGGAGGACGTGGTGGTCGTGCTGCTGCCCGACGGCGGCCGGGGTTACCTGTCCAAGATCTTCTCCGATGAGTGGATGGCCGACTACGGCTTCGTCGACACGCCGGGCGCGACGACAGTGCTCGACGTGTTGCGTGCCAAGGCAGGCGACACGCCGTCGCTCGTGCACGCGCACCCGAACGAGACAGTGCGCGAGGCGATCGACATCCTGCGCGAGTACGGCGTCTCGCAGCTGCCGGTGGTGAACGCCGAGCCGCCGGTGACGGCGGGCGAGGTCGTCGGCTCGGTCGGCGAGAGGGAACTGCTGGACGCGCTGTTCGCCGGCTCGGCGGCGCTGGCCGACCCGCTCGAACGGCATATGGCGCCGCCGCTGCCGATCATCGGCTCCGGCGAACCGGTCACTGCGGCGGTGGCGGCGCTCGGGGACGCCGATGCGCTACTCGTCCACGTCGACGGCAAGCCGGCCGGAGTGATCACTCGGCAGGACCTGCTCGGGCATCTCGCCCTCATCGGTCACTGATCGGCTACCGCAGGTGGGCGATCAGCCGGCTTTGCCCCGCTACAGCACGCTGCATCGAACCCGCAGCGTGTCGCCCCGGGGCAAAGGCGGGGCCGGGATGCCGGGTCCTCGAGGTGAGCGAAACGCGAGATGGTCACCGCCTAGGCTCGGTCTATGAGCGGCTTCAACACGCGGGCGATCCATGCCGGGCAGGAGCCCGACACCCTGACCGGATCGGTCACCGTCCCGATCTACGCCACGTCCACCTACAAGCAGGACGGGGTCGGCGGGCTGCGCGGCGGATACGAATACAGCCGTAGCGCCAATCCGACCCGCGCCGCGCTAGAGGAGGCACTCGCCGCGCTCGAGGGTGGCGTGCGCGGGCTGGCGTTCGCCAGTGGGCTGGCGGCTGAAGACACCCTGCTGCGCACGTTGTGCAGACCAGGCGATCACCTCGTCGTGCCGAATGACGCGTATGGCGGAACCTATCGACTGATCGCCCGGGTGCTCGACCGCTGGGGCGTCGAGCACACGCCGGTGCCGCTGGCCGACCTGGACGCGGTACGAGCCGCAATTCGTCCGTCCACCGTGCTGCTCTGGGTCGAAACGCCGACCAATCCGCTGCTGGGCATCGCCGATATCGGCGAACTCGCGACCATCGCCCGCGACGCAGGCGCGCGGCTCGTCGTCGACAACACCTTCGCATCGCCGTATCTGCAACAGCCACTCGCATTGGGCGCCGACGTGGTCGTGCATTCGACCACGAAATACCTCGGTGGCCACTCCGACGTCGTCGGGGGCGCGCTCGTTGCCGCCGACACCGAATTGGGCCAACAGCTCGCGTTCCACCAGAACGCCATGGGTGCCGTCGCCGGACCGTTTGATGCCTGGCTGGTGCTGCGCGGCATTAAGACGCTCGGCGTGCGCATGGACCGGCATTGCGTCAATGCCGCGCGGATCGTCGACTTCCTGACTGGGCACCCCGGGGTGGCCACCGTGCTGTACCCGGGGCTGCCGGAACACCCCGGTCACCAGATTGCGGCCCGACAGATGACCGGCTTCGGCGGCATGGTCTCGTTCACTTTGCGTGGCGGCGAGGATGCCGCGCTCAAGGTGTGCGAGTTGACCGAGCTGTTCACGCTCGGCGAATCGTTGGGCGGCGTCGAGTCGCTGATCGAACACCCGGGACGGATGACGCACGCGAGCGTCGCGGGATCGCAACTCGAAGTCCCCGGCGAGCTGGTGCGACTGTCGGTCGGGATCGAGGACGTCGATGACCTGCTCGCCGACCTGTCGGCGGCGCTGGCGTGAGCGGCTCGCTGGGAGCTGACGACGGGTAGCTGGCTACCGTGGCCGCATGGGTTGTTCGGCCACCGTGGTGTGGGACGAGGGCTATCTGGGCTACGACTTCGGCGATCACCCGCTGAACCCGATTCGGTTGGAGCTGACCATTCGGCTGGCCACCGAGCTGGGCGTCCTCGACCGCGCGAGCGTCGTGGCG
This sequence comes from Actinomycetota bacterium, assembly GCA_040003255.1. Lineage (GTDB taxonomy): Bacteria > Actinomycetota > Actinomycetes > Mycobacteriales > Jatrophihabitantaceae > JBDUCV01. The sequence continues at coordinate 15,735 of JBDUCV010000027.1, forward strand.
CCGGCCGTCGCGGACGAATCGCAGCTGTTGGCCGTCCACGACCGCGCGTACCTCGACGCGGTCCGCGCGGCCAGTACCGACTCGACTTTCCGCGGCTTCGGGCTGGGCACCCAGGACGACCCGGTGTTCGCCGGCATGTACGAAGCATCGGCGCTGATCGCCGGCGGTTCGCGCATTGCTGCTCAGCAGGTGTGGGGCGGCGTCACCGATCACGCGGTGAACATCGCCGGGGGCTTGCACCACGCAATGCGCGACCACGCGTCCGGGTTCTGTGTCTTCAACGACGTGGTGCTGGCCATCCACACCTTGCTCAACGCGGGTGCTCGCCGGATCGCCTACGTAGACGTGGACGTGCACCACGGTGACGGTGTGCAGGCCGCGTTCTACGACGATCCGCGCGTGCTGACGATCAGCCTGCATCAGGATCCGCGCACCCTGTTCCCTGGCACCGGGCTGGCGGCTGAGATCGGTGCCGGCTCCGCCGAAGGCACGTCGGTGAACGTGGCGCTGCCACCCGGCACGACCGACGCTGGTTGGTTGCGGGCGTTCCACGCGGTCGTGCCCGGCGCAGTGCGGGCGTTCGGGCCCGACGTCCTAGTTACCCAGTGCGGCTGCGACACCCACCACGAGGACCCGCTCGCGAACCTAGAACTGTCCGTCGACGGGCAGCGCATCGCGATCGGCGAGCTGCATGCGCTCGCTCATGACGCGGCGCACGGACGATGGGTCGCGTTCGGCGGCGGCGGCTACGGCATCCTGCGCTGCGTACCGCGCACCTGGACGCATCTGATCGCCGAAGCGACCGGGAGTCCGGTCGAGCCCACCACGCCGGTGCCACCACGGTGGGTCAACGACCTGCGCGGGCGTGGCATCACCGCGCCATTGCCCGAGCGGATGGGGGAGGGCCGCACCATCCGGGTCGAGACCTGGACAGCCGGCGGCGAGACGCGGCTCGATCGCTCGATCCAGGCGACCAGGGAGGCTGTCTTTCCGCTGCTCGGCCTCGACCCGTTCGATCCCGGTCCTGACTAGCTGCGCCTGGCCGGGTCTACCCCACGGGCTGACGACTCGTTGTGGCTGGCAGGCTGCCGGTCGTGTCATTCGAGCAGACCACCCTAGGAACGTACGAGCTGGCGGCCGAGCGGTATCGGGCGAATACCACCGAGCGTGAGCTCGATATTCCTCCAAGCTCGATCAGGGCGGCTGGAGCCGGGCCGTCGAAATGACTCGCTCAAGATGGCGCGGGGCTGGCCGTGAGCTTGCTCGGCGCAGCCGACTGGGGGGGACCGCTGCTGGCCAACTGGATGAGCAGGTCGCGGGCCTGACGCACGGCGGTGCCGTTTGTCGTGGTCCCACAGCCGCCGAGATTGCCCACCACCGGTGCCGTCTGGCCGGTCGCAGTTGCGCCGAACATCGCGACCCACGGGCCCAGATCGGCGGTGCACGCGAATTGCGTAGGCGCCAAATTGTTGAACGCCTGCGCCAGCCCCTGGGCGTCCGCTCCGACGACGAGGTAGCTAGCGGTGACTCCGCTGGTGTCCGGCGCGCCGGCCGCGGACTCCGGCTGGTAGACGCAGACCCGAATGGCCGTGACGCCGCCGGGGAACAGCGGCCCATTCGCCCCAGCGTCGCTCGGCGTGGCCAGCCTCGGCGCCTGCGCGGGACAGGTGGCCGGTGCCACACCCGTGCCGATCACGACCGGCGGGATCGGGCCGGGCAGCGACTTGCCGGTGAACGACGGGGCAGTTTCCGCGCGCTTGGAAAGGTCGGGCGGACCCGATGTGGCGTATGGGCGGGACGAGGTGGCGGGTCCGGCGTCGGTGACCAAGTCATCGTTGCCATTGGCGGCGACCAGCCCGGCGCCCACCCCCACGGCCAGAACAGCCGCCACGGCGCCAGCCACCGCACCGAGGGTGCTACGGCGCTGTCGCCGGGCGGTCCGAGCGCGACCGAGGACCGCGTCGGCGTCCAGGGGCTCACCCTCGCCGGCGTGCAGTGCCGCCCGCAGTTGCCGTTCGTTCGGACTCATCACCACTCGCCTCCGGCTGTTGCGGTTGCTTCGACGCGCAGTCGGGCCAGCGCCCGGGCGCAGCTGCTCTTGACCGTGCCCAGCGGCATGCCCAGCGACTCGGCCGTGTCGGCTTCGGACAGATCGCAGTAGTAACGAAGCACGATGACGGCGCGCTCGCGTGCGTCGAGTTCACGCAGCATGCGGCGAAGCTCGTCGCGGCCTTCACTCGCGGTTAGCGATACGTCGTCGGCGGCGGCCTCGGGCAGCACTGCGGCGGGACGTTCACCCCACCACCGCCGGCGTGCGGAGTCGATGTGCCCCGTGACAAGCGTCTTGCGCGCGTAGGCGAGCGGCTCACTGACCCGATCCCATTTTGTATACAGCTTGGTGAGCGTGCTTTGCACCAGATCCTCACCGCGGTGGTGGTCGCCCGTGAGCAGCCGGGCGGCGTGCAGCAGTACTTGGCCGTTCGCCTGGACGAAGGCCCGAAACGCTGCGTCACGCGCATCGTCGGGCACCGTGTCTCCCTTCCGGCCAACGCAGGGCCCCGTCAGGTAGACGAGGTGGGGGCCGGAACAGGTTCCCGAACCAGCGATCGCCACATGTCCAGATGCGGCAGCCCCGTCTCTGCCTGCACGAACGGCTCACCATGTGCGATGAAGCCGTGCCGGGCGTAGAACGCCACCGCCGTCTGCCGGGCATGGCACCAGATGAGATCGCCACCGCCGATCTTGACCTCGACAGTCGCCGCGGCCAAGACCCGACCACCAATGCCCTGACCCTGCCAGGCGGGCTCGACCGCCATCGCACGCAACTGCCACGCCGCGGCTGCCGGCTGCCAAGGGCATCGAGCCGGGAAGACCACACACGTGCCGAGGACGGTTCCCGCATTGTCGAGGACACCGACGTGGCGTGCTCGGTCGGGATAGGACCGGGACGGCGTACCCGCCGGCAGGTTCGGACGAAGGACGCGGCGGCGCAGGTCGGCCGACTCCTCCGACGTGATCAGCCGGGTGATCATCCTGCGCGGCGGCGGCGTCCGCCCCGGGCGCGTAGATAGTCCGACACTACGTACTCGCCTAGGGCGCCGCGGTTGGGCAGAAACACCCGTCCACCGTTACGCCGCCCGACCTCCTGCATGAACGCCACCAGCCGCGGCTCGTCGTCGAGCATGAACACGTTGATCGTCGCGCCGCGCCGGGTACAGCGCTCGACCTCGGCCAACGTCGCGGCGAGGGTCTCACGAGTCGGCGGCCAGGCGAAGTCGGCGAATCCGTCCGCGGCGAGGTGGGCCGTCGGCTCGCCGTCGGTGATCACCATGATCACCGGCTCGGCGCTGCGGTGCTTGTCCAGGTGCCGGCGGGCCAGCATCAGGCCGTGCTGCAGGTTGGTGCCTTGCACGCGATCCCAGTCATGGTCGACTAGGGCCTGCGGCGACAACACCCTGGCGTAGTCGCTGAAGCCGATGATCTCGATCGCGTCTTGCGGATACTTCGTGGTCACGAGCGCGTGCAAGGCCAGCGCGGTCGTCTTCGCCTCGCCCCACGTCCCCCGCAGCTCCATTGAGTAGGACATGTCGACGAGCAGGGCGACCGCCGCCGAGCTGCGCCGCTCGGTCTCGACGACCTCGAAGTCCTCCGGCGCGAGCCGGACCCGGCCCGCTCGTAGCTCACCCGCCGTGAGCGGCGCGGTGTTGCGTAGTACGGCATTGCGGACCGTACGCACTACGTCCAACGGCTGCTCGTCGCCGAAGCGCCACTCCCGGGATGCGCCGGTCACCTCGCCGGCCGCACCGGCATCGCGGACGTCATGCCCGCCGCGCCCCCGTGACTCGAGCACTGCGAACACCCGCCGCAACGCGGTCGATCCGAGCCGGCGCAGCGCGCGCGGTGACAGCTTCAGGCTGTCACCAGCCCGTTCGAGGTAACCCTGGTTGCGCAGTTCGCGTTCGATGCGCCGCAACTGCTCGACGTCGTCGACGGCCTGCCGGCCGAGCGCTCGTTCGATTAGCTCCTCGTCGATGTCGTCGAGGCTGGCGCCGGGGTAGTCCTGCAAGGACAGCTGGGCGATCTGGTCGAGATCGGCCAGCTCGGCCAGGGCGCCGGTCGCGTCGGCGTAGCCCAGCGGTTGGTCGCCCTCCATCCGCTCGATGCCAGCCCAGGGCAGGTCCGGACGGGCCGCGCGTAGCGATCCCTGCAGCCGCGCCATCTCCTCAGCCAGCCCGGCGTCGCCCATCGCCTGGTCCATCAAAGCGCCGAGTTCGGCACGCTGTTCGGGCGTGAGCGAATCCATCAGCCGCTGACCCGCGGCGGCACGACGGGCGAGTGAGTCGACCAGCTCGGCGAGGTTTCGCGGGTTGTCGGGAAAGAATTCGCCGTACTGCGCCATGAACACGTCGAACTGTTGCTGGGTGTGCTCCCCGCGTGCATCGGCGTCGAGCATCTCGTTGAGCGCATGCATCATCTGCCGGACCCGCGCCATGTCCTGCGGCGTTGCGTTCTGCAGCGCGTCACGCATACCGGCGAACTGCGCGTCGAGTACCTCAGAGCGAAGCAGCTCCTGGATCTGCTCGTATTTCTCGCGTGCGTCCGGCGAGCGCCATTCGTAGTCGGCGAGCTGGCGCACGGCGCGGGACGTGTCGTCGGGGAGCGCGTCGAGTTCGGCTTCCCGCATCCGCGCGGCGTCGTCGGGATCGGGGAACAGCGCCGTGCGCTCGGCTTGCAACGCCTGGTCGAGCAGCTCGCGCACCTGCTGCAGGGTGCCGTCGAGGCGATTGTCGCGGCGCAGCTGCCGGGCCCGGTTGCGCGCCGCGTTGCGCAGGGCGTCCAGGCCGTTGCGGCCGTTGGTACCCAACCGCATCAGTCGATTGAAAGCGTTGCGCGGCGACATGCCGGCCAGCACGTCGTCACCGATCTCGTCCAGCGCGCGACGGATGTCATAGGGCGGCTCCAGCGGATCCGGTCCGCCGTGCCACGCGCCGTACCTGACCGGGCTCATCCGCGGTACCTGCGAAATCGTGCGGCGTTGGCGGAGCGATTTCGTGGGGTGGTCATGCGCCGTAGACCGTCCGGCCGCCTGCGGTGTCTTTGGCGAGCCGCTTGTTGAGGTACAAGCCCTCCAACGCGAACTCGACGACGGCCGCGGCGACGCCGACGCCGGCCGGTCCTTCGCCAATGCCGTCCGGCTCGAGCCGCTCGAGCAGTGCCGACAACCTCGGGACGGACCCGATCTGCTCGAGTAGCCGATCGGCGGACACCGTGTCACCGGACTCGACCAGCAGGCCGCCGTCGAACTTCTCCTGCAGCGGTCGTAGGTCGAGGCCGGCGAGGCGGGCGCGGTAGGTCTCGGCGATCGCCCGCCGCAGGAGGTGATCAAGCACTTCGAGCTCGCGTCCTTCGTCGGCGTCGTCGAACTCGACCTTGCCGCGAGAGGCCGGGATGACGGCGGGTAGGTCGGCGATCCGCGCCACCGCCACCGACTCACCGGCGATCGCCGCGCGCCGCACCGCGGACGCCGCCACGGTTTCGACGGCGGCAATCGCGAAGCGTGCCGAGACGCCGGACCGCTGATCGACCTGCGGCGCGTCGCGCACTGCGCGGGCGAACCGGCCGATCACCTCGAGCAGGTGTGCGGGCACAAGTGGCGCGCCGTGTGCCGAGTCGTCCCACAGCACGGCCGCCTCCTGCGCCACCAGCGCCAGCTCGTCGTGCAGGCCGAGCGGATAATGCGTACGCACCTCGGCGCCGAAGCGATCCTTCAGGGGGGTGATGATCCGTCCGCGGTTGGTGTAGTCCTCGGGATTGGCACTGGCGACGAGCAGCAGGTCGAGGGGCAGCCGCAACTGGTAGCCACGCACCTGGATATCGCGCTCCTCCAGCACGTTGAGCAGTGCCACCTGGATGCGTTCGGCCAGGTCGGGCAGTTCGTTCAGCGCGAAGATGCCGCGATTGGTGCGCGGTACTAGGCCGTAATGGACGGTCTCCGGATCGCCCAGCGTCCGTCCCTCGGAGACCTTGATCGGGTCGATGTCGCCGATCAGGTCGCCCACCGAGGTATCCGGTGTGGCGAGTTTCTCGCCGTAGCGATCTGCGCGGTGTTTCCAGCTGACCGGCGTCGCATCGCCCAATTGCGCAGTGAGCGTCCGGCAACGTCCGCACACCGGCCCGTAGGGGTGGTCGTTGATCTCGCAGCCGGTGATCACGGGCGTCCACTCGTCGAGCAACCCGACGAGGGTGCGCATCAGCCTGGTCTTGCCCTGCCCGCGTTCGCCGAGGAGCACCAAGTCATGGCCGGCCAGGAGCGCCCGCTCGATCTCAGGCGTGACGGTCTCATCAAAACCGACGATCCCGGGCAGCGACGGTTCGCCGGCGGCGAGTCGGCTGATGAGGTTGCGCCGGATCTCGGTCTTCACGCTGCGGTGCACATGGCCGGAGGCGCGCAGTTCGCCGAGGGTCGTTGGCTTGCTGTCGGTCACCGTTCCGAGGCTACGTCGGGCGTGATGGGCCGGCCACCGCGGCGGCGCGCAATTCGCCGGCCGCGAAAGCGCTAGCAATCTTCGCTCCCGGCCGTTGCCTTGCCACCGCCGGTCAGCCCGTAAAGGGCCGGGCCGTCACCACCGTCACCTGCAGGATCTTGCCGGTGGGCGTCTGGTAGCTCACGGTGTCGCCCTCGTGGGCGCCGGTGAGCGCCTTGCCAAGCGGGGACGCCGCCGAGTAGACCTCGATGTCGGCGGTGGCGGCTTCTTCGCGGGAGCCGATCAGGAACGTCTCGCTGCCCTCGTCGCCCTCGAAGCGGACGGTGACCACCATGCCGGGGCCGGCCGTGCCGTCGCTCGTCGGCGCTTCCCCGACATGAGCCTCGCGCAGCAGCTGCCGCAGCTGCAGGATGCGCGATTCCTGTTTGCCCTGCTCCTCGCGGGCGGCGTGGTAACCACCGTTCTCGCGCAGGTCGCCTTCTTCGCGCCGGTTGTTGATCTCCTTTGCGATGACGGGCCGGTGTGCAATCAGCTCTTCCAGTTCCTTGGACAGCCGGTCATAGGCGTCCTGGGTGAGCCAGGTGACGGTGGTGGACACGGCGAGAACTCCTCGGTACTGGTGCAGGACGAACGACGAAGGTAACACCGTACCTGCGGATGTCGCGAAATCCCGACCGACTCGACACCACGGGCCAGCGCTGTCGGGGGATCGGGGACAATGGACCGGTGATAGCAGCAGCGGACCGGCACCGAACCAGGCACGCAGGGCTGAAATACGCATGAGCGAGGCATTGCGCCTGATGGCCGTGCACGCCCATCCCGACGACGAATCCAGCAAGGGCGCGGCGACGATGGCGCGTTATGTCGACGAGGGCGTCGACGTACTCGTGGTGACTTGCACCGGGGGAGAACGCGGCAGCATCCTGAACCCGGCGTTGCAGGATCGCGCAGAGATTGTCGCGAACATCGCCGAGATCCGCAAAGCCGAGATGACTCGGGCCCGCGAGGTCCTCGGCGTACGCCAGGAGTGGTTGGGGTTCGTCGATTCCGGCCTGCCCGAGGGCGATCCGCTGCCGCCCCTGCCCGAGGGCTGCTTCGGCCTGACCCCGGTCGAGGTGGGCGTCGAACGGCTGGTCGCGCGGATCCGGGCGCACCGTCCGCACGTGGTCACCACCTACGACGAGAACGGTGGTTACCCCCATCCCGACCACATCATGTGCCACAGGATCAGCGTCGCGGCCTTCGACGCCGCCGCCGACCCCGAGGCCTTCCCCGATGCCGGCGAGCCGTGGCAGCCGCTGAAGCTGTACTACGACGTCGGGTTCAGCACGCAGCGGATGGAGGCGCTGGACGCGGCGATGGTCAGCCGCGGCCTCGAATTGCCTTATGCCGAGGTCCGCAAGCGGTGGGAGGACCGCACCGGCCCGCTGCGCGAGCCGAACATCACCACCCGGGTCGACGTCGCCGACTGGTTCCCCCGACGTGACGCGGCGCTGATCGCCCACGCCACTCAGGTAGACCCGAACGGCTGGTTCTTCGCGGTGCCACTCGACGTGCAACGTGAGGCGTGGCCGACCGAAGACTTCGAGCTGGTCCGTTCGCTGGTCGACTCGCGAGTTCCCGAGGACGACCTGTTTGCCGGGGTTCGCGAGCTGGTGTCGGTGTGACGCCTTCGCTGTCCGTCGCGTCCGCCATGTTGGAGATCGCGAGCGGCGAGGCCAAGAAGGCCGGGCCACTGGCGCTTGCCATGATCCTGCTGCTGGCGGTGGCGTCGTACTTCCTGTTCCGCTCGATGTCACGTCACTTGCGCAAGGTGCGCGAGGAGTTTCCGTCCACTTCTCGGGCACCTGACCCGAACGAGGATCCGGACGAGCCGGGTAGCTGACATGACGACACTCAAGATCGACCGGGCCGACGTGATCGCTTACCGGATCACCGCGCAGGGTTTGCACCGCACCGCGGCCTCGGTCACCGACCTAGCCGTCCTCGACATCGGCGTGCAGGACACGGGCGCCCATGCGGCCCAGCTTGCCTTCGACGCCCGGTTGACGAAGATTCCCGCGCCGCGCAGCGGCCCCGGGCAACCGCTCGCGCTGGCCTGGACGCTGCGCGGGGCGCCGCATTTGCACCGCAGGCGCGACCTGGACCGGATGGCGAGCGCATTGTGGCCGCTTTCCGACGCGGACGCCCGGACCCGCCTGGGTGAAACCGGGGCGCGGAGCAAGCAGGCGGCGCTGGACGGTCTGCGGACGTTCCAGGCCGGCGTGCACGCGATTCGCGAAGTAGTCGACGTGCCGATGGCGAAGGGCGCCGCGAGTGCCGCGATCACGGCCGCCGCACCTCAGGTGCTGAGCCGGTACTGCCGCGTCTGCAAGGCCACCCACGTGTCGGAGCTGGTGATGCGCCTCGGGTCGCTGCCCGCCGGGCTCGAATTGCAACCGGGCACCTCGCCGCCGGTGCTGGTGCCCCGTCCACGTGCAAGCCGAATCGATGGCGTTGACCTCGACGCGCTGCACGCCCTGGTCCGGGCTTATCTGGCCATGCTCGGGCCCGCCACCTCGGCCGACGTTGCGGGTTATCTCGGCGCCCGGCGCGCCGACCTCGAGGCGGTCTGGCCGGACGGGCTCACCGAGGTGCTGGTCGACGGCCGTCCCGCCTGGCTGCCCGCGGACCGGGTCCGCACCATCCGCCGTCCCCGCCGGGCGGAGGTCGTAAGGCTGCTCGGGCCGTTCGACCCCTACTTGCAGGCTCGCGACCGCGACTTGATCGTCCCCGACAAGGCGATGCATAAGGCGCTGTGGCCGGTGCTCGGTCGCCCCGGCGTCCTGCTCGCCGACGGCGAGGTGGTGGGATCCTGGCGTCCACGAGGCTCCGGCACGCGACTGACAATCGCGGTCGAGTCCTTCGTGCCATTGCCTGCCGCGACTCGGGCCCGCGTCGAGGCCGAGGCACAACGGGTCGCCGCTGTGCGCGCCGCGACGGAGGTCCAGGTCAGCTGGACCGGCGGGTGACTCGGTTTGTTCTAGTCGTCGTGAACCCGTCCGCGGGTCGATTTCACGTCGGCGCGGCGCCGCTTGGCGTCCATCCGGGCCTGTTTGGCCGCGCGGGACGGCCGGGTCGCCCGACGTGGGGTGGCCGGCACCAGCGCGGTGGCGATCAGCGCGCGGAGCCGTGCCCGGGCGGCGACCCGGTTCGGTAACTGTGCGCGGTGTTCGGAGGAGCTGACCGTCAACGTGCCGTTGCTGAGCCGGCTACCGAGTTGGGCAAGCAGCTGATGGCGTTGCGCGGCAGTGAGCGCCGCCGACCCGACGAGATCCCAGGTCAGTTCGACCCGGCTGTCGGCGGTGTTCACGGACTGCCCTCCCGGACCGGATGAACGGCTGAACCGCTCGTGCAGCTCCGATGCCGGGATACACACCTCGTGTGGCACCCCGCGCCCAGCCGGGATCAACAAGTCACCGGTTGGATCGATGGACGTGGCCATCGGGCGAGTCAGGGCACGGCGGGTGTCTGCTGCACCGCGCGCATCCAGGCGACCACCTCGTCCGGATCGCGCGGCAGGCTGACCGACAGGTTCACCGGGGCGCCATCGGTGACGACGATGTCGTCCTCGATGCGCACGCCAATGCCCCTCAGCTCGGCGGGGACGGTGCGGTCGTTGACCTGGAAGTACAGGCCGGGCTCCATGGTCAGCACATTGCCCGCGGCCAACGTGCCCTTCGTGTACTGCTCGGTCCGGGCCAGGGCGCAGTCGTGCACGTCGATGCCGAGCATGTGCGACGTGCCATGCAACGTGTAGCGGCGGTGCAAGCCGGCGCCCGGCCGCTCGACGTCCTCGGCGCACGACACGTCGGCGGTGACAGCCAGCACGCCCCAAGAGTGCAGATGGTCGGCTAGTACCCACATCGCCGCCTTGTGGCCGGCGTTGAAGTCGGCGCCGGGCTTCAATTCGGCAAGCCCGGCATCCTGCGCTTCGAGGACTGCGCGGTAAACGCGAAGCTGGTCAGGCGTCCAGACGCCGTTGACCGGCATGGTGCGGGTCACGTCGGCGGTATAGAGCTCGTCGGTCTCGACGCCCATGTCGGCTAGCAGGAGCTGGCCATCCTCGATCCGGCCGTGGTTGCGCTGCCAATGCAGCGTCGTCGCGTGCTGGCCGGAACCGATAATCGAGGTATAGCCCACCCCGTAACCCTCGAAGCGGGCGCGCCGCCAAAACGTCCCCTCGAGCCATCGCTCGCCGCCGTGGCCGCCGTTGGTCAGCAACGACGGAAGCTCGCGGGCGACGTCAGCAAAGCCACGTGCGGTCGCGTCACACGCGACGCGCAGCCGCTCGATCTCCCAGTCGTCCTTGACCAACCGCAGCTCGTCGACCACCTGCGCCAACCGGGTGCGCTCACCGCGGGGCAGCAGCGCGTCGATTGCCGGGTCGAAGCCGCTCAGCACCGCAGCTTCGCGGCTGCGCCACATCTCGAGGTCGGCGGCCAAATCGGCTAACGGGCGGGTGACCAAACCGAGCACGGTCGCGGTCTCGTCGACCGTCGGCACATTGCCCACCCATAGCGCGCCGTGGAGGCGGTTGGTGAAATAACCGACATCGCCCGGCGGCACGTACTCGCGAACGTAGAGCACGGCATCGTGACCGGTCGATGTCGGCGTCATCACCAACACCGCGTCCTCGGTCGTCTCGCCGGTAAGCCAGGTGAATGCGCTCGCCGCGCGGAACACGAACTCGGTGTCGTTGGCCCGGGTCTTGAGCACACCGGACGGCACCACGATCAGTTCGCCCGGAAAGTGCATCGACAGAGCCCCCCGTCGAGACGCGGGGTAGGAGGCTCCGTCGGGACGAGCCGGGTGCGGCATCGGTGGGGCAGGGTCCCAGTCGCTAGCAATCGCCGCACGCAACTCTGCTGACATAGGGATGTCGTGCTTGACCGTTGAGCCCTTTTCGCCCTCGTCGGAGTCCCCGTCACGGTCGCGCGTGGCGTTCACCGGCGCGGCGGTCTCGGGCGAGGCGATGTCTTCGGTCATGGCGATCAGTCTAGGTCTAGGGCCGACGCCGCCCATCCGGCGAACGGTCGCACCGGGACGCTTGAACGACATTCGTTCGTGTTGCGCCTTCTTTACGACGGCGAAGGTCCCTAGAGTGCGGGCTATGCGACGAATCCGAAGTACGCTGACCGCGCTGTTCGCCGCCATCGGTGCGTTAATCATCGTGGCCGCGACCGGCAACCAGGCTCTTAATGGAACCCTGCGCGACCACGCCGAGGGCCACTCGTTCAGCTCACATGTGTACGACACCCTGCTCAGTTTCTCCTGGCGTTTCACGCCGGGCGGCGCCGGTCGGGCGCTCTGGTCGGCGCAATTGGTCGGCATCGGGGTGTTCGTCGTCCTGACCTTCATATTCGTGTGGGCAGTCACGGTGGGTATCGCTCGGCCCGCGATCGGCATCCTCGTCGGAGTGTGGGCGTCCGTCGTCCTGGCTGCAGCCCTCGCCGGTATCGCCCGCAATTTCGCGTACTCCTCGGCGCTGTTCCCGGCAGGTAGTGACGATCCGTACGGCGGTCGGGCCAGCTATGCGATCTTCAACGGGGCGAACAGTCTTCTCGCGGTGTTCGCGATCGCCAGCGGTCTGCTTATCGCGATCTTCGCGACGATCGTCGCGAAGGCCACCTCGCGCGAGGTCGAGGTGCCCGACACCGAGCGACGCGTCGCCGCGATGCCGGGGGGATATCCGGCGGAGGATTCGGAGCGGGCCGGCCCCCCCGTCTGGTCTGGGGATTCCGAGCCGGGCCCATGGCGGGGTGAGCCGTCCCGGGAATCCGCCGAGGACCGCGGTCCGACGCCTACCCAATCCTTCGACGCACCGGGGGCAGCGGGTTGGTCGGGTTCGTCCACAGCCGAACCTCGTACTGAGGTGTTCGAGCCACGGCGCACGGGGTTCGATCAGCCGCCCCCCGAGGCCGTTCGTGACGAGCCGCCACGAGACCCGCGACCGGCCGATGAGCAGGCACGCGACACCCGGGTGGCCGACGAGACGCAACGCTTCGATCGGCCGACGCAGTGGCCAGACGATCCGAGGAGCGGGTCTTCGACCTGACCGCGCGCGTAGCAGCCGGGTAATTGTGGCAGGGCCTTGACGGGGCCCCTGGCACACCCAGTACGGTGCGCATTCGCGGGGGGAATTGAAAGTGTTACCGACGCCGGGCAATCGGCGGCGGTAACGACGCATCCCCCTCGAAAGGTGCTTCACGGTGGACGACGAGATCATGCCCGCGCCTGCTCCGATCGGCTTCGACAAGATGCGGGCGATGCTAGCCCGGGCGGCCGATCTGCGCGCAGATGAACAGCGTCAGGTGGTCGACCTGATCGATGAGGTGCGGGGCCGGTTGACGCCGATCGAGGGATTCGTCGAGGACGGCCGCGGGCGCATTGCCGCGACACACGACACGGTCGCCACCATTCGCGACCGGCTCGGCGAACTCCCCGATCGCACCGAGGTCAGTGTCATCGCCGAACGTCTCGACGATACGCTGGCCCGGATCGACAGCCAGGACGCCGTTCTCGCCACGATCAGCACCTCAGTCGCCGCGCTCAGCGACCGCGTCGGGCGCCCCCTCGAGGCGATCGAGGCGCGGCTGGACGGTGTGGTCGGCCGCTTCGAGGGCGTGTCCGGGCGACTCGACGGGCTCGACGATCGGCTGCAGCATCTGCACGCGCGCCTCGACGAACTCGACGCCACGGTCGGCCACGTCCAGGGCGCAGTCGGTGCCGTGCAGGGCGCGGTCGGCGAGTTGCCCGGCCAGCTGGACCCAGCGTCGGTCCACCGTCGCTTCGACGAGCTGGCGGGCAGCGTGCACCAGCGCTTCGACGACGAATTCGTCCGGCTGGACGCGCTCGCGGGCCGCCCCGCAGTCGATCCAACCGGCATGCTCGACGGGTTGGCGAGCAAGCTCGACGCCCTGGGCGGCCGGCTCGACGGCGTCGCGAGCCGGGTCAACGCGGTCGAGGAATCGGTGCGCAACAACGCAGGCAACCTGGCAGGATCGCTCGAGCAGGGACTGGACAAGCTGCACGGGACCGTCGGATCCCGCCCGGATCGCGACGAGTTTGGACGCACGCTGTCGAAGTCTCAGCACGAGTCCGAGCGACGGATCACCCAGCAACTCGACGGCGCGCTCGCCGACTTTGCCGAGGTGATGCTCGGCCAGGGCGTGATCGCGAAGGCGGCGCCGGCCCGCACCGCCACCAGAAAGTCGGGTAAGAAGACCGTCGACGACGACTGATCGCTGTTTTTCTTGCGACGGTGGACGGATAGTGCGCCCCGGGCAACGCGATGCGTCCACCGTCCGCTTATTGCAGGCGGAGCGCTCGGCGCAGCTGGACCGCAACGAGCTGCGCCTCGGTGCGCACGACCATGCTCGGAAAACGCAGGACCAGTGCCCCCGACAAGGTGATCTCGTTCTGCCGTAGCTGATCGGCATACCAGCGTCTGGCCGCCAGG
>JBDUCV010000028.1:0-28756 GCA_040003255.1 Actinomycetota bacterium
AGCACCGACGCCGTTGGCCTAGGCTCCACGACGTGATTACCGCCGTGCACACGCTCGATTACGCCGACGACGCCGAGGCTGCGCGCGACTTCTTCCTCGGCGTCCACCCCACGCGACCACCACTAGCGCACGATCTCTGAGGTCGTTCGACGATGGCACGGGTACACCGCTACCAATCGCACCTACAGTGGCAGGGGTCTACGGGGCAGGGATACGGCGAGTATCAACGGGCTCATCGGGTGGCGATCCCGCCTGCCAGCACTGAGTTGCACCTCAGCGCCGACCCCGCGTTCCGGGGTGACCCGGCGTTGCCAAATCCGGAGCAGCTACTGCTGGCGGCGGCCAGCTCGTGTCAGCTGCTGTCGTTCCTCGCACTGGCCGCGCTGGCCGGTATCGACGTGGTGGGCTATGAAGACCACGCCGAGGCGATCATGCCCGCGGCCCGGGGCCCGATGCGGATCACCCAAGTGGCTCTGCGTCCGCAGATCGTCGTCGCATCCGGGGTCGACCTCGAGCGCGTGTATCCCTTAGTCGAGCAGGCTCACGAGGGTTGCTTCATCGCCAACTCCCTAAGCGCCGAGGTGCTGCTGGATCCAACGGTGAGACACGCCGACTAACGTGACGTGCTGAGCCAGCAACGGCTCGAGCATGGCGCAGACCCTGCTAGCCGCTGGTTGGTAGACCGAGACCGCGTCGGACGGCAATTTGCGAGAAGCCCGGCACGAGGTAAGCCTCATTACTCTGGGCGCATGCGCAACCTAGCGGTGACCGACGACGTTCGCGACTACGCCGTCACCCATGGGAGTTGGCGACCGACCGACGTCGTGCATCAGCTGCGTGCCGAAACCGAAGCGCTCGGCGAGGTCGCCGGGATGCAGATCGGCGATGACCAGGGGCAACTGCTGACCATGATGGCCAGGCTCGTCGATGCTCGCCGCGCGGTGGAGGTCGGCACGTTCACCGGCTACTCCAGCCTCTGCATCGCCCGCGGTCTTTCCGAGGGCGGGTCTGTGCTGTGTTGCGATGTCAATGAGGAATGGACCGCCATCGGCCGTCGGGCGTGGGAACGGGCAGGTCTGGCCGACCGCATCGACCTTCGCATCGCCCCGGCTCTGCAGACGCTACGTGGGTTGCCTCATACCGCCGACGTCGATCTTGTTTTCATCGATGCCGACAAGCCTGGCTACGCCGCTTACTGGGACGAGCTGGTTCCTCGAGTGCGTCCAGGGGGCGTCCTGCTCGCCGATAACGTGCTGTGGAGCGGCAAGATCATCGACCAAAGCGTCACCGACGAGAACACCGCCGCCTTGCGAGATTTCAATAACAAGGTTGCGTCCGACGACCGGGTAGAGGTCGTGCTGCTGACGGCATTCGACGGGCTGACCATCGCGCGCAAGCTGTAGGTCCGCGCCAGTTCGCTTCCGGTGCTCTATCACAGGTTTACCGTGAGCGGCATGGAGACGAGGTAATGGCCGAGGGGTGGCTGCCAGCGACGTGCACGCTGCCGACCGCGGAGCAGCCACTGCGGTTGGCGGAGTTCGACAGCCTGTTCCGGGCCGCCTTGCGCAAGCTAGAGCGACCCGCCCGCACTCGCCTCGTGCTGACCCTGGAAGCGGTGCCAGGTAGAGCCGAGTCGGTGCGGGACCTCATCCGTCGCGAGTCCGAGTGTTGTTCCTTCTTCACCTTCAGCCTCCTCGAACGCGATGGGGCAGTCCTCCTTGACGTTTGCGTTTCGGCTGGACACGTCGATGTGCTGGACGCGATTGCTGAACGAGCCGGGCGGTCGATGGCTTCGGAGAGCGACTAAGCCCAGGACGGTCGTACGGTCCGAAGCCGTCACCTGAGCGAGGCCGCTGGCGTCACCGGCTACGTCGGTGATCTGCCCTAACGTGCTGGAGTGGGCAGAGGTCGGCGCCGCCACGTCAGCCGCTGTCGTAGACGAGCTCAATGCAGGGGCAGACCGATCGAAACATTCCGAGGAGCACGGTGACCGACACCCAGCCAGACCCGAACGAGACCCTCGTCCATGGCTGGGACCTGGCAACTGCGACCGGCCAGGATGCTGAGGCCGATCCGCACCTGGTTCCAAGGCGGTAACGCATGGCGGTCGACCAAGAATTGACGGCGAAGGTGCGAGCCCATCTCAGCTCGATGCACAACATCGAGGAAAAGCACATCGTCGGCGGCACAGGCTTTACTTGGCGCGGAAACCTGCTCTGCGGCGTCATGGCAGACGATCTCCTCGTCCGGATCGCCAAGAACGACCATGACACGTTCATCGGCGATCAGGGAGCCAAGCCGATGGTCATGGGCGGCAAGTCGGCCAAGGGCTGGATCCTGGTGCACAAGTCGATCGTCAGCCGCCAACCAATGATGAAGAAGTGGATCGATCGCGCGATTGAGTACGTCGGCTCGTTGCCGGCGAAGTGATGCGTTAGATCAGTCACGCTGAATGCGCCACTCGTCGACGAGCATTGCGAAGTCGAGTTCGTCGCTCCAGTCTCCCTTGAAGCGTTCGTTACGCAGCAGGTGTGCCTCTTGCCGCATCCCCAGCCGGCTAGCCAGTCGGGCCGATGCCTCGTTACGGGCGTCGATCCGGGCGATGATGCGATGCAGGCCCAGCTCGTCGAAGCCCAGCTGCAGCACGCCGCGCACCGCTTCAGTGGCGTAGCCCTTGCCACCGAACTCGGGATTGAGGACGTAGCCGATCTCGCCGCCCGAATGCTCACGGCTGTGCCAGAACAAGACCACGTCGCCGAGCAGTTCACCGCTGCCCGCGAGCTCCACGCCGAGAGTCAACGACTGTCCCTCGTCGACCAGCTCGGTTCCCGACCACACGGTGGCAAGCCGGTCGGCGATCTCGGCGGCGGTCATCGGGCTGAACGGAACCCATCGGCACACGTCCTCGCGGCTGCGGTAGGCAAGCAAACCCGCCGTGTCGGCGGCGGTCAGCGGCCGCAGCAATAGCCGCTCAGTACGCACCGGGTACCGAGGACGCAGCTGCACCGGCCGATTGTGGCAGGGGGCAACCCGGACCCGGATCAGGGCCGGAATCCGGGTGAAGTCAGGGGCAAGCCTGATGCCCGACCGCTCGCGATCGCGCAGGATCGAAGCATGGAAACCACGACGAATGAACGACAGAGCGACCCGACGCCCCCAGCCGCGCCGCTGCCCCCACCCCGCCCCGCCCGACTGCTGCGCCGCAGCCGGCAGGACAGGATGATCGGCGGCGTCTGCGGTGGCCTCGCCCGCTACACCAATATCGACCCCGTGCTGGTGCGGCTGCTTGTCGTTGCGCTGGCGCTCTTCGGCGCGGGCTCGGGCATTGTCGCCTACTTGATCGCCTGGATGGTGATTCCGGCCGAGCGGAACGCTCAGCCGAACTCGACGCCCTGGGCGAGCGGTAGCTCGGTCGAGTAGTTCACCGTGTTGGTGGCGCGGCGCATGTAGGCCTTCCAGGCGTCTGACCCCGACTCGCGCCCGCCACCGGTCTCCTTTTCGCCGCCGAACGCGCCACCGATCTCGGCGCCGGACGGTCCGATGTTGACGTTGGCGATGCCGCAGTCCGAGCCGTTCGGCGCGGTGAACCGCTCGGCTTCGCGCACGTTCAGCGTGAAGATCGACGACGACAGTCCCTGCGGCACGTCGTTGTGCAGAGTGAGCGCATCCTCGAAATCGTCGTAGCGCAGCACATAGAGGATCGGGGCGAACGTCTCGCTTCGCACGACGTCGGTCTGTGCCGGCATCGAGACGATCGCGGGCTGCACGTAATAGGCCTGCTCGGCTTGGTCGGCAAGCACTCGTTCGCCTCCGACGATCAGCTCACCACCATCGGCCCGCGCCTTGTCCAGCGCGGTACTGAAGCCGTCGTAGGACGCCTCGTCGATGAGCGGGCCGACCAACGTGCCGTCGTCGAGCGGCGACCCGATCGGCAGCGTGGCGTAGGCCGCACGCAACCGGTCGACCAGGTCGTCGGCGACCGAGCTGTGCGCGATGACCCGGCGCAGGCTGGTGCAGCGTTGCCCGGCGGTGCCGACCGCGGAAAAGACGATGCCGCGCACGGTCAGGTCGAGGTCGGCGGACGGTGCCACGATCGCGGCGTTGTTGCCGCCCAGTTCCAGCAGCAGCCGGCCGAACCGGCCGGCGACGCGCGGTGCGACCGCCCGGCCCATCCGGGTAGAGCCGGTGGCGCTCAGCAATGCGATCCGCGGATCGTCGACCAGCGCCTCACCGAGCGCCGGACCGCCGATCACTAGCGACGACACTGCCTCGGGTGCCCCGACCCGTCGAGCTGCCTCGGCGGCCAGCGCTTGGCAGGCAAGTGCGGTGAGCACCGTCTTCTCCGACGGCTTCCAGACCACCGAGTCGCCACACACCAGCGCGAGCGCGGCATTCCACGACCACACCGCGACCGGGAAGTTGAACGCGCTGATCACCCCGACGACGCCGAGCGGATGCCACTGTTCCATCATCCGATGGCCGGGGCGCTCGGAGGCGATCGTCAAGCCGAAGAGCTGACGCGACAGGCCTACCGCGAGATCGCAGATGTCGATCATCTCCTGGACCTCGCCGAGCCCCTCGGAGCGGATCTTGCCCGCCTCGATGGACACCAACGCGCCGAGATCGTCCTTGTGCACACGCAGCAGATCGCCGAGTTCGCGCACGAGCTGGCCCCGAACCGGAGCCGGCACGGTGCGCCACTGCAGGAACGCCTGCTGAGCGCGGCCGACCGTTTCGCTGACTTGTTCGGGGGTGTGTGCCTGCACGCGGGCGATCTCTTGCCCGGTGATCGGCGAGCGCACCGCGAGATCGCCTCGGGTTGTGGGCTCGCGGACGCCGAGCCGGGCGAGGATCGCCGTGGTCTCGGCCTGTAGCGAATCGCGGGTAGGCAGCGTCATGACACGTTCTCCTCAGACGTTTCCGAGTTCGGCGAACCGGGCGCCGTTGCGGGTGTCGAGCAGCGCCTGGAACGGGATGTCCTCCTGCTGGACGAAGCCCGCGGCGGGCAGCCGGCCGGCGGCGACCAGCTCAACGACGGCGACCGCCGATGCCGCCGTGGTCCAAGAGATCGCCCGCCACAACCGGTCGTTGATCACCAACGGCTGGTAGGCGCGCACGTACTGCTTGCGGGTGAGCTGACCGGGAGCGGTGTCTCCGACCCCGGTCGCCTTGCCCTCGACGGCCGCGTGCAGGTAGACGACGTCGTCATCGACGGGGGGTTTGGCGTTGACCAGGATCTCGCCGGCGAGCTCGCGGCTGTCGCGCAGCCCGAGCTCGTCGAAGAAGAACCGCATCAGCTCGAAGTGGCCGGGGTAGCGCATCGTCTTGTAGTCCAACCGCTGCACGCGTCCCTCGTAGGTCTCACACATCGTCCCGAGTCCGCCGGAGGTCAGCGAGGCTTCGAGCTCGACGCCGCCGATCACGACCCGCTCGAGCTCGGTCATTGCGGGCACCATCTGCCGGACACCGCCGCGCAGCACCTCGCAGTCGTTCAGGTATTCGTTGACGACTCCCTCGGCCGACCAGTTGAACGCATAACCGAGCAGGCCGGCGGGGTGCCGGGGGAGCGCGCCCACCTTCAGCTCGATGCTGCGGATCTCGTCGAAGTGCACGGTGAGAGCGGAGCCGACGATGCCGATCAGGCCGGGCGCGAGCCCGCACTGCGGGGCGTAGACCACATCGCCGCCCTTGGCGGCCAGCTCTTTGACCCGATTGGTGGTCTGCACGTCCTCGGTGAGGTCGAAATAGTGCACGCCGCCCTCGTGCGCGGCCTCGGCCACGCCGAGATTGAGGTGGAACGGCATGCACGAGACGACGGCGTCGGCCCCGCGCAGCGCCGTGCGTACCGCCTCGGGGTCGCGGACGTCCAGGACGCCCGTCTCGAACGGCAGCCCGCGGCGCTCGCGTGCGTCGTAGGCGACGACGTCGAAGCCCGAATCGCACAGCAGGGTGGCCACCAGCTCACCGACCTTGCCGAGGCCGACGACCCGCACTGAGTTGATCACAGACTTCCTCCAAGATGAACTAACGACGTATAAGGGTATGACGTAAGTTCTGCTTATGACCAGCGGGGTGGATGCGTCACTCGACGTGGGCCGGCTGCGCCTACTGCACACGGTGGCGATCCGCGGCACGATCGCCGGCGCCGCCCGCTCGCTGGGCCTGACTGCGTCGGCGGTCTCGCAGCAGCTCGCCGTTCTCGAACGCGAGGCTGGGACTGCCCTGCTGGACCGCTCGCCGCGGGGTGTCCGGCTGACCGGCGCCGGTCACGCGCTCGCCGAACGTGCGGCGGCCATCCTGGATCTGCTCGCGGCCGCCCGAGCCGACCTGGATCGGATCGCCGGGTCGGTCACCGGCCCGGTACAGGTGGCGGCGGTGTCGAGCGCTGCCGCAACGATCGTCTCGTCGGCGCTGGTGGCCCTGCACTCGGCCGAGCCCGGTATCTCGGTATCGGTGACAACGGCTGAGCCGACCCGCAGCCTTGCCCTGCTGCACGCCGGCGACGTCGACGTCGCGGTGGTCGACGAGTACGACTACGTGCCCCTAGCGCTGCCCGACAGCCTCGCCGCCCGTCGCCTGCGCGCCGAGCCGCTCGTGGTTGTGACCGCCCGGGGCACGTTGCCTCGGGGTCGAAACGTGCCGTTGCGCGCACTGGCCGGGTTCGACTGGGTCATGCCGCCCGAGGAGGCGGCGTGCGGCATGGCCGTGCGCTCCGCCTGCCGGGCTCAGGGCTTCGAGCCCCGGGTGCGGTGGGAGACCGACGACATGCTGCTGCTCGTTCGCGCGGTGGCCGCCGGACATGGCGTCGCCGTGCTGCCGCGCTTGTCGGTGGCAGACGGAGTCGCGGACGTCGAGGTGCGGCCGTTGCGGGAGCCGGAGCTGGGCCGCACGTTGATGGCGGTGGCGCGAAGCAGTGCGCTGCGCCGCCCCATCGTCGCGTCGGTGCTCGATGCGCTGAGCGCCGCCGCCCGTTGACCGGGCAGGCCGCTAGCTCTTGACGGCCACCAGCAGGCCGTCACCAACGGGCAGCAATGCGGGCACCAGCCGCTTGTCGTCGCGCACCGCCCGCACGAGTTCGCGGGTGGTGACTGTGGCCGGATCGCGGATGGCCTGGTCGGCGACCTGGTCGCGACGAAGGGCATTGTCGAACGCGACGACGCCGCCGTGGCGCAGCAGCCGGATCGCCTGTTGCAGGTAGTCCAGGTAACCGGTTTTGTCGGCGTCGACGAACACCAGGTCGTAGCCGCCGTCGGTGAGTCGGGGCAGCACGTCAGCCGCCTGGCCGTTGATCAGCCGGAACCGATTCGCGGCGAATCCGGCCGCGGTGTAGGCCTCGCGCGCGAGGCGCTGGTGCTCGGACTCGACGTCGACGGTGGTGAGCACGCCGTCCGGTCTCATGCCGCGCAGCAACCACACACCCGACGTCCCGGCCCCCGTGCCGACCTCGACCACCGCCTTGGCACCGACGGCTGCCGCCAGAAAACGCAGGGTGGCGCCGCCGCCCGCACCGATGGGCACGCAAGTGCCGAGTTCGGCGGCATGCGCCCGAGCGTCGCTGAGCGGTTCGTCCTCGTCCAGCCAGCTCTCGACGAAGTCCAGGCTGGACACTCCGAGCATCGCCATGCGGCAGACCTTAGTGCCGTCAGCAGCAGGTTCAGCGCATCGAATCGATGATCCGCGCCAGGTCGTCGACCGTCGTGACCGGGTTGACGACCGCGAACCGCGTGCACACCTGGCCCCGGTGCCGGCTCGGGGTGACGAAGGCGAACTGCTCGTCCAGCAGCCGCGCGCTCCATTTCGCGTAGTCCTCGTCCGTCCACCCGAGCCGCTCGAACAGCAGCACCGACAGATCCGGTTCGAGCAGCAGCCGGACGTGCGCGGCCGCGCGGATCACGTCGGCACCCGCGCGGGCCACCCGCAGGGTCTGTTCGACCGCCACGCAATAGGCGTCGGTGCCGTGTGCCGCCAGGGAGAACCAGAACGGCAAGCCTCGCGCCCGGCGGGTCAGCTGGATCGCGAAGTCCGACGGGTTCCACTCGCCATCCACGTTGACCGGATCGAGGTACCCCGCGTGCTGGGTGTGCGCGGCCCGTCCCTGCACCGGGTCCCGGTAAATCAACGCGCACGAGTCGTAGGGCGCGAACAGCCATTTGTGTGGGTCGACGATGAACGAGTCGGCATGCTCGATGCCGTTGTAAAGCGAGCGCACGCTGGGTGCGGCCAGCCCGGCCCCGCCGTACGCCCCGTCGACGTGCAGCCACCAGCCGTGCTCACGGGCGACCGCCGCAATTCCGGCGATGTCGTCGACCACGCCGAGGTTGGTCGTCCCGGCGGTAGCCACCACCGCGAAGATCCCATCGAACGTGGCGCCGGGGAGCGTGGCGACCGCCTCGCGCAGCGCGGTGCCCACCATGCGTCCGCGATCGTCGCCCGGTATCTCGACGATGTCGACGTCCATGACCACGCGCAGCGCGTGCTTGACCGAGGAGTGCGTCTCGGCGGTGACGCATACCGCCCAGCGCTGCGGCCGGTCGCCCCGACGTTCGAGTGCTGCCTCGCGGGCCGCGACCAGCGCCGACAGGTTGCCGATCGTGCCGCCCTGGACGAACACCCCCCCGGATTCCGGCGGCAGGCCGGCGAGATCGGCGAGCCAGCGCAGCGCCTGGTTCTCGGCGTAGACGGCGCCCGAGCCTTCGAGCCACGATCCGCCGTAGACGCTCGACGCGCCGACAAGCATGTCGAACCCCGCGGCCGCCTTGGTCGGCGCGCTCGGGATGAACGACAGGTAGCGGGGGTGGTCTACCGACAGGCAGGCCGGTCCCAGGACGTCGGCCCACACCCGCAGCGCCTCCGCCCCGCCGAGTCCTTTGGCGGTGATGGTCGCGCCCGCCTCGGCGTCGAGGTCCTCCGGGGTTCGGGGGCGATCCAGGGGTGCCTGCATTGCCAGCCGGTCGAGGCAGTAGTCAGCCAGGGCGCGGGCGGTGACCTGGGCTTCGGGGGTGAAACGGTGCACGCCGCCAGGGTAGGGGCGCCGTTATCCGTCGTCGCTGCGGGAACGTAAGGGAATGCTGAGGCGTTGCATCGGGCGACCGGTAGACCTGGTTGCCTGGAGGTACGCGCGGGCGAGCGTGTCGCCGCGTAGATGGGGTGAACGACTCGTGACTGAGCTGACCGGGCCGGCTCCGGCGCAGGCCGAGGATGCCGAGCAATGGGTTGCACCGAGCTGGGACGCCGTCGTGCGCGAGCACGCGGACCGGGTCTATCGCCTCGCGTACCGGCTGTCCGGCAACCGCGCCGACGCCGAGGACCTGACCCAGGAAACGTTCGTGCGGGTCTTCAAATCCCTCGCCGAATACACGCCAGGGACGTTCGAGGGCTGGCTGCACCGGATCACCACCAACCTGTTCCTCGACATGGTGCGCCGCCGGCAGCGCATCCGCTTCGACGCCTTGCCCGAGGACGCGGGCGATCGGCTCCCGGCGGCCTCGTCGGGCCCAGAGCAGACATACGACGCGCTACACCTCGATCCGGAAATCCAACGCGCCCTGGGCGCGCTGCCCGCCGATTTTCGGGCGGCTGTCGTCTTGTGCGACCTTGAGGAACTGTCTTACGAGGAGATCGCGGCGACTCTCGGCATCAAGGTCGGCACCGTCCGTTCGCGGATCCACCGTGGCCGGGTGCTGCTGCGTGAGGCGCTCGCCCACCGCGCCCCCGGCGTGCGGCCCGCCGAGCCCGGCAAGGTCAGGCTGGACGGTGCGCGGCCATGACGCTGTCCAGCCAGCACCTATCTGACGAGGCGATCGCCGCCTACGCCGACTGCGTGCTCGCCGCGCCCGGCCGGGCGCGAGCCCGACGCCACCTCGCAGCGTGTGCGGACTGCGCCCACGCGGTAACGGTGCAGCGCGAGGCCGTCTGGGCGTTGCGCGCCGCGCCCGCGCCGGCGCTGCCGTCCGGCTTGCTTGACCGGCTGCGGGCGGTGCCGGACACGACCCCGCTGTATCAGCTGCCGATGGCGCTCGCCCCCGACGGCGCGCCGGTGTTTGCCGCGTTCCGGACGACTGCCCCTTCGCCCGGCGCGCAGCGTCGAACGATGACGGCCCCTGCCGTGCTGCGCCACCCCGGATTGGGCCTGTTCGCCGCAGCGGCGGCAGTGGTCGGGATCGCCGCGGTCGGTGCGGGCCTGGCCAGCGCGGTCACTGTGAAGGAATCCAACGTGCCCGTCGCCCCGGCACGCATCGTGCCCGCGGGATTCACCACCTCACAGGTGAACGGGCCTGTCACGGTGCACGTCGACCCTGCGCTGATCGTCGACCTTGCCAGCTTCCCCGCCCGCTGATCGTCGACCTTGCCAGCTTCCGCCCGCAGATCGCCAACGGTGGCGGCCGAGGTGGGCGCTGCCCCGGCCGCTGAGGCAGACTCGACACCTACCACGGGCGAGGGGCGGGCATGGGCGAGGACACCGAGGGTCGGCAGGACGCCGACGCCGCGTTCATGCGTCCTGCCGGACAGGACGGCTCGTTCCTTTCGCCGCCACCGGAACCTCGCTATTCGCCTCCGCCGACCGTCTCGCCCGAAGAGCGGGCCCAGTTCGGCCGGCCGCCAGGCGTCGGCTCGGCCTTCGCGCCGCCCGCGTCGGAGCGGATCGCCCCGTCACACGTCATCGCAGCGCCGCCCGTGCGCCCCGAGCTCACCGCGTCCTTCGGCCGCACCGACCGGACGGGGGCGGATGGCTTCGACCCCGCCCCGGGCACCCGGATCCGAGCGACGTTGCACCCTGCGGAGTCGCCATGGTGGAAGGCAGACGCTCAACGCGACCCATGGCGCGATCCACAGTCGCCCTTCTGGCTCGGCCGTCCGGCGATCTTCGCGGCCGGCCGTCCTGAGCAACTCGACGCCGACGCCGACAGTGAGCAGCTCGACGATCTCGTCGACGCAGACGAGCCGAAGGCCGAAGACGAGCCGGCGACCGCCGGGCGACGCGGCCGCCTGGGCCTGAGCGCACTGCTGGTGATGGCGCTGGTCGGATTGCTCGCCGGGACGATCGGCGGCGGGGCCGGCTACTGGCTCGCCGACCGCGCCAATAACGCGTTGACCGACTCCCACGTCACCCTCGGCAAGACCGGTACGCCCGCGAACCGATCACCCGGGTCGGTCGCCGACATTGCGCAGCGGGTATCACCGGCAGTGGTGTCGATCGACGTGCGCACCGCCGACTCGAACAGCACCGGTTCCGGCGTCGTGATCGCCAAGGAGGGCTACGTCCTCACCAACAACCACGTGGTGTCGGCCGCGGCGATCAGCGGTCAGATTCGGGTGACCTTCGACGACAAGTCCAACCAGCAGGCCAGGATCGTCGGACGGGACCCCAAGACCGACCTCGCCGTCCTCAAGGTCGACAACGCCAAGCTCACCGTCGCGGCACTGGGCGATTCGAGCAAGATCGCGGTCGGCGATCCGGTCGTCGCAATCGGATCACCGCTCGGTCTGCGGGGGACGGTGACCACGGGCATCGTGTCCGCGCTGAGCCGGCCCGTGCACCTGGCCGGCGAGGGTAGCGACACCGACGCCGTCATCGACGCGATCCAGACCGATGCCGCGATCAACCCCGGTAACTCCGGTGGCGCCCTCGTCGACGCGGCTGGTTCGCTGATCGGTATCAACTCTGCGATCGCCTCGCTGTCCGTCGGCCGGACCGGGCCGGGGGGCAATATCGGGCTGGGTTTCGCGATCCCCATCAACGAGGCCCGCGACGTCGCCCAGCAGCTGATCCGCAGCGGCAAGGCGGTACACGCCTCGATCGGACTGGCGACCCGCAGCGTTACTGACGGGAGTCGCGACGGCGCCTACGTCGTGCAGGTCTCGCCCAACGGTCCGGCAGCCAAGGCCGCCCTCAGGGCGGGCGACGTGATCACCGTCGTCGACGACACGTTGATCGACTCCTCCGATGCGCTCACCGTCACGGTGCAGGCGAAAAGGCCGGGTGACATCGTCTCGGTCCGCTATTTCCGAGGCAGCCAGGAAGCCAGCGCCTCGGTCACGCTCGGCAGCGACTAGCCCAACGGACCTACACTCGAGCCATGTTCAACGTCGGGCCGATGGAGTTCATCGTGCTGGCGCTCATCGGGTTGATCGTGCTTGGACCCGACAAGCTGCCGACGCTCGCTCGCGATGCGGCCAAGATGTTGCGCACGCTGCGTGAACTGGCGACCGGTGCCCGCACGCAGCTCAAGAACGAGCTCGGCCCCGAGCTTGCCGATGTTGACCTGAGCGCCCTGCGCGAACTGCGCTCGCTGAATCCCCGCACCGCGATCACCCGGGCGCTACTCGGCGACGACGAGGACGCAGCGGACGCCCCGCAGAAGCCGGCCGACCTCGATCCCTCGGCAGCAAACGCCGCCAAGCCCCCGGCACAGCAGCCGCTGGGTCGCGGCGAGCCAGCCCCGTTCGACCCTGATGCCACCTGAACCACCCGCCTACCCCAAGTTTTGGCGCGTTCTGCACCGCAGAACGAGCGGATGTGCCAAAACCCTGGGGTGGTCGGGGGCGGGCGATAGGCCCGGCGGACCACCGCTCAGCGGGCGGGCGATAGGCCCAGCGGACGGCCAACCAGGCTGCGCTGCCGGGCGGCTAGGACGTCGGCGACCCCGAGCAACGCCACCGAGGCGGGGGAGCCGGGCTCACGGAGCACTACAGGCAGCCCGTCATCGCCCCCTTCACGCACCCGCTGATCGATCGGCACCTGGCCCAGTAGCGGCACCCGCGTCCCGGTCGAGGCGGCGAGCGAGTCGGCCACCGACTGGCCGCCGCCCGCGCCGAACAGTTCCATCCGCGACCCGTCCGGCAGCTCGAGCCAGCTCATGTTCTCGACCACACCGACGATCTGCTGGTGAGTCTGCAACGCGATCGATCCGGCACGCTCGGCGACCTCGCGAGCGGCCAGCTGCGGGGTCGTGACGAGCAGCAGCTCCGCGGACGGGACGAGCTGGGCGACCGAGATCGCGATGTCGCCGGTGCCGGGCGGCAGATCCATGAGCAGCACGTCCAGCTCGCCCCAATACACGTCGGCGAGGAACTGCTGCAATGCCCGGTGCAGCATCGGCCCGCGCCACACGACGGCGGTGTTGCCAGGCGTGAACATGCCGATGGAGATGACCTTCACCCCGTGGGCGACCGGCGGCATAATCATCTGCTCGACCTGCGTTGGCTTACCGGTGACGCCGAGCATGCGGGGTACCGAGAAGCCGTAGATGTCGGCGTCGAGCACGCCAACCGACAGCCCCCGCTGGGTGAGCGCCACCGCCAGATTCACGGTGACCGACGACTTGCCGACGCCGCCCTTGCCGGACGCGACCGCATACACCCGGGTCCGCGAGCCGGGCTGGGCGAACGGGATCTCGTTGGCCGGAGCGTCCCCGCGGAGCTGCTGCTGCAGCGTGCCCCGCTGCTCCGCGGTCATCACGCCGAGCGCGACGTCGACGGTGGTGACTCCGTCGACCCGGCTCACTGCCGCCGTCACATCGCGAGTGAGCTGTTCCTTCATCGGACAGCCGGCGACGGTGAGCAGCACTGCCACCCGCACGGCCCCGTCGGCCGCGACATCGACTGCTGAGACCATGCCGAGCTCGGTGATCGGCTTGCGGATCTCGGGGTCGAGGACGGTCGCGAGAGCGGCGGAGACAGACTCGGAGCTGGGTGCGGCCACGCCGCCGATGGTACTGACCGGGTGGTGGCCGGGGCGGTCACCTAAGATCCACCGGCATGACCCGTGTCCGGCTCGCCCTTCGCCCCAGTGATTGGCGGATCGCTGCGTGGCGGACGTTTCTGCGTGTCCACAGCGAGACAATCCGCCGCCTCGAGCACGATCTGGCCGCCCAGGCGGGCTTGCCGCTCGGGTCCTACGACGTCCTCTTGCAACTCGCCGAAGCACCGCGTCGGCGGCTGCGGATGGCCGAGCTCGCGGACAAGGTGCTGCTGTCGCGGTCCGGGCTGACCCGGCTGGTCGACCGGCTGCAGGCAGAGGGGCTGGTGACTCGCGAGCCTTGTCCAGGGGATGCCCGAGGCACATACACGGTGCTGACGGCCGCCGGACTCGATCGATTGCGCCGTGCCACGCCGGTGCATCTCGCCGGCGTGGACGAGTACTGGATCTCACGATTCACCGACGAGGAGTTGCGCCAACTGCAAGGGCTGCTTCGACGGTTCGACAGCGACCCGGTGGACGCGGATCGCGACGGCGACGAGCCGCGCAACGGAGAATGAGCTCGGCCGGCCCGCCGCATCCGGCAGCCGCCCATGGCGTGATCCGGGACTCCCTCGTCGTCGGCCTCGCCGTGGGGTCGTACGCGGTGGCGTTCGGCGCTGCCGGGATCGCGGCCGGGTTGTCGGTGCTGCAGATCTGCCTGCTGTCGCTGCTGGCGTTCACCGGCGGCACCCAGTTCGCGGTTGTCGGCGTCGTCACAGGCGGTGGCACGGTGGCCGCCGCACTTGGTAGCGGGCTGCTGCTCGGCGCGCGCAACACGCTCTACGCCATGCGGCTTGCTCCGCTGCTGCAGGTGCGGGGCGTGCGGCGACTCATAGCGGCGCACGGCACGATCGACGAATCCACGGCGATGGCAGTCGGACAACGTGAGCCGGAGCTGTCCCGAATCGCATTCTGGTGGACGTTCGCCGGCGTGTACGTCCCTTGGAACCTCGCCACGCTACTTGGCGCGCTCGGTGCGCAGGCGCTGGGTGACCCGGCCCGGTTCGGGCTCGACGCCGTCGTGCCCGCGGCATTCCTCGCGCTGCTCGCTCCGCGGTTGCGCGCCGGCGCCGCCGAGCCGCGGGTAGCCGTCGGCGCGGCGTTGATTGCACTGGTGCTGATCCCATTCACCCCAGCCGGTGTGCCGGTGCTGGTGAGCTGCGCGGCGTTGCTGCTGGCCGGGCGGCTGCGATGAACCTGTGGGTTTTGGTGCTCGGCACCGCGGCTGGCTGCTACCTGCTCAAGCTCGCGGGCTTCCTCATCCCGGCACGTGCGCTCGAATCGCCGCGTGTGTTGCGGCTCGTCGAGTTGCTACCCGTCGCGTTGTTGGCCGCGCTCGTGGTGGTGCAGCTGGTGGCCGACGGGCGGCACTTGCACCTGGACGGTCCCCGACTGGCCGGCTTTGCCGCGGGGGCGGTGGCGGTGTGGCGGCGAACGCCGTTTCTCGTCGTCGTGATCGTTGCCGGAGCCACTGCTGCGCTGGTGCGGCTGGCATAGCAGCCCGGCCGGCTGGACTAGCGGTCGTCGTCCTCACGCTCCATGCGCGACAGCTCCGAGCGCAGGAAGTCTCGGGTGACGACCTCGCCGAGGGCAATGCGCACCGCGGCAAGCTCGCGCGCGAGGTACTCCAGGTCGGCCTTGGACTGCCCTGCCTGGCTGCGGTCTTCGTCCAGATTTACCCGGTCGCGGTCGTCCTGGCGATTCTGCGCCAGCAGGATCAGCGGCGCGGCATAAGCCGCCTGCAGCGACAGGATCAGCGTCAAGAAGGTGAACGTGTACGGGTCGAAGTGCGCCAGTCCTGGCACCGTGTTGATCACGATCCAGATGACGATCGCCACCGACTGGTAGACGAGGTAGCGGCCGGTGCCGAGGAATCGCGCGACCCGTTCGGTGAGCCGGCCGAACGCCTCCGGGTCGTAGTTCGGACGCAGGGTGCGGCGCGGCTCCTGCGGCTGATCCAGCCGCGCCCGGCGCTCAACCATCGACGACCGATCCGTCCGCCGGCTCGGCGTCGATGTCGCGCCAATCCTCCGGCAGCAGGTGGTCGAGGACGTCATCGACCGACACCGCACCGAGCAGCCGGCTGTTCTCGTCGGTCACCGGGACGGCGACCAGGTTGTAGGCGGCGAGATGCCGGGTGACCTCGGCGATCGGGGCGCTCGGGCGCAGCGTCGGCGTGTCAGCCTCGACGACGCCGCTGACCAGTGTGGACGGGGGCTCGCGCAGCAGGCGCTGCAGGTGGGCAGAGCCGAGGAAGCGGCCGGTCGGCGTCGCTTGCGGGGGTCGGACGACGAAGACTTGTGCGGCGAGTGCCGGCGAGAGGTCGGGGTTACGCACCAAGGCGAGCGCTTCGGCGACGGTCGCGTCGGGCAGCAGGATCACCGGCTCGGACGTCATCATGCCTCCGGCGGTGTGGTCGCCGTAGCTGAGCAGACGTCGCACCGGGGCCGCCTCGTCGGGCTCCATCAGGGTGAGCAGCCGCTCTTGATCTGCCGTGGTCATCTCGCCGAGCAGGTCGGCCGCGTCGTCGTCGTTCATCGCCTCGAGCACGTCGGCGGCACGTTCGTCTTCGAGTGAGCTGAGCAAGCTCACCTGATCGTCTTCGGGAAGCTCCTCGAGGACGTCGGCCAACCGCTCGTCGTCGAGCGCGGCGGCCACCTCGCGGCGTCGCTTGTCGGGCATGTCCTGCAGAGCCGAGGCGACGTCGGCGGCGCGCAGCCCGGCGAGCACCGAGAGCAGGGTTTCGGTGCCTTGCTGGGACTCGGACAACGACAGCCCGTCCACCTCGTCCCAGTCGACCTGTGAGAGCTGGCCCCGCCGGCGGCTCAACCGGCCGCTGATGCTGCTCACCGCAAGCCTGGTGATCACCCAGTCGCGGTTGCGGTTCTGCTCCATGCCCGCGTCGACGATGCTGACCCGTCGGTGATCCTCGGTGAGCGTGACGGTGCGGTCGAGCAGCTCGGCGAACACCAGCAGTTCGCTTGGCCGGCGCTCGAAGCGCCTCATGTTCACCGTGCCGGACGTCAGGGCGACGGCGTCGGGTTCGATCCGGGTAACCCGTCCCATCGGCATGAAGATCCGATGCCGATGCGCAAGTTCGACCACCAGTCCAAGAACCCGTGGTGGCTGACGCCCGACGCGCAATGTCGCAACGGCCTCGCGGACCCGGCCGATCAAGTCGCCGCTCGGGTCGAAGACACCCACGCCACTGAGCCGGGCGAGGAAGACCCGAGTCGCCAGTGTCATGTGCAAACAGTAGTGGCGCCGGGCCGCACTGGCAGGATCGGCGCGGTGACGCTGCCGGGCGCGCCTGCGCGCGAATCGCTCGCTGCGCCCTCCGGCCTCGACGCGGTTCTGCTGGCGATCGCGCTGACCGGGGTCTCGTTCTCGGGACCGATCATGGCGGCGACCGCCGCCCCGGCGCTCGCGATCGCGTTCTGGCGCAATGCGTTCGGCGGTGGCGTCACGGCTCTGGTCGCGTCGGTGCGCAGCCATCGGGAACTGCGCGCGCTTCCCGCGCGTTCGTGGCGGCTCTCGGCTCTGGCCGGAGTGGCGCTGGCGGCCCACTTCGGCCTCTGGATACCGAGCGTGACAATGACCTCGATCGCGTCATCGGTCGCTTTGGTGTCAACACAGACCGTGTTCACGGCGGGGATCGCCCAGCTGTCGGGTCGGACGCTGCCCCGGCTCGCGTGGCTCGGCATGGTGCTCGCCACGGTCGCGACGGCGCTGATCACCGGCGCCGACGTCGGCCATTCCTGGCGAGCCGTCTTGGGCGATCTGCTCGCCGTCGCCGGCGGATTCTGCGCCGCCGTGTACGTGACGATCGGCGCGGCTGCGCGCACCCGGTTGAGCACCGCGGCATACACCGTGATCTGTTACGCGACGTGCGCGCTGCTACTGCTTGCGGTGTGCCTGATCGGACGGGTGCAACTCGTCGGGTTCTCGGGCAACGCGTGGCTGAAGATCGCTGCCGTGACCATCTGCGCCCAGCTGCTCGGGCACAGCCTGATCAACGTCGTCCTGCGTTCGACCAGTGCGACGGTGGTCAGCATGGCGATCCTGCTCGAGGTGCCCGGCGCGGCTTTGGTTGCAGCGGTGTGGCTGGCGCAGCGTCCTCCGCTCAGTGCCGTCCCCGGGATCGTCCTGCTGCTCGGGGGACTGGTACTCGTCGCCAGCTCACGCAACCACGACGATCCGGTCGAGTCGACCGAGTAGGCGGTCGTCCGCCTTCTGCCGATCCGTGGCCTGAACCCCCTCTACCCCAGCTGGTGGTTATCTCTTAGCCTTCGTCCTATCGGAACTCTTTCTGCGTTCCCGGTCGTTCGAGGAAGACTCATGCGCCTGCAGCGCGCCGCACTGACCGTCACGTCCGTGCTGATGGCTGGCGCGCTCGCCGGCTGCGGCGGCTCGACCGGCGGCAACGGAACCCCCGCCTCGGGCGCCGCGAGCTCGGCGACGGCGAGCTCCGGCTCGGGCGCTGATCTGTCATCACTCACGGCACAGCAGCTCCTAGACAAGGCCAAGGCTGAGCTGGCGGCGGCGAAGAGCTTCCGGGTGACGGGCAATGCAATATCGGACGGCACCGCGGTCGCGGTGGACATGGGATTCACGGCGGCCGGCTCGGCCGGCTCGGTGACCTTGGGCGGTGCGAAGATCGAGCTGCGATCGATCGGCCAGACGATGTACTTCCGCGCTCCGGACTCCTTCTGGCGCAAGCAGCTCGGCGGAAAGGCCGATGTCGTGCTCGCGGTCGTTTCGGGAAAATGGATCAAGACCTCGCCGACGGACCCGCGCTACGCAGACCTCGGGTCGTTCACCAGTAGGCAGCAGTTCATCGACACCCTTCAGGGCGATGCCTCGGCTGGCCAGATGGTCAAGACCGACGGCAAGACGATCGACGGGGTGGATTGCCTCGGTCTCAAGAACGCCGACAGCATCCTGTACCTGGCAAAGGACACCGCCCGGCCAATAGCTGCCGAGCCGGTGCCTGGAACGAAGGACGTCGGCCAGGCAAAATTCAGCGATTACGACGCGGTGCCCGAAGTGACCGCGCCTCCAGTCGCCGAGACGATCGACGCCACCAAGCTCGGCGGCTGACCCAGGCAACCGATCAACCATCGCCCGCAGGCTTGCGGCCGGCTGTTATCCGTACTGCGACGATGCCGAGCAATCCGCCGGCGCAGGTCACGAGCGGCAGCAGCCACAGGGCGAACGGCACGCTGGTGCCCTGGGCGATCAGGCCGA
Organism: Actinomycetota bacterium; assembly: GCA_040003255.1. Lineage (GTDB taxonomy): Bacteria > Actinomycetota > Actinomycetes > Mycobacteriales > Jatrophihabitantaceae > JBDUCV01. The sequence continues at coordinate 18,989 of JBDUCV010000028.1, forward strand.
TCGCACTCGGCCCGACCAGGAACCCGGTGTAGCCGATCGCCGACACGGTGGCGATCGCCGGACCGGCGTTCGCGCCGTCCGCCGCGGTGCTGAACAGCACCGGCACCATGATCGACAACCCGATGCCCAGCAGCGTGAAGCCGATCACCGCGCCGGCCAGGGTGCCCGTCGCCAGGCCCGCTGCAACGCCGGCCGCGCCGATAGCGGTGAGCACGGCGATCGAACGTTGTCGGCCCAGCGCGAACACGACGCGATCACCGACCAGTCGGCCCGCGGTCATCGCCACGCTGAACGCGGCGTACGCGAGGCCGACCTGTCCCGCGCTCACGTGCAGGTTCTCGCGCAGCAGCACGCCACTCCAGTCGGCGACGGCCCCCTCGGACAGCAATGCGCACAAGCCCGCGACGCCGATCAGCACCAGTCGCAGCTCGGGGGTCGCTCGCCGGGGTCGCGCTGTGACCCGCTGAGCCGGATCAGCCAAGAAGGCCCGATCGACGACCAGAACACCAACGACGAGCAACAGCCCGAGCACCGCTTGCTGCCCCGCGATCGGCACGTCCAACCCGGCGCCGAGGCCGCCGACCATCGCTCCAGTCAGCGAGCCGAGTGACCACGCGGCGTGGAAACCGGACAAGACCGGTCGGCCGTACGCCTGCTCGACGGTGACACCCTGGGCGTTCATCGCGACGTCCAGGCCACCGATGGTCGCGCCCCAGCCGAACAGCACGAGGAACAGCCAGCCGAGGTTCGGGGCAATGCCGGCCAACCACGCCAACGCGCAGAACGCGACCAGCACGGCACGAGTGACCGGTGCGCTGCCGAACCGCAGGCAGGCTCGGCCGTAGAGCCCGACAGTGAGCACCGAACCGAGGGCTGGCGCGAGCAGCGCGAGTCCCAGGGCACCGGATGACAGGTCCAGGTCGTGCTTGATTTCAGGGATGCGGGGTACCCAGGCACCGAACAGGAACCCGTTGGCCGCGAAGGTAACGGCGACGGCGGCGCGCGCCAGGCGGGGGGTGCGCAGCGTGGTACCCACTGCTGTCATTCTTCTCATCGTGCCCAACGGGAATTCGCGCTCCAATCCCGACGCTGTCCCCTGCGAAACAATCCAACGGAGGTGCCCGTGCTGAACTGGTTGTTTGACGCCCAGCTGGTGATCGCCGGGCATCCGATCCTGTGGCGGGAGATCATCGGGAACGTCTTCGGCTTCGCGTCGGCGTTCGGCGGCATGCGCCGGCGGGTGTGGGCATGGCCGGTCGGGATCGTCGGCAACGTATTGCTGTTCAGCGTCTTCGTCGGCGTCGCGTTCGGCAATCCGCAAGGCGCGACGCTGTGGGGACAGGCCTGCAGGCAGGTGCTGTTCATCGCGGTCAGTGCCTACGGCTGGTGGCGGTGGATGTCGAATCGCCGCGCCGGTACCGGCGCTGCAGTCGTGCCTCGCTGGCCAACCGGTCGCGAACGGGCCGCTTACCTCGCGATCGCCGCGGTGTCCGTCGCCGTTGGCTATGTCGTGTTCCGAGCGATCGGGGCGGGCTTCCCTGCGCCGGACTGGTACTACCTCGCCGACTCGTGGATCTTTGTCGGCTCGGCGTTGGCGACCTATGCCATGGCCCGCGGCTGGTTCGACTTCTGGCTGTGCTGGATCGCGGTGGATGCAGTCGGAGTGCCCGAGCTGATCCATTTCCGGTTCTATCCGTCTGCCGTCCTCTACGCGATCTACGCGGGCTTCGTCGTGTGGGGACTCGTCGTGTGGCTACGGGTTCCTCGCGTCTCGCCGGCTGCGGACGAGGTCGCGCTCAGTCGCTGACGTCGCCGGACGCTACGCCCGTGCGCGTCGCCGATCAGCGGTGATCATCCGGTTGGTAGTCCCCAGCTCACGACCTTGGTGGGGTGGATCCGGATCATCGGCGTCGGCGGCCCTTCGCCGGCTGGTGCGGCGTCGTCGAGTGCCTGGGCGGTACCGCGGACCTGGACGCAGCGTGGCCGCCAGGGCGGCAGCACATCGTCGATGACGATGGCTGCCTTGCCGGTGGCCCGTACGTTGCGGAACTTGCGGGTGGCGGCGAAGTCGCGGCCGCTGATGTCGATTGTGTCCAGGTCGGGGTTGTAGCTCCAGCCGACCGGTACGACGTGCGGCTGACCCTGCTCGTCGACGGTGGCCAGCCGGCCGAGGTGGGCCTCGCCGGTGAGGTAGGCGAGTTCAGTGTCGGAGAACACGCTCACTTGCGTTCACCTTCTGCTTCTGTCCTGGCGGTGAGCCGGGCGGGGTTGCATTGCTGGTTCGCGGCGATGGTGAGGGCCCTCATCGCGGTCACTCCCTTCCGAGGCTGGTGCCGGCTCAGCGGGTCGATCCGGTCCGTGCTAGCAGCGGGATAAGTACCGCAGCAAGAGTGGAGGTCACTGTTTCGGGCTGAGCCAGTTCGCGTCGTCCCAGGTGACCGTCCTCGGGATTCGCTTGGCGTAGCCGGGGTCGCTGTCGATCCTGGCGCGGACGCTTTCGTGGACGTGCGCGGTGGGCGGGATCGCTCGGTGGCGGTAGGTGAGCAAGACCCAGATCCACCCCATCCGATGCACCTTGCCAAGCGCATCATCGGCAGCGAGCGTGCAGGACTTCTGGTAGGCCTTCGGCTTGAGCAACAGGCCGGCTGCGAGTGCTCCGTCGGTCATCCACTTGAGGGTGATGTGCGGCAGGCGTGGGTCGTCGTCGAACGTGCCGCCCACGTCGGAGTGCACCCCGGCGAACCAGACTTCCTCGATGTCGGGCCCGGGCGGTTTGTCGGTTGGGTCGATCAGGTATTCGCGGTAGGGGCGGCGTTTCTCATCGATCGACACCGCGTGCCGGACGGTGCGAACGTTCGGGATCTGTCGCGTGTAGAGCCAGCGCAGGTTCCAGCGCAGGACGCCTGCTGCCTTCACCGAGTCCCAGACGCCCAGGTAGTCGATCGGGATGCCGGTGCGAGCGTCCACCGTGCGGGAGAACGTGCCGGCGAAGCGATGGAGCTGCTTCCAGTCGTCCTGCGACCAGTCCTTGTTTCGTCCGTACACGCTTACCGCATAAGGAACGAGGTTCTCCGAGCCCGGCCGCAGCAGCCCAATGGCCTTGAGCAGCCCGGCCAGTGCTCGGGCGGTATAGGCGCCCCGACTGAAGCCGAACACGAACAATCTGTCGCCGGCCTCGTAATGCTGCATCAGGTAGGTGTAGGCCTCGCCGAGGTTTGTCCGTAGGCCGAACCCGAAGGCGAGCCCGGCGAGTTTGGATACCCGGCGCCCGATCGGCGTCCATGCCCCGTTCGCACTGAACGTGCCGACCCCGGGGTCGTAGTACGCGATCTGTTTCGATGGGTCGCTGAGATCGAGCAGCTCGTACAGACGCACGACGTTGGTGTTGCCCTTTGCCTTTAGCTGGTTGCCGGTTCCGTCCAAGCACACCACGATGTTCTTTGCCATCTGAACCCCCGCGAGGCCGGGAAGGTCACCGCCGCAATGGATCCTATCCATGTCACTCACCGTCAATTGCCGGTAGCGTCGGCGTGACAGCACCTCTGGCGGGGGTGATCGGCGTGACGGACAACAGCCCGATAGTGCCTCCACCGGCGCGACGCCGTTTGCAAGCGTTCGCGTTTGATCCGATGTCGACCCGGTTGAGCGGGCGGCGGTTGCACCTCGATGTTCGCTTCGAGCCCGTCGTGCCCGGGCCGATCGGTGAGCTCATCCAGGTCGTGGACTACGACGGCACTCGCGATGCCTGGTACCGCCCGGTCGATCTCGAGGATGCGGCGATCCTCGCCCAGGGTGGTCTTCGACCGGCAGAAGGCGATCCCCGCACTCATCAGCAGGTCGTGTACGCCGTGGCGATGAGCGTGATCGAGCGGTTCGAGCGATTCCTCGGTCGTCGGTTCCGTTGGCGTGGCGGCCAGTCGCTCGTCCTCGTGCCGCACGCGTTCGAGGGCCGCAATGCATTCTTCGACCCGACGCGGCGGGCGGTGCTGTTCGGCTACTACCGCGCCGACGATCGGGATCCTGGCCCCAACCTGCCGGGTCAGGTCATGTTCACCTGCTTGTCGGTGGACATCGTCGCGCACGAGGTCACGCATGCGCTCATGCACCGGATCAGGCCCAACTTCTCCGTCGCGACAAACGCGGATGTCTTCGCGTGGCACGAGGCGTTCGCCGACCTGGTGGCGTTGTTCCATCACTTCGTGTTTCCCGAAGTGGTTTCCGACGCCGTCGCGAACGGCCGTGGCGATCTTCGCGAGGGGCAGGGGCTGCTGGACCTGGCGCGTGAGTTCGGCGAGTCAACTGGCCGGGGCGCGGCACTGCGATCGGCGATCAGTGACCGGGAGGCGACGCCAGAGCGGTTCCGCAACGCGACCGAGCCGCACGAGCGCGGTGCATGTTTCGTCGCCGGGGTATTCGACGCCTTCCTGGCCACGTATCGGCGCAGTATCGCCGACCTGCTGCGCATCGCGACCGGTGGAACTGGTGTCCTGCCGCCGGGCCACCTGCACCCGGACCTGGTCGCCCGGGTCACCACCGAAGCGGGCAACAGCGCCGATCGGTTCCTCGGCATGGTCGTGCGGGCGTTCGACTTCCTGCCGGTCGTCGACGTCACGTTCGGCGACGTCGTCCGGGCGATTGTCACGGCCGACCGCGCCTTGTACCCCGAGGACGCGTCTCAACTGCGCGCGACCTTGGTCGAGTGCCTGCGGCGGCGGGGTATCTACCCGGCACGGATCTCGTCCCTCGCCGACGAGGCGCTCTCTTGGCCGTCGCCGGCAGTGCCGCTGGCATTGCCATCGACCGGATTCGATCTGTCCACCGTGATCCACTCGGCAACGCAGGACCTTGACCCCACCAGCGTCGCCGGTGCCGTGCAATCCGAGCCCGGCAGCGACGCAGGCGGAGAATCATCGAGCGTCACAATCGGCGGCGGCACAGAGCAGTTCGCGCCGGCATTGACGAGATGGGCGCAGCAACACGCGATCGAACTGGGCCTCGATCCGGGCGCGACGACGAGCCTGAGCGGCCTGCACGTCGTCTACCGACGGGCGGCCGACGGTCAGCCCCGACCCCAGATCGTCGTCCAGTTCCAGCAGCGTCGACGCGACCTCGAGGACCAGTCCGTGCCCGAACACCTGCGGGTGCCGATGCGCGCCGGCACAACGCTGGTCACCCGCATCGACGGAACGGTCGACCGATTGGTCGCTAAACCGCTACCCCTCGGCAATCCGGCCACGCTTGCGGGCCTGCCGCCCGAGCTCCTGGCCATCGGGCAGGACCATCACGACACCGGCGCCGAGCGGCTGGCCGCGATCGAAGCGTGGCTCGAAGGCGTGAAGCAGCAGGACGCGCTCTCCGCATGGACCTCGACGCCGGCACTGTCACGGCTCACCTTCGCCCAGTTGCACTCGGTCGCACAGAACGTGCCAGGTCGATGACAGCCGCCAAGCTCACGGTGAGCGTGCGGATGTACAACGTCGGCTTCGGCGACGCGTTCCTCGTCACAGCTCGCAAGGGAAGACAGACCTGGCGCATGATCGTCGACTGCGGAGTCCACGCCCACGGGCGAGCCCGACCGCTCGAGGACAGCGTCAAGGCGATCATCGACGACCTGCGCGGCACCGACCCCGCCGCAATGCCGCACGTCGACGTCATCGTCGCCACCCACCACCACGCCGACCACATCGCCGGCTTCGCTCTGGACGCATGGCAGCAGGTGGCCGTCGACGAGGTCTGGGTTCCATTCGTAGAGGATCCAAACGACAAGGACGCCAAGGCGCTGCGTCAGGCGCAAGAGGGCGTCACGAACCGGCTCCTTGGCCTGATCGAACATCGCGCGCACGGGCTCGACCCGGGAGCCTGGCCGGACGCGCTCACCTCGGCGAAGTGGTTAGCAGTCAACTCATTTGGCAACGCCCGGGCGACCGACCGACTGCTGGGCCGCAACGGGCTCGGCTTTGCCAAGGCACACACGGTCCGGTACCTACCGTCAACGAACCCCGACGAACAGATAATCGCGACGACCATCAAGGACGTGCGCGTTCACGTGCTGGGGCCGTCCCGGGACCCGGCCTTCCTCAAGCACATGGACCCGCCCGCGCAGGCGGGCTGGCTCACGCTGGACAGCGACACCACCCCAGTCGCCGTCAGCGACAAGACGCTTTTCGCCACCCCGTTCATCATGGATGCCGCCGCTTGCCAACGCGATTTCCCGCAGCTTGCCGCAGCCCATCAATCCCTCAAGCATCTCGATCAGCTAAACGACGCCGGACTTCTGGCGGCCGCGTCGATCCTCGAACGATCGGTCAACAACACCAGCGTTTTCTTCGTCCTCGACGTCGGCGGGTTACACCTTGTCTTCCCGGGCGACTCACAACAGGGCGCGTGGGACCACGTTCTTTCTGATCCCGACAGCGAGTCGCTGGTGTCCTCAGCGGCCTTCTACAAGATCGCGCATCACGGCTCAGGCAACGGCACGCCGAAGAAATATGTCGAGCAGCTGCTGGTCGACGGCGGGTACGCGATGCTGCCTTGGGGGCTAGTCAAACGCTGGCAGGACACGATCCCCAAGGCAGAGCTCCTCAACTCCCTGCTCGCGCACCATCACCACGTCATTCGCGCCGACAAACCAGTCGCCGAACCCAACCGAGTCACCGTCAGCGGAGACCTGTGGAGCGAGTTCACCTGCACCGCCAACCAGCGGTAGCGTCAGCTCGCGGTTCCAGGACGAGAGATGCCCCGACTGCCTCGCTGAACGAGCAGATGACCGTCGTCGGCGGCAACCTGGAGGCGGATGAAAGCTGCGAGTGGCCGACACCGCCGCGCCTAGCGCGCCGGTGTCAGCCAACCCGGTCGAACTACTGCTGCAGCGGTTCCTTGACGTCAGCCGCAACAGACTTCGCATGATCAGCGGTCTCCGTGGCGGCGTCGGTGGCCACCGACTTGATCTGCTGCGCAGAGTCCTGCAGCGGCTGTTGAAGGTTGCTGGCCACCTCCTGTGCCGATTCCTTGATCGGCTCGACCAGGTCGCCGGCCTTGTCCTCGGCCAGCCGGGCCACGTCCTGTTCGCGCTGGCTGGCGGGCACCAGCGACGACGCCAGCCAGCCGACGCCGAAGGCGACGACGCCAGCGGCCAGCGGGTTGCCCTGCGTCTGCCGCCGGACCGCCTGCGGCGCGGCAGTCGCCGCGTCACCGACAGTCGACGCCGCGGAGCTGACGGCTTCCTTTGCCGAGGACGCTCCCGAGCTCACCGAGTCGCCTGCACCCCGCAGGCCGCCGCCATTGTTGGACGAGCCCATGACCCGCTCCTTGACTGAGACCGCTGCACCCTTGATCCGGTCGACTCGCCGGCCGACCGCCTTCGACGGTGACACTTTTTCGCTGAGCCGGTCGACGTCGGCACTCAAGGACGCGCGGGTCCGCTCGATGTTGCGCTGGATCTCCTGAGGACTGCTCATGTTGTCTCCTTAACGGCCCTTGAGGGCGTCGGGAACCTGCTTGATGGTCTCGACGGTCCGTTCGGGTTTGGGATGGACGGTGCGCAGCTTGCTGCGTCCGAGGCTGAACAGGACGACGCCAATGACCGCCCAGATCGCTGCGACGATCAGTGCCGCCCAGCCCTGGTCCATGACGTTGGCCAGCCCCCACCACAGGGCCATGGACAGGAACAACAGCACCATGTAGCCCGCAAAGCCTGCCCCGCCGAGCATTCCGGCGGCCTTGCCGGTCTTGGCCGCCTCGGTCTTGACCTCTGCCTTGGCCAGTTCGAGTTCTTGCCGCATGAGCGTCGAGAGATCGCGGCTCACCTCAGAGATCAGTTCGCCGACCGAGGCGGATCCGACACTCCTAGCCGAGTCGGTGCTCGAAGCAGTCACTGCCGCTCCTCCCAGCTCGCACCCGGTGCCTGCTGGGCCAGCCCGCCATAGGGCTCGCCGGTGTTCGCCGTGCCCGGCTGGCTGGAGTAGCCGCCAGGAACGGGAGTTCCGGCCGGGACCCGGTAGCCGATGACCTCGGTCTCGGATTCGGTGCTCGGCGCCGCGGCAGGCTGCTCCGGGTAGGCCTGGTGACGCGCCCAGTCTTGCGGGTCGGTCCAGCCCTGCGGGTCGGTCCAGCCCTGCGGAGCCGCAAAGGTCTCGGTAGCCGGCAAGGGCTGCGAAGCAGATTCGGCCTGCCGGCCGCTGACCCGCTGCGGCGAGCCGCTGCCGTCCTCCGAATGCGCGGCCACAACGCCTCGGGTCAGCCGCCCGGCCAGTACCCCGGTGAGCGCGGCGCCCAACAGGAACACGCCTGGCCGGCTGCGCGCGAAGGAGCGCAGCTCCTCGACCAGGTCACCCGGCTCGCGGCCGTCCAGCCAGTTGGCGACACCGTGGACCCGGTCGCGCGCCTGGCTGACCAGCTCGTTGGCGACGCCCGGCTGCTCATTGTGGTGGGTCATCCCGCCGAGCTCGTCGGCCAGCGAGCGCAGGTTGTCGACCAGCTTGCTCTGCTGGCTGCCCGCCTGCTCCTTGACCTGGCCGCGCGCCTCACCGAGCAGGTCACGCGCCTGCCGGCGGGTCTCGTCGGCGACTTCCTTCGCCTTCTCGGTCGCGGTGTGTGCCACGTCGGCCCCGCCTTGCTTCGCCGCCTGCGCGGCGTCAGTCGCCTTGTCCTTCAACGGCGGGCCGTCGATGTCGAACGGCGGGGGGGCCGGCGTGCTTGCCGGTGAGTAGTAGTCGCTCATGGTTCCTCCAGGAGTGTGAGCACCACAGGGGTTGTCACTGCCTGAACATGCCCCGTGTTGAATGGCGAGCCCCAGCGGGCTGTCGCGGTAGTACCCGCCGCACCGGTCGGCCTAACACCCACCCGTTGGCCGTCCACAGCCGGTGTGCGAGCCATTCCGCAAGTGGCCGGCGCCGAGTAGCCTCTGCCGGATTGCAGCGCGCAAGCGCCGACACAGGAGTGGGTTTTGGCATCGGGGCCGGCCATCGTCGAGAGCGAGGTGCGCGAGCTCGTCCGCCGTCGGGGCATCGACCCGATCGTCGAGCCGGGCGCGGTGCGGCGGCTGGTCGACGACGTCATCAGCGAGTACCTCGACCGCTCGATCACCTCGTCGTTGCCGCCGCTGGGCGACACCACGGTCGTCGCGCGGTCGGTCGTCGATGCGGTGTCCGGGTTCGGGCCGCTGCAGCCCTTTCTCGACGACCGCACCATCGAAGAGATCTGGATCAACGAGCCCGGCCGGGTGTTCATCGCCCGCCGCGGCCGTTCGGAACTGACCACCCTGATCCTGACTGCTGATCAGGTCGCCGAACTGGTCGAGCGGATGTTGCGCACGTCAGGACGACGCATCGACCTCTCTACCCCATTCGTCGACGCGATGCTGCCCGACGGGTCACGGCTACATGTGGTTATCCCGCAGATCACTCGGCAGCACATGGCGGTGAACATCCGCAAATTCGTGCTGGGCCTGCACTCGCTGGACGAGCTGGTCACCGCCGGTTCACTCACCGCACAGGCCGCGCGGTTCCTCGAGGCGAGCGTTGCAGCGGGGTTGAACGTCCTGGTCTCCGGCGGGACCCAGGCGGGAAAGACCACCATGCTGAACGCGCTATGCGCGGCGATACCGGCTCGCGAGCGCGTGGTCACCGTCGAGGAAGTATTCGAGCTGCAGGTAGCCCAGCCCGATGTCGTCTCGATGCAAACCCGGCAGGCGAACCTCGAGGGCTCCGGTGAGATCCCGATGCGGCGCCTGGTCAAGGAGGCACTACGGATGCGGCCGAGCCGGCTGAT
>JBDUCV010000082.1:0-8894 GCA_040003255.1 Actinomycetota bacterium
GGCCACGTCAACCCCGCGGTCATCTTGACCAGGATGACCCGCAGCGATACGAGGTGGTCTTGCCGCTAGATTCGACGTCGTGCCGCGGGATTCCGTCTTCAAGGCCATGAACCTGCTTCACCACTGCATGCTGAAGCTCAGCGGTGGACGCGTGGGGTGGACGGCCGGGAACATGCCAGTTCTGGAACTAACGACAACGGGGCGCAAGAGTGGCCGGCCTCATCCGGTGATGCTCACCTCACCCTGGCAGGACGGCACAACCCTGGTTGTCGTGGCATCCCGCGGCGGCGACGACAAGCCGCCGGCGTGGTTGCTCAACCTGCAGGCCAACCCTGAGGTTGAGGTGGCGCTGCAGGGTAAGCCAAAACAGCCCATGCTCGCGCGTACCGCCACCGAGGAGGAGCGAATGCGCGTCTGGCCGCGCATCACCGCCGACCACGAGAACTACGCCGACTACCAAAGGAAAACCAGTCGCGAGATCCCGCTCGTGCTACTCGAACCGATCGAGTAGTCGCGACAGGTCGCGTATCACAGCACCGCACCGCGCGGCGCGACCTCGACGGCAGCGACGCCCCGTGCGAAGAACACCACGAGCCGGTCGCCGTGCCGAGTTCGCAGCACGCCCGAATCGTCTGCCAGGGTGGCGATGATGTGCTCGATCGTCTCGGCCTCGTCGAGGTCGGCCGGTTGTGCATGAGTGACGTCGAGGTGACCGCCGCCGATGAGTCGGACGCGCAGGACGATCTCTGCCATGCTCCGAGAGCCTAGATGCCCCGCGTCGCCCTGACTTCCAGAATCGGCCCCGGCGCTCACCGCCATGAGTCGCGCTATTGGACGACGAGTGTTCCGTGCATCTCTGGGTGGACGGAACAGTGGAAGTGATAGGTGCCCGCCTTGCTGGGGGCGGTGAACGTCGTCGAGGCGGCGGTCACCGTCTTGGACGTGAACGCGCCGTTGTCGTCGGTGACGTTGTGCGGGGCATCGTCAGCGTTCGCGAATGTGACCGTCGCCCCCGCGGCGACGGTGAGCGGGGGCCCGAATTTGAAGTCCTTTGCGGTAATGGTCGAGGCGATTGTGCTGCTGCTGGACTTCGCTGACGGCGACGAGCTCCCGGCTGCCGAGGCCGAGGCGGATGAAGCAGACGTGGCCGGGGTGGCGGACGTGTTGCCCGCGGACGAGCAAGCGGAAAGCAGCACGGCGGCGCCGGTTGCGGCGAGAAGGGTGCCGAGGCGAATCACGTTGGGTCTCATGGAGTTCTCCTTGTAGCGGAAGGTTCATGGCGATTGGGTCGCACTGGCGTTGGCTGACGACTCAACGCGAGCAGGGCCAGCGCGGCGACGGTGGCGGCGGCTTGCGCCCAGGCGGTAAGGGTCTTCTCGGTGAACCAGACCGGCTCGTACATCGAGGGAATTGGGCCGAACGCCTTGACCTGAACGAAGCGATAGATCAGCAATAGGGCGAGGCCGCCACCGGCGACCATGACGGCGGCGATCGCGGCAATTCGTCGCGCGCTGATTAGCACGAACACACCGGCGAGGGCGGCCATGCCTGCCTCGAGCCGGAACAGTTGGCCTTCGCTGAGCGCAGAGGTGCGGACCGCGTCGTAGTTCGCCGCGAGGTGCAGGTGAACGTAGGCGTCGACGCCGAGACCGGCTGCACAAATCAGCCGCAGCGCCAGTTGGACAAGGCCGCGAGGGCTCGCCGCCGACCGCTGGGCGGAGCGGATGTTCGTCACGATGTCGGGCCCACGATGCGGCGTGACTGGACGGTCCGCGGGCGGTGCAGCACCATCGCCGCGGTGACGACGACGACCGCCTCGGAGACGATGGACGTGATGCCGAGGGGTTCGAGCCAATTGCCGACATCGTCAGCGAGCATGGGAAAGGCCACCAGCCGGGTGGCCGCGTAGCCGGCGATCGCCAGACCGCAGGTGATCGCCGCCGAGACGTAGACCGCTTGGCTATCGCGGACGAGTGCCATGATCGCCAGCGCCACGCAGGCCACCGTGAGCAGGCTGAACAGCGTTCCCATGTAAGGCGCCTCGTCCAGGTGCGGGCCGATCAGCGGGATGTGCGCACCAGCGGCGGCCAAGGCTGCCGCGGCTAGCAACCACCGCAGCGGGGACGCCTGTGGCATCGAGAAGAAGCGGGTCATCGCAGCCACCTCAGCTGTCCCCGGTCCAGCAGCCCAGGACGTCCGAGGCGATCTCGTAAGCCAAGTCCGTCCGTAACTGGTGTTGTGACCCGAACTCCCGAGGCAACCCGGTGGCGTCGACCTGCAGTGTGTGGTTGTCCTTGAGCACGACAACGATACCGGTGGTGGTGCCGTAGGAAGACTCGCCCAACCCGATCAACGATTCGGTCGAACCGAGCCGCTGCCGTAACGCCATGAAGTAAGCGTGCGCGGTCGCGGCATTCGGCGCGTCCTTCACCGAGAGAACGAGCGGCCCGAGCGGCAGCCGGTAGGTGCAGGTATATAGCTGATCGACCCAGCTGTCGTGCGTGGCGGGCGCCGCCGACAGCGCGAGGACCTTGGTTACTTGTTCGCGGATGTCGGATCCGCAGATCATCGCCGCAGAAGCCGACGGCTTGGTAGGCGCGACGCCACTCGCCGAACCCGTCACGCCAGCCGGCTTTTGTGGCATCGCCATTCCCGGCGGCATCGCCATTCCAGGGGCCATGGACATTCCGGGAGCCATCTCCGTTCGGGAGGATGCCGCATTACCAGGCGGCTGCGCGGCCGTGCGCGTTGCCGCGCAACCAGCCAGGACGATCGGGGCGGCGAGGAGCAGCCCCACCACACCGCTCGTGTTCCGGGCGATCCTCATGATGTACATCCATCCTTCGTTGGTCGAACGATTAGCGATTCGCAGGTCCGAGCGGGCTCCTGGTCATCAGGCGGGGTGGGACGAGACGAGCGAGGCGTAAGCGACGATGTTGTCTTCGTAGCTGTGCGCGGAGAAGTCGAACGCGCCGCCACAGGTGATCATCCGCAGCGCGGCGTGATCGGTATTGCCATAAACGGCGAAGGTCGGGAAGTGATCTTTGCGGTATTCGACGACCCGCTCGATCTCGAATACAGCGACTCGGTGGTCGGCGCGGGTGATCGACACCGTGTCACGCTGGCGCAGCGCACCGAGTTTGAAGAAGACGCCGGGCCCGTAGGCGGCAGAGTCGATGTGCCCCAGGATGATCGAGGGTCCAACCTGCCCGGGCGTCGGTGAGTACCGGTACCAGCCCGCGCGCGAATCACGTCCGAGCGGTGGTACTTGCACCGACCGGTCTGGGTTTAGACCGAGCTGAAGCACGTCAGACGACACGCCGATCGCCGGGATGTCTAGGTGTACAGGCAGTGACGCCGCCAGCAGCGGACCACGGGTCGTCGGCGTGCTGTGGCCACCCGACCGCGCCGCGAAGCCACTCGACGGAATGCTGCTCTCAGCTCGAGTCGCGGTGACCGGAATCGCCGCGGACGCGGGTGGCACAGACGCATGTCGCTGAGCCCGGACTACAACCACGAGCAGCACCGCCGCGGCCACAGTGAGCACCACTCCCGCCGCGGTCGCGACGATGCGACCGCGGCGGGAGCGAGAACTCACTGGATTCATGATCTGATCAATTGCCCCGGATCAGCTCTCGTGGGAGAGCCGACGACGGACCGCGAACGCTCCGCCGGCCGCGAGCAACAGCCCGCCGCCCAGAACCAGCAGACCCTCGTCCTGCACGCCAGCGGTGCTGCCCCCGCCAGTGTTCGGCGCTCCACCGGGCGTGCTGGACATCTGCGAAGCGACCAGGGTTCCGCACAACGCAGGAGACGTCGCGGCCAGCGGCAGCGACGGGACGAGCTCGCTCTTCTCGGCCTGCGCCTGCTTGCTCAACGTGGCCGGGTCCAGACCGTGAACGACGATCACGCCCTTGCCTGCAGTCACCGAGGCCAGCGTCTTGGCATCCAAGGTGATGGTTCGGCTGTAGTTGAACGACCCGCCTGACGGCGCAACAGTCAACGTCGTCCCGGCCGCCGGGCTGGTGTCACCAGATGTCGACAGCGTCGTTCCGATCATGCCGTAATCCGGCAGACCTTCTGCTGTGCTGATGACGCCGTCGTGGCTGGTATCCGCTGCGGTGGTCGGACATTCGCCCTTCGCCCCGATGTGGATGTGTTGCACGTGCGGATACGGCTTGCCGCCGAACGTCTCGGCCAAGCCTGACACGTTCTCGGTGATGGTGGCCTGGCTGCCGTTCAACGAAAGCATCACGGACCCGGAGGCCTGCGAGTTGTTCAGCGGGTTCAGCGTCGCCTGATAGCTACTCGCCGAATCGGCGGACGCGGATGGCATGGCGAACGCTGCCACCCCCAATGCCGCCGCAGGGGCAAGCAGGAGTAGAGACTTTTTCATAGGGCTTCCTTCCGAACGGGCCGAGGAGACCCGGCCTCAGAGAACAGGACAACCCCTAGTTCGCGTAGATCCGACCCAATGGTTCCCTCACCCAGACACAAGCCTTCGGCTCCCTGCCAACCGGGCGGCGCGCAGGCGGCGGTCGGCCAGAGCGTCCGCTCACAGCCCACGGACTAATATCCCCCCGCGTACGCCGATTCCTATCGGAAGGATCGGCCGATCTCAGATCACCGAGGAGGAGCGCCGGGCGATGGCGGGCAAGCACACCGCGCGTCGTGCAAGCGGCCCTTCGTACGGCAGCCGAGGACGCAGCCGGCGCCTGGTGGTGAGCGTTGCGGTGGTGGTCGCGGTATTGGCGGTGGTGGCCGCCGCCGCAGCAAGCGCACTGCGCCGCAGCGGCGACCTGCGGGCGGCCGCGCCTACCGCGGCGTCGGCAACCTGCTCGAGCACCATCACCATCCCGGTGGTGGTTGCACCCGCCGTCGAGTCGGTCACCCGGGCGATCGCCGAACGCTGGGTCGGCAACCACCCGGTCGCGTCCGACAGGTGCGTCACCGTGACGGTCACCGGTCAGGAGCCCCTGGCGGCCGAGCGCAGCATCGAGACCGACCCGACGCCGACGCTCTGGATCCCGGATTCGAGCGTGTGGGCGGCAATGCTCGGGGCCACGCCGGCGCTGTCCTCAGCCGTCACCATCGGCAACTCGATCGCCACGTCGCCGCTTGTGCTCGCTGCGGCCCCCGGCAAGGCCACCGCGCTCGCCGCCACGGCGAAAGCAGGGTGGGCAGCAGGGGTGATCGGCAAGGTGCGGGTCGCGATCTGTGATCCGACGATAAGTTCAACGGGCGCGCTCACCGCGCTCGCGCTGCAGGCACAGACCGGCACCGCCCCGGGCGCGTCCGCGGCCCTCGTGGGACAGTTCGCCCGGCTAGCCGCCAGCAGGATCGCCTCACCGGCCGCGGGACTGGCGAACCTGCAGGCACATCCAGCCACCGCCCCGGCATTGGTCGCCAGTGAGCGCGACGTCTTCGCCGGTAACCAAGGCAAGCCCACCGCAGTGGCCACCGCCGTCTACCCTGCGGGCGCGACGCCGGTCCTCGACTTTCCAGTTGTCACGGTGGCCCCCGCCGGTGCCGATCAGGTACTCGTCGCCGTAGCCACTTTGTTCGCGCAGCAGCTGGCCACCCCGAACGCGCAGCGGCAATTCACCGCCGCTGGCCTTCGCGACCCCGCCGGCACCCCGCTGCCGATCGACTCAGGCAGCTCGGGCATCGCCAGCCAGATCGTCACCGCCGCGCCCGCCCCGGACGCGGCAAAGCTCGCAGAAACCGCGCGGTTGTGGAAGGCGGCCGCAAAGCCGTCGCACCTACTCGCCGTCATGGACGTGTCGGGCTCGATGCGCGATCCGGCTGGCAACGGCCAGTCCAAGATCGCCATCGCGGCCGCCGCGGCGCAGAGCGCGATAGCTCTCATGCCCGATGGATGGACGGTTGGCCTGTGGTCGTTCTCGATCCAGGCACCGCCGCTGACGGATTGGACCGAGCTCGTGCCGCTCGGCAAGGTCCGCGCCCAGCGCACTTCCCTCCAGACAGCTGCGGGCACGCTGCCCAGCCGGGTCAGCGGCAACAGCGGCCTCTACGACACCGCACTCGCGGCGTTCGAGCAGGTGACGAGGAGCTACGACCCGTCGAGTGTCAACGTCGTGGCGCTGCTCACCGACGGCACGAACCTCGACTCCGACGGCATCGACCTGGCGACACTGCTCGGCAAGCTGAAGACCGAATTCAACCCGGAGCGTCCGGTGACCATCGTCACCATCGGCGTCGGCCCAGATGCCGACGCGAGCGCCCTCGAGCAGATCGCTGCCGCCACCATGGGCCGGTTCTATTCGGTCAAGGATCCGGCCAATATCCGGGGGGTCCTGCTCGATTCGATCATTGTCAACTAGCCAGGCCTGGCGAACGTCGCGAGCCGTGCCGATCCGGCCCCGACGGCTGACCAGCCCACCGGCACCTCGAACACGGCGACACCGCCGGTCGGAAATCCGCCGTCGAATTGGTCGTCGGTGTCGTCGAGCTCAGCCGCCAGCGCATGGATCGCCGGGTTGTGTCCCACCAGGGCCAGCGTGCTGACCTCGTCGGGTGTTCCCCGGATAACCGCGAGCAGGTCGTCGAGGGTGTTGCCGTAGATCCGCTCGTCGGTGACCGGCGCAACGCCCGCAGCGGCGGCGTGGCGCCAGGTCTGCACCGTGCGCCGCGCCGGTGAGACGACAACTCGATCGGGCGCAATCTGCTGGTCCCCAAGCCAGCGGCCGATCGCGCTGGCGGCGGCCACGCCGGATGGCGCCAGCGGGCGATCGCGGTCAGGGTGACCGTCGGCCGCCTTGGCGTGGCGGATCAGCAGCAGCCTGGGCATCGGTCAGGTTCCCGCTTGCTCGGTGCCCGGGGCGTCCGCTGCGCCCTTCGGGAAGGGCCACGGATTGGCTTGGCACAGCGTGCCGTTCGCCGCCTTGAGAGTGATCGTCTGCTGCATCATCACCGCAGCCAGCCCGCCGGCCAGGCAGCCGTGCGCGTGACTGTGCCCCAGCGCATGCCCGGTCTCGTGATTGATCATGTAGGTCCGATAGGCGGCCAGGTCGCCGACGTAGGCGGCGTCACCGCGCACCCATCGCGCCACGTTCAGAGCGACCCGCCGGTCATGATCGGGCGCCCAGCAGGACGTCTCGATCCGAAGCTCGAATCCACACAGCTGGCGCACGGTCATCGACGAGGTGATCGATACCCGGAAGTCGACCGCCCCGTTGTCGACCCGCTGCAGGGCCACGCCAGGTCGATGCGTCCAGCTCGCCGAGTCGGCGAGCACCGAGTCGACGGTGGTCGCGAACCTCGACAGGTCGACGCCGCTGACCCCGTCCTCGACTTCGACGGTGTAGCGGTGCAGCGTGCCCACGCCGATGATCGGACCGCTGCCCGGTAGGACCCGGAAGGTACCCGTGCCCTGCTCGGTGAAGGGCTCGCCAGCCGGCAGGGCGTCGGCGGCGAGAGCCTCGTTCTGCGCCTTGGAGCCGGGAAGGTCGACCTTCAGCTGGCTGCTGCCCAGGGCC
Source organism: Actinomycetota bacterium (assembly GCA_040003255.1). Taxonomy (GTDB): domain Bacteria; phylum Actinomycetota; class Actinomycetes; order Mycobacteriales; family Jatrophihabitantaceae; genus JBDUCV01. Next base: position 7,500 of record JBDUCV010000082.1, read on the forward strand.
ATCGGCGGGCCGGACGCGCTAGCCCCGCCAGCTGGTGGGGTGGAAGACGATCCGAGCGCCGCCGGCGGTGTGGGGGTCGACGAGGACTGGCCGCTGGCCAGCGCGACCACGGTGATGCCCACCAGCGCCGGCAGTGCGTACGCCCGCCACCCGTATCGAGCGGTGAAGCGTCGCACCGAGTGCCCCGCGAACATCGGCCCCGACAACCCGCGGTCCGGGTCATTCACCACGCATGCAGCATCGCACAACACGCGGTGCGGCCCGAACTGCCGCCCCCGATGCAGCCAATCGGCGGTCAGCCTGCCGAGCGCCGTGCGGATGCGTCCTGCAGCAAACCGAGGATTGCGCGGGCCGTCGTCTGCGGCCGCTCCATCTGGGCGACATGCCCCACGCCGGGCAGGACAAGCAGCCGGGCATCCGGGATCGTCCGCGCCACTCGCGGCGCCAGAGAGACGTTGACCAGTCGGTCGCGATCACCCCAGATCACCAGCGTGGGGGCGGTGATCGATGCCATCCGCGTCCACATGCTCCGTGGCGTCATGGCCACATAGGAGCCGATCAGTCCACGCAGCGAGCGGACGAAGGCGTCGCTGCTCCAGGCGTTGCCCGAGCGATAGCGGATCTCGGCTACCGCCTCGGCGACGCGGTGTTCAGGCACAAGTGACGGTTCGGCGAAGCACAGCTCGATCATGCCGCGAGCTCGCCGCTCGGGGCCCATGCGCTCGAGCCGCCGCAGGGCCAGCGCACCTACGCCCGGCAGCGCCACGAGCGGCAGCAAGGGATCGCCGGCCAGCCGACGCGGCCGCAGGTCGGGTACCGCCGGCGAGATCAGGGTGAGCGTGCGCACCAGTTCCGGTCGGCGGACGGCAACCAAGATGGCGATCGCGCCGCCCATCGAGTTTCCGATCAGGTGTACCGGCCCGCGATGTCGATGCAGGTAGTTGGCCACCGTGCGCGCGTGCGCGCCCAGGGAGTAGTCCCCGTCCGGCGCCGGACCGGATCGGCCGAAGCCGGGCAAGTCGATCGCTTCCCCGTCCAGCCACGGCGCAAGCTGGCCGGCGAGGTCCGTCCAGTTTGTCGAGGCGCCGCCCAACCCGTGGACGTAGAGGGCAGGTTCGGCCCGCGGGCCGCCCGGAGTCGAGCGGACGAGCAACGGCACCCCGGCCACCGGCTCGATCCGGGACGGCCACGGCGGCGTCGACGGGTCGACTGTCGGCAGCTCGTCGTCGGCCAACCGGGCTGCTGGCGGGGTGGTCGAGTCGGGCACGCCGCGAGGTTACGCGCTGCGACGTTGTGTCGCCGCCTTCTTGGCGGGTGCCTTCTTGGCGGGTGCTTTCTCGGCCCGCGCCTTCTTGGCGGCTGCCTTCTTGGCGGGTGCTTTCTCGGCCCGCGCCT
>JBDUCV010000130.1:0-2620 GCA_040003255.1 Actinomycetota bacterium
GATTCGCGATCGCCGTCGGCCGGCTCGTCCACCTCGTGCGGCGGCCCGGTCACGCGTGGAACACCCGCCGGCGAATTGCCGCGGCATTCCCGAAGATCCGAATGCCGAGGACGACGACGACTGCCGTTGATAGCTGAGCGCCCACGCCGAGCTTGTCGCCGAGGAACACGATCAGCGCGGCGACGATCACGTTGGACACGAAGGAGACCACGAATACCTTCGCGTCGAAGATCCCGTCGAGCCGGGCCCTGATCCCGCCGAAAACGGCGTCGAGCGCGGCGACGACGGCGATCGGCAGATACGGCTCAAGCCAGTCCGGGACGGTCGGACGCAAGATCAGGCCGAGGAGGATCCCGGCGACCAGCGCGAGCGCGGCGATCATCGCGCAGGACGCGCGTAGCGCGGGGACGGCGCGGAGTTCGCGGGCAACGTCAACCGCGGTTGGCCGGTCCACGAGAACGTGATCCCGCGCACCGCGGCGATCGTGTGGTAGCGGCTTGCCACCGGGCTGTCCGCGAAGCGGGTGTCGAGCACTTCGGCATCTCCTATCGCACGGATCGTGTAGGGCGAGGTGATCGGCTGGAAGTCGACGAGAACCGCCTGACCGGCGAAACGGATCGCGGACGTCGGCGTCAGCCGGACGTCGTTGACGGACACCGCCTCGGCGCCGTCGGCCCAGAGCTCGTTGACGACGCTGCGGATGTCGCGGTCGGTGAGTACTTGGGCGGCGGTGATCGGCGTTGTTCCCGGTCGGCCAGAGTTCTGCCCTGCGGCCGGTGCCGGAGCATCGGCCAACCGCACCACCAAGCCGGGGCCGGTGACCGCGACTGCGCCGGCGAGCAGTTGGTCGACGCTTAGGTCTGCGCGCAGGCTGCCCGTGCCGGCCAGCGCGCTAGTGCGCTGATGATTGACGTCGGACGTGAGCCGCTCGGCGATCGCCCCCAGCTGCTTTTGGGCGGCCTGCGCCGCTTGGACCTTGGCAACCAGCCCGGCATGCACGGTGGCGGCCGCGGGCGCGGCCCGGTTCGTGTGCAGGTAGCCGACGACGACGGTGAAGCCGATCAGCGCGCAGCCCACCGCGAGCGCCGGTCGGTCATACCAGCGAGCTGGCGCTATGCCATCGCGACCGACGGCGGCTTCGGCATAGCCGGCATCGAGGGTTTGCGAGACCAGCTCGAGGAGCGGCGCCGTTGACATGAACTGTCCGGCGGGTTTCATGCGGTCGCCGTCGACCTCGGCGGCGCGGGTCCGCGCGTCAGCGCGATCACTTGGCCGAGGTACAACGCACCAGCCCACAGGTACAACCCGGTCCCCCAGATGGTGAACGCCCAGGCGATCGGGCGAACGATGTCGGCGAGCGTGCCTTCGCGCGCGGCGAGCAGCAGCAGCGGGAATGCGTAAAGCAAATTGAAGGTGGCCGCCTTGCCCAGGTAGTGAACCTGGGGCGGCCCGTAGCCGTGCCGTTTGAGCGGCACCAGCGCGACGGCCAGCAACGCGTCGCGGCCGACGATCAGTGCTGCCAGCCACCACGGGATGATCTCGCGCAGCGTCAGCCCGACAAGGGTGGCTAAGATGTAGAGCCGATCGGCGGCCGGGTCGAGCAGTGCCCCGATGCGGCTCGTCTGATGCAGCTTGCGCGCGAGCACTCCGTCGGCCCAATCGGACAACCCGCTCACCGCGAGCACGATCAGTGCCGCGAGGTCGGCGTGCGGGCCGAGCAGCAGCCAGAGGAAGAGCGGCACGCCGAGCAACCGCAGGACGCTGAGCAGATTGGGGACCGTGAGCACGCGATCAGCGGCGGCGTCGTCCGACACTCCCGCCGCCACGCTGCCTCCCGGTCCGGACAGTCGCGTCCGCCGTCCTCGGATGGCTGACGGGTCCCCGGTGTCCGTGTCGGCACGGCACCATCTGAGTCTCGGGTGCCAGCCTATTGACGCCTCGCAGCGTACAGGGCACGCATACCCCAGCTGCTACGCCAACACGCTCGGGTCGATCTGCGGCCGGTAGCCGTGGCGCAGGGCGAGCACGGTGGAGGGCGGTGTGATCAGTTGCACCAACCCGCTGTCCGGACGCGGACGCGGCCGGCCGTATCCGCGGACGGTCCACGGAACGATCGAGGCGCCGAGCACGAGGGTCGGCGTGTTATGAACCAGGACGAATACCCCGTCCGGCAGCGCGTCCCATTTCGACCGATGCAAACGTCGGCGGTGGGTGTCACGGTGGATGCGCTTCCCATGCAGCTGGCGGTCGATCTCACGGGCGAACGGTGTCGCACCGCCGTATCCACCCACCCAGCCCGCTCGGAACGCGTTGTAGTCGCCGCGGCGGCACAGGGCGCACGGACGATGGCCCGCCGCTAGGGCGACCGCCTCGTCGTGGAAGAACAGAACTGTAAAGTGACCCTCGGTCCATTGCGGCAGTCGCCAGTCCTTATGCCGCAGCGTGCAGATGATCCACAGCGTGCTGCGGTGGAAACGCACGACGCGGGTGCCTTCGTGCAAGATGCCGCGGTTGCCGAGCCATGCACCACGCAGTTCGACGGCGAGGATGTCACCCATGGGGGTAACCCGATTGCGCATCGGTGTGTGCGGGGTCGCCCGCTGCGAAGAGGACATCGCTA
>JBDUCV010000083.1:0-8650 GCA_040003255.1 Actinomycetota bacterium
ACACCCTGGGCAACTCGCTGCGTCGCACCCTGCTGTCGTCCATTCCGGGCGCGGCCGTCACCAGCATCCGCATCGACGGCGTGCTGCACGAGTTCACCACCGTCGAGGGTGTCAAAGAAGACGTCACCGACATCATCCTGAACCTCAAGGAACTGGTCATCAGCTCCGAGAGCGACGAGCCGGTCGTCATGTACCTGCGCAAGCAGGGTCCCGGTGAGGTCACCGCGGCCGACATCGCTCCGCCGGCCGGCGTCACCGTGCACAACCCGGACCTGAAGATCGCAACGATCAACAAGAAGGGCCGGCTCGAGATCGAGCTCATCGTCGAGCGCGGCCGCGGCTACGTCACGTCGGTTCAGAACAAGCAGCCGGGACAAGAGATCGGCCGCATCCCGGTCGACTCCATCTACTCACCTGTGCTCAAGGTGACCTACAACGTCGAGGCGACTCGCGTCGAGCAGCGCACCGACTTCGACCGGCTCGTGGTCGACGTCGAGACGAAGTCCTCGCTGAGCCCGCGCGACGCCGTGGCCAGCGCCGGTCACACGCTGGTCGAGCTGTTCGGACTGTTCCGCGAGCTGAACGACGATGCCGAGGGCATCGACGTCGGCCCGTCGCCGGCCGAGGTCGCCGACATCGCGGCGTTCTCGATGCCGATCGAGGAACTCGACCTCACCGTCCGCTCGTACAACTGCCTCAAGCGCGAGGGCATCCACACCGTTGGCGAGCTGGTCGGACGAAGCGAGGCGGACCTGCTCGACATCCGTAACTTCGGCTCGAAGTCGATCGATGAGGTCAAGATCAAGCTTGCCGGATTGGGCCTGTCGCTCAAGGACAGCCCGCCCGGATTCGAGCTCAGCGCTGCGGTCGAGTCCTACGGCGACGACGACTTCAACGACGACGACGGCGCGTTCGCCGAGACCGAACAGCTCTAATCCACTAATCGACGCAGGAGCACGACATGCCCACGCCCACCAAGGGCCCCCGCCTCGGCGGTAGTCCCGCGCACGAGCGGTTGATGCTCGCGAACCTCGCGACCGCGCTGTTCGAGCACGACCGCATCACCACCACCGAGGCGAAGGCCAAGCGGCTGCGGCCGCTGGCCGAGCGGCTGATCACTTTCGCCAGGCGCGGTGACCTGCACGCCCGTCGCCAGGTCATGACCGTGGTCCGCGACAAGGACGTCGTGCACAAGCTGTTCGCTGAGATCGGACCGAACTTCGCCGAGCGGCCAGGTGGCTACACCCGGATCGTCAAGGTCGGTCCGCGCAAGGGCGACAACGCGCCGATGGCGATAATCGAACTGGTCGAGGCGATCACCGCGGCGCAGGCTGTGGTCAAGGAAGGCCAGCGTGCGCGCGGCACGAAGTCGGCTCCGCGCAAGGCGCCGACCGGTCGCACCGCGGAGATCGCCGAGGGCGCCGCGTCCGAATCTCCGACAGCCGCAGGCGTCGCTGCGGCGGCGGCAGCGGACGCGGACAAGGACGACGACACCAAGTAGTGCGCGACCATCACGAGCCCGTCGTCCCCATCGGGGACGGCGGGCTCGTGCGTATTCGCCTGAACATCGGCTATGACGGGACTGCCTTCTCCGGCTGGGCGGTACAGCCCGGGCGGCGCACCGTGCAGGGCGTCCTGCAGGACGCACTCGCCACGGTCTCGCGTACCTCGGTGGCCCTTACGATCGCGGGACGTACCGATGCCGGAGTGCACGCCACCGGTCAGGTTGCCCACGCCGACGTGCCCACCGAAACAGACCTGACCGGGCTGGTGCGCTTATTGCGCGGCGTCCTGACGCCCGATGTGCGGGTGCACGCCGTCACCGCGGTGCCCGCGTGCTTCGACGCACGCTTCTCGGCACTGTGGCGGCGCTATGAGTACCGGATGAGCGACGCGGCGACCGGTGTCGAGCCGTTGCGGCGCGCCTTCGTCGTGGACTGGCGACGACCTCTCGATGTCGAGGCGATGTCTCACGCCGCCCTAGGGCTGACTGGCGAGCATGAGTTCGCGGCGTTTTGCCGGCACCGCGACGGCGGGACGACCATTCGCGTTCTGCAGTCGCTCGAGGTCGGGAGAGTCGCCGACGAGATCGTCGTCACGGTGCAGGCCGACGCGTTCTGCCACTCGATGGTGCGTTCACTAGTAGGCGCGCTGGCGGCCGTCGGTGAGGGTCGACGTGACGTGGCCTGGCCGACGTCCCTGCTGGGGCGCAAGACCCGGGCGGACGACGTCTCAGTCGTGCCCGCACACGGGTTGACCCTCGTCGCCGTGGGCTACCCGCCCGACGATCAGCTCGCGGCGCGCGCTACTCAGACTCGGCGACTGCGCGCCGCACCCGCTCAGGCAGTACGGCCTACACCTACAGCACCGCGCCTGGATTGAGGATGCCGTCGGGATCGAGAGCGTCCTTGATGCGCTGGCTGAGCAGCAGGACGTCCGCACCGAGATACCCGGGTAGCCACGCCTTCTTGAGCCGGCCGACGCCATGCTCGCCGGTGATCGTCCCGCCGAGGGACACCGCCAGCGCCATGACGTCGCCGAACGCCAACCGGCCCCGCGCGGTGGAGTCGGGGTCGGCGGCGTCGTAGACGATGAGCGGATGGGTGTTGCCGTCTCCGGCGTGCGCGACCACCGCGATTCGCACGTCGCGCTCGGCCGCGATCTGCTCGATACCCCGGACCAGGGCGGGCAGCGCGGGCAGCGGCACGCCGACGTCCTCCAGAAACAGGTCACCAAGCCGCTCGAGGGCCGGGAACGCTGAGCGGCGGGCGACGGCGAATGCCTCGCCTTCGTCCGGATCGTCGGTACTGAACAGCTCGCTTGCGCCATTCGCCGAGCATGCCTGCGCCATCGCCGCGACCTCACCCGGCGCGGCATCACCGGGGGCGTCGGAGCGGGCCAGCAGCAGCGCCCCGGCGGTCCGATCGAGGCCCATGCCGACGTAGTCCTCGACCGCGTTGATGGAGGCGTTGTCCATCAGTTCGAGAGTGGACGGGCGCAGCGTCGACACGATCGCGAGCACCGCCTCGGCAGCGGCGTCGAAGGAGCGGAACGCGGCGACGAGAGTGCTGGCAGGCGCCTGCGCGGGTAGCAAGCGCAGGGTCACCTCGGTGATAACGCCGAGCGTTCCCTCGCTGCCCACGAACAACTTGGTCAGCGACAACCCGGCGACGTCCTTGAGCCGTGGGCCGCCGAGTCGCACCGCGGTGCCGTCGGCGAGGACCACCTGCATGCCGAGGACGTAATCCGTCGTCACGCCGTACTTGACGCAGCACAGTCCGCCGGCGTTCGTTGCGGCATTGCCACCGATCGAGGAAATCTCGAACGACGAGGGATCTGGCGGGTACCACAGCCCGTGCTCGGCGGCCGCGCGCTTGACCTCGACATTCAGCGCGCCCGGCTGGGCGACCGCCACCCGCATCGCCGGATCGACCGAGATCGCCCGCATCCGCTCGAGGCTCAGCACGATCCCACCCTCGACCGCCGACGCCCCACCCGACAGGCCCGACCCGGCCCCGCGCGGCACGACGGCGACGTGATGGGTCGTCGCCCACCGCAGCACCGCCTGCACGTCCTCAGTGCAGGTCGCGCGAACCACCGCCCAAGGCGTGCCGGCCGACGGATCGCGCGCCCAGTCCTGCCGGTAGGAGGCGAGGACGTCGGGATCGGTCAGCACCGCACCGGCCGGTAACTGCTCGGCGAGCTCGAACATTCGGGTGTCGATTGCCCTCATGACGCCGATTGTGCCCGGCAAACGAGGTGCGGTCACCGGTCCGCGTGCTGGACACTGGTTCCCCGTGGGTTACCTCGACGTCGCCGGCATCCGGCACACCCTGCCCGACGGACGGCTGCTGCTCGACGACGTCTCGTTCCGGGTCGGCGAGGGGGCCAAGGCCGCGCTGGTCGGCGCCAACGGGGCCGGCAAGACCACGCTGCTGCGCATCATCGCGGCTGATCTGGCCGCGCAGGCGGGAGCAGTGGCTCGCGCCGGCGGCCTGGGCGTCATGCGGCAGTTCATCGGGTCGGTTCGGAACGAGACGACGGTGCAGGACTTTCTGGTCCGGCTTGGTCCCGCTGCCGTGCGGGCCGCATGGGACGACCTGCAGGATGCCGAGCTCGGGTTGATGGAACGCGACGACGAGCGCACCCAGCTCAGGTACGCGCACGCCTTGGCGCACTGGGGCGATGCCGGTGGCTACCAGGCGGAGGTGCTCTGGGACACCGTCACGGTCGCGGCACTCGGACTGCCATATGAGCGGTGTAAGTACCGCGAGCTGACGACGCTGTCGGGCGGCGAGCAGAAACGGCTGGCGCTCGAAACGCTGCTGCGGGGTCCAGACGAGGTGCTGCTGCTCGACGAGCCGGACAACTATCTCGACGTCCCTGGTAAGCGCTGGCTGGAGGAGCGATTACGCGAGACGCCGAAGACGGTGTTGTTCGTCAGCCACGACCGCGAGCTGTTGGCTCGGGTGGCTGACCGGGTGATCACCATCGAGGGCGGCACCGCGTGGGTGCACGGTGGCGGATTCGCCTCCTACCACGAGGCTCGGGGCGCCAAGCACGAGCGGATGGCCGAGCTGCGGCGGCGCTGGGACGAGGAGCATGCCAGGCTCAAGGAGCTGGTCCGAACCTTGCAGATTCAGGCGAAGATCAGTGAGGCGATCGCGCAGAGGTATCGCGTCATGCTGCGGCGGCTCGAGCGTTTCGAGCAGGCCGGACCGCCGCCAAACAAGCCCGAGGACGAGAAGGTCACCATGCGGCTGCGCGGCGGTCGTACCGGCGTCCGGGCGGTGATCGGCGAGCAGCTCGAACTCAGCGGACTGATGCAGCCCTTCGACGTCGAGCTCTTCTACGGCGAGCGGATTGGCGTGCTGGGCGGCAACGGCGCGGGCAAGTCGCATTTCCTGCGACTGCTCGGCGGCGACCGGGTGGCACACACCGGCGACTGGCGACTCGGCGCGCGGGTAGTACCGGGGTTGTTCGCGCAGACGCACACCCATCCGTTGTGGATCGATCGGACGTTGGTCGATCTGCTCTGGCACGGAGACGATGGCCGCAGCGGTGTCGATCGAGGCCCCGCAATGAGCGCGCTGCGCCGATACGGGTTGCAACAGCAGGGCGATCAGACGTTCGGCTCGTTGTCAGGTGGGCAGCAGGCGCGATTCCAGATCCTGCTTCTCGAGCTGTCGGGTGCGACCCTGCTGCTGCTCGACGAGCCCACCGACAACCTGGACGTGATCAGCGCAGAGGCCTTGGAGGACGCGCTCGCCGGCTACGAGGGCACGATCGTCGCCGTCACTCACGATCGGTGGTTCGCTCGTTCCCTTGACCGGTTCTTGATCTTCGGCGCCGACGAAGTCGTCTACGAGTCCGACCAAGCCATCTTCGACGAGGAGCGGGTGAGGCGCTGATTGCCCTGGTTAGGCTGCAGGTATGCGCTTCGGGTTGTTCGTTCCCCAGGGTTGGCGGCTCGACCTAGCCGGCATCGCACCGGCCGATCATTGGCGCACGATGCTCGACGTCGCGCAGCTGGCCGAGGCCGGGCCGTATGAATCCGTCTGGGTCTATGACCACTTCCACACCATCCCGATACCGACCGACGAGGCGACCTACGAAGCCTGGACGCTGATGGCCGCGCTGGCCGCGGCTACCGACCGGGTGCGGCTGGGTCAGATGTGCACCTGCATGAGCTACCGCAACCCCACTTATCTGGCCAAGGTCGCGGCCACCGTCGACGTCATCTCCAGCGGCCGGGTCGAGATGGGCATCGGTGGCGGCTGGTACGAGGACGAATGGCGGGCGTACGGCTACGGCTTCCCGTCGGCCGGCGAGCGGCTCGGCCGACTCGACGAGGGCGTGCAGATCATGCGCCAGCTCTGGACGACCGGCTCCGCCTCGCTGAGCGGGCGGTACTACCAGGTCGCCGGCGCGATCGGCCGCCCGCTGCCGTTGCAGGACGGCGGCATCCCACTCTGGATCGCCGGCGGCGGTGAGAAGAAGACGTTGCGCATCGCCGCGCAGTACGCGCAATACACCAACTTCGACGGCTCACCGGAGGGGTTTGCGCACAAGTCGCAGATCCTCGCCGGGCATTGCCGCGAGGTCGGCACCGACTTCGCCGCCATCGTCCGTTCGGCAAACTACAACGTCGTCATCGGTGCGACGCACGCCGATGTTCGCGATAAGTTGGCGTGGATCCGGTCGCACTACGCGCCGCACCTGCCCGCGAGCAAACTCGACGGCGCGGTCGAGCAGTTCGCCGATGGCCCGCTCGTCGGCACGCCTGCGCAGATCGTCGACACCTTGCGCGCCCTCGAGCGGATCGGGATGACGTACGCAATCCTCTATTTCCTCGACGCCGCCTACGACCGGTCGAGCATCGAACTGTTCACCCGCGAAGTTGTCCCGGCGCTGACCGCTGAGCGCGCGAGCGGGTCAGCGTCGGTCTGATTCGCCGTGGCAGGATCGCTATGTGAGCCTCCGAATCGGATACAAGGCTTCGGCCGAGCAGTTCGCGCCGCGAGATCTGGTCGAGTACGCAGTGCTCGCCGAGCAGCACGGCCTCGACAGCGTTTGGACGAGTGACCATTACCAGCCGTGGCGCCACAACCGCGGCCATGCCCCGTTCTCCCTCGCCTGGATGACCGCGGTCGGTGAGCGCACCTCGCGGGTGTTGATCGGCACCAGCGTGCTCACCCCGACGTTCCGGTACAACCCCGCGGTGATCGCGCAGGCGTTCGCGACGATGGGCTGCCTTTACCCGCGGCGAATCATCCTGGGCGTGGGCACCGGCGAGGCGCTCAACGAAGTCGCGATCGCCCGGATCGAGTGGCCGGAGTTCAAGGAACGGTTCGCCCGGCTGCGCGAAGCCGTCACGCTTATGCGCGCCCTATGGAACGGCGAGCGGGTCACCTTCGATGGGACGTATTACCAGACGACCGAAGCCACTGTGTATGACCGACCCGAAGGTGGCGTGCCCGTATACGTCGCCGCCGGAGGCCCGGTCATGGCGAAATACGCGGGGCGGGCGGGCGACGGGCTGATCTGCACCAGCGGTAAGGGCATGGATCTTTACACCGACAAGTTGCTGCCTGCCGTCGACGAGGGTCTAGCTGCGTCCGAGCGTTCGGATGCGGACGTCGATCGCATGATCGAGATCAAACTGTCCTATGACCGTGACCCCGCGATCGCGCTGGAAAACACCCGTTTCTGGGCACCGCTCGCACTGACCGCCGAGCAGAAGCACGGACTCGACGACCCGGCGCAGATGGAGCGTGCCGCGGATCAGTTGCCGATCGAACAGGTTGCCTCACGGTGGATCGTCAGTTCCGATCCGGACGAGGCGGTGGCGATGATCAAGCGCTACGTCGACGTCGGGCTGAATCATCTTGTCGTTCATGGACCCGGCGAGGATCAGCGCCGATTCTTGACACAGTTCAGCGAGGACGTGCTTCCGCAGTTGCGTACGGTGGGCTGAACTTCATCTCATCGGCACGAATCAGCCCAAATGTGGGCAGGATTGTCCGTTACCGGGCATGATTTAGCCGTGCGCCGGCCGCCAATTCGACGACCCTGGGTGATAGTCGCCCTCGCGGTGGTGGCACTGACGGCGGCGGGAGTCGCGCTCTACTTGGGTGAGCCGCCGGAGGACACCGTCGCCCACCCCGCCGGTCCGTCGGGCCACCCGGTCGCCGCGCCGCTGCTTGCCGGCCTGACCTCGGGGCCTCTGGCGGGCGGAGGTCACGTCGGCACGCCGCCGGACGATCAGCCGCCCGCCGCCGTCCCCGCGCCGAGAGTTTTGCTGCCGGCTCCGAAGCCGGCCGTCCCCGCTTCGAACAGGAACAAGGCCAGTGCGGCGGTCGGCTTGCTGATCCAGGGCCGCGCCGACGATGCAGTGTCCGTCGCCGCGCTTAACACGGTGACCGGAGCGTCCTTCTCCGCGGGCGCCGCCTCGGGGATGACCGAGGGCAGCCTGATGAAGCTTGACCTGCTCGAGACGTTGCTGCTGCAGCACCAGGACGCGGGCACCTGGCTCGATGACGACGAAACGTCGGCGGCAACCGCGATGATCGTGAACAGCGACAACGACGCCGGCACGTTTCTCTACTGGCGGATTGGCCGTGCTCCGGCCCTCCAGGCGGCAAACGCCCGACTGGGCCTCACCGATACCGTGCTTGCCAGTGATTACGAGTGGGGCCTCGCCACCACGAACGCAGCCGACCAGCTTGCCCTGCTGAAGGATTTGGCGGGCGGCGGCCCGCTCAGCGTGGCGTCCAGGACGTTCGCGCTCGACCTGATGCAGCGGGTCGAGAGCGATCAGGCGTGGGGCGTCAGCGCCGCCGCCGATCCCGGCTCCGTCATCGCGCTCAAGAACGGTTGGCTTGGCCTGGGCAGGGACGACGGTTTGTGGCTGACCAACAGCGTCGGCGTCATCACCGTGCACGGGCAACCCGTGCTGATCGCCGTCATGACGCAGCACAACCCCTCCTTCGAGGCGGGTGTCGAGTTGGTGGAGTCCTTTGCGACCGCGCTGCTGCCCGCGGTTACGTCCTGACTGCCGCGCTTCGCGCGTCACCTCCTGAGGGCTGCCCGCCAGCCGATCAGGGCGGCGCCCACTCGGCCGGCGTCGGAGGTGAAGTGCGCCGGCTCG
>JBDUCV010000029.1:0-27879 GCA_040003255.1 Actinomycetota bacterium
CTACCGGGAAGGTACGTCCCCACCCCGCCTCAACCACAGGTTTCAAGCATTGCTCAGGCAGGTTCGCCCCGAAGGTGACACGCTCAGACGTGACACACGACGGGAGCCCTGAGCCAGTGACAACCACACACAGCGCCGAGCCGCGCATTCACCTGCCGTTGCGCATCCACCCTGCCGCCGTCGCGCTGCTCGACCGTGAGGCCGCGCGTCGCGGACTGTCCCGCTCGGACGTGGCCCGTGAGGCGCTGACCATAGGCATCCGTCAGCTGCTCGCGGAGCCTGTCGGCGTCGGCGGCTGACTGCCTGCGCGCTGCGCTGTTGCTCTGCTCAGGGTTTCGCCTGTACCCCCAACCAACACCGCTTGACAGTGTGTCGCGTGCTCACGTGCGGTCCCTCTCACGGGCGCTCTCACGGACTGACGCTTACGGGGCGGCACGAGTGAGCACGGCAACACTCCGAGGCACCGATATTGCTGGACCGGCGAGCAGCACGTATTACTAGGCAGCAGGACCGGTACGGAACTTGTAATCGAGCGGTTCCCGGTTCGAGTCCGGGCGTCGGCTCCGCTCTGTGTGTATGACTTGGCCTGATGCTTGACGTTGGGTCTTCGGTTGATGGGCGACGGTGTTTCGGTTGATGGTTGACAGCTACTTCGGTCGAATACCCTCGAGCGAGAGCACACTCGAACACTGCCGACGAGGCCGACGCGACGGCGACAGCAACCACCAAGCCCCCGTGCGTACTGGCTTAGAAGTGGTGACGAGCGCGGGCCGGAAGACCAAGCGCGGCAGGCATTTGGCACTGCGCTCGCTCGCACCATCTAAGCCCTCGCACGTCGTGGCCTTATGGCTTCGAGTCCCAGGCAAGGGAAGCCGCAATTGGTGCCTAGAGGAGCGGCACCCGGTAAGCCGAAGGAGCCGGTCACGGCGTTAGATGAGTTCTACTGCGTCTCTGCCGAGGTCCAGTGAAGCCACCGCGAAGATGAGGGTGAGACCAAGCCGGGCAGCCCAGCGCAGAGCCGGATGGCCGACCACCGCCGCGCCGACCTTCGTTCGACAAAGCCCCTCGCGGAGCGACCACCCAGCCGCGAGAAAAACGAGCAAAGGGGCGACCGGCACCCACAGCAGCAATGGGGCGACCGCCAGCAACAGCGGCGCCCGCGCCCACCAGCCGTCCGCAGAGATGATGCCCTCCGCGAGCAGCGTGAGCAGGGCCGCGTAGGCGCCAGGGATCGCGACGAACAGCCCGATAGCGAGCCATGTCGGCTCGAGCACCTGGAAATCGACGCCGTCGGTGTGCACGAGCACCGCTCCCACGACAACGGCAGGCCCCAGGGCGAGAGTGTGCACCTGGAACCAGCGCGGGCCGATCCTCAGGCCGCGCAAGACGTCGTAGATGCCCGCACCGACGACGCCCAAAAAAGTCCCAACCAGCAGAAAGTTCAGAGTGTCCGACAAAGTGAACTGCCCGATGGTGAAGCCATCGTCGCTGGTGACGCCCGTCGCCTCCGGATTTAAACGCGCGAGCAGCATCATCGCGAGGCGGCCCCCGACGCCGCCCACCAGGAGCCCGAGCAGTGCACCGACGGCTGTAATGGCCGCAAGCTGGCGAACCGCAAGCGCAGCGGAGGCGCGCCAACCGGCCCACGACGCCTGCGCCCCGCTGCCGACATCCCGGCTCACGTTCATGACTCACCTCCGGTGGCGCGCCTTGGAGGTGCAGCCTGCAAAGCGCTACCCGCGCGGCACGCCCTCGCAAGGCTATCGGTTGCGGAACTCCCTGCCGCAGAGCCACCGGGCATCCGCGCGGCGAACTGATTAGTTCAACACCCCGCCAGTCAGCAGATCGCCAGTGGACAGGATGGCATCCGGCATCGAAGATCACGTGTGCGGCGTCGTCACCGCGTGGCTGAACAAGACGCTGCCTGCACCGCGCTAGTGGTCACCACCGAAAGTTCTGCGGGTGTTCAGTTGGTGGAGGTCCGGCAAGGAGAAGCCTGCTCTCACGGCGCGTGGCCGGCCCAATTGCGAACCGCAACGCATTCAGCGCATCGCTGTCGCGGATTGGACGTAGCGACACAGGGCGTTGACCAGCCGCAGCTGATGCGGATCGCGCGCCTCGGCGTCGAGCAGCCGGGGCGAGCCCACGACGATGCTCACGGCCCGGGCGCGTGACACCGCGACGTTGAGCCGGTTCAGGTCGTACAGAAACTCCACACCGCGCGGGGCATCGTCCGCCGACGACGATGCCAGGGAATAGATGACCACCGCGGCCTCGCGGCCCTGGAACTTGTCGACAGTGCCGACCTCGATATCCCCGGGCAACACGCGGCGAAGGCGGGCCACGTGAGCGTTGTATGCGGCGACCACCAGTACATCCTCGGGCCCGATCTGATCTTGCTCGCCACGCTCGTCCACCCAGGATGCATGGAGCACGTCGGCGACCAGGTCGGCCACTACGCGGGCTTCCTCGTCGGACGCCGATTCGTTGCCAGCGTGTTCGACCGGCACCCAGCGCAGGCCAGATCCCGCCAGCGCGCTGCCCACGACGCGTTGCCCGTGCAGGCCGGAGCCGGCGCGCAACCGGCCGTCGTAGGACATCGTTGAGACCAGATCGGTGATCTGCGGATGCATCCGCCACGTGGTATCGAGAAAGACGCCCTGATCGGCCGGGATCGTGTCGTTGCCGTCCAGCAGGTGTTCGAGTGCCGACGCCCCGGCGCCATGCGGGTGGGCGGCCTGGGCAGGTTGCGGCAGCTGCTGCGGGTCACCGAGCAGCACCATCGACCTGGCCGCACCAGATGCGGCGACCGCGTTCGCCAGTGCGAACTGGCCGGCTTCATCGACCACGAGGACGTCGACGGTGTCGGCCATTTCCTCCCGTGCCCACAACCACGCGGTGCCGCCGACTAACCGGTGATGCCGGGAGGTGAGCGCCGCCACGACCTGGGCGTTGTCTTTCGTGTGCTCGACCAAGGCCGCGCCGCACCAGTCGTCGTCCTCGCATTTCTGCAACGCCGGCCGGCCGATTTTCCACAGCAAGTTGCCGATCACCTGATGCGACAGCGCGGTGACCCCCACCCGCAATCCGTCGTCGAGCAACGCGCGGACCAGCTGAGCGCCCGCCGTCGACTTGCCGGTGCCGGGTGGCCCCTGTACCGCGAGCACCTCTCCACGCAACCAGCTGCCGAGCCGGATCACGGCGTCCGCTGGTCGTTCCCCGTTCTGGACCGGCAGGCTCGCGGGCACGACCCGCCGCAGTAGCCGATCGCCGAGGCAGTCCGACCCGGCCAGCACACGCTGGGCCACGCCGGCGATCGCGTCGCGCAGCTTGTGTTCGTCACGCGGCTTGTCCGGCCCGACGCCGCGGACGATCGCGGGCTCACGAGTTCGTGCAATCTTGACCTCGAGCCAGCCGCCAGCCGGATCCAGATCGATCACCGTGCCGATCGGCTGATGCCGGTCGACGTCGAGCGCCTGCTCGCCGACCCGGATCTTCGTGTCCTGCGGGGGAAACCGGTAGCGATACACCTGCGACCGGACGATGTCCCCTCGATACTCCGGAAGCGAGAGTCCACCAATCGCCGCGCCGTCGTCGATGAGCTCCTCATCGTCGAGATCCTCCAGCCGGAAGACGTCCCACCAGGCTGGTCGCGCCTCACGACGGTGCCAGCCGACGAGCGCGGCGAGCAGCGGGTGCCCTGCCTCGACGAGGCGGGTCGCAAGTGCCGCCTCGGCGAGTTCTGCGTCGCTGGGTTGCGGCTGCACCGTCATGGGACCGGACTCCGAGCGAGCGAAGACCTGGCTGTGCTTAACCTCGAGTTCGGTGCGCCGGTCTTCGAGCCATTCGTGCAACGCGAGCGTGGAGCGCACGTCGTCGCGGTTGTACGCCTCGATGTCTTCGAGCACGTGATCGCCGCCCTCGACCAGCCACCGCTCGTAGGCCAGCACGCTCGACATGGCATCGGCCACCTCGCCAGCGCCGCGTACCTCGCCCCAGTAGTACGCCTCGAGCTTCTTGAGCGAGTAGGACTCCTTGCTGATCCGCAGGCCCTGCCGTACCACCGCGTAGAGGTCGACCAGCACCTCGGCGCGCAGCAAAATGTCGAGCTCGGCCTCCCGCACTCCGTGCCGTGCCGTCAGTCGCTGCAGCGCGCTCTTCTCGTAGGACGCGTAGTGATAGACGTGCATGCCCGGATTGCGTTGCCACCGGGCCAGCAGTTGGTCGACGAGCTGTTCGGTCAGCTGGCGCTCCGCGTCCGCGCTATGCGCCCACAACGCCGTGAAGTCCCCAGCCCGATCTATCAGCCCGGCGAGGTATTCGCGGCCGGAGGGGTCGGCGAATGGGTCACCCTCGAAGTCGAGGTACACGTCGTCCGGATCTGGTGCGGGGAGCCGCAGCAGCCCCATCCCGGCGGCGGGTTCCAGCAGTTCGTAGGCGGGCGCGCCAGTTCGTCGTTCGGTCATCTGCAGCCGTGCCTGCGCCACGAGTCGTTCCCGCGACGTTCGGCCGACCGATCGTGGCAGCTCGTCAGCCGCCAGCTCGGCGAGCTGGGCGACGGTGCGGATGCCGTGCTGCTCGAGCTCGTGCCGGTGATCAGCGCGGAGGAAGGCCACGTAGGACAGGTGGTCCTGCCGCCGCCAGCCGGCCGTGCATCGAGCGATCCAACGACACTGTCTGCAGTGCGCGACGGGCTCAGCTGTCGCGGCCGGACGGTGCCTGACGAAGTCGTTCAGCCGGCCAGCGGCGTGCCGTGCGTACGCCTCGACGTCGGCGTAGCGGTAGGGATGATGTGTGCCGTCGCCAGCGACGACGGTGAGCCATTGCGGCGGCGTTCCCTGCAGCCGCAGCAGGTGCCGCCCGTACTCGGCCATCTGCAGCAACGCCGGCACCTTGAGTCGCCTGGCGAGCTTGGTGTCTGCGACGTCGTAGGACCACCCTCCCAACGCGGACGGCTTGTCGGTGCGCAGCAGGAAGTCGGCGTGGCCGCGGCTGCCGTTGTGGAGGAAGGCTGCCTGGTAGATGACGTCGGCGCCATCTCGCATCGCGGTCTCGGTCTCGGTCGCCGCCTGCCCGACCGCCTTTGTCTCGATCTCGACGATCCGGTGCGCGGCCCGCAGTTCAGTGAGGTAACGCTGCTCGTGATCGAGACCCTTGCGGAAGAGCAGCTCGAGCGCCTCGTCCTGCTGCTGTTGCGGCGCAGCCAACTCTTCCAGGGCGACGGCTAGGTCCAGGCTGGTCAGATGGCGGCAGGCCAGGAACTTCGTTAGGTCGGTCGGGCTGTAGACGAGACCCTGCTCGTCGAGGTACACGGTCTTCCTCCCCGCGACGACTTTGGCGCGATAGCTCATCGTGCCTGGTGTCTGGGACGGTCGCCACTTGAGCGGATTGACTGATCTTTTTCGGTGGATCCACGCGGATTCCTCGCGAGCGCCGAGCCGAGCGGTGTCACCAACTGGTTATGACTCCGTAGCGGGATTCCTGGGATGGTGATCAGGACATGATCGGAGCCTGATGTCCTCGACGCCCATTGCCGACCACGCACTACTGTCCGACCGGCATTCCAGTGCGCTCGTCGACAGCGCGGGTTCGGTGGAGTGGCTCAGCTTTCCGCGCTTCGACAGCCCGTCGGTGTTCGGCCGGCTGCTCGGCGCGGACGCAGGGTACTGGCAGATCCAGCCGGTCGGGGAGTGGCGCAGCGCGCGGAAATATGCCGACCGGACGCTGGTGCTCGAGACTACTTTCACCGCCGCCGCCGGGACGATCGTGCTCACCGACCTGCTGGCGACCGGGCCGGACAACGGCGGCCATCGACTCGGCCGAGACGTGCCCCACCTGCTCGTCCGGCGGGTCGCGTGTACCGCCGGCGAGGTGCAGATCGCGATCGATTATCAGCCTCGGCCCGAATACGGCCTGATCGTCCCGCTGCTCAACGCGATCGACGGGGGTGTGACCGCGAGGGGCGGCGCCGAGTGGCTCGTGCTCAGCTCGCCGGCTCAGCTCGACCTCGCGCGGGGCCAGGCGTCCGGCCGGACGAGTCTGCGCGCGGGGGACACGGTGCACCTTGGACTGCACCGCTCGACTCTGCAAGAGACACCGGCGCGGATCTGGACGCAGCGCGAGCTGAGCGATCACGTAGACGCGACGATCGCCGCGTGGCAGTCGTGGTCGGACTTGCACCAGTCCTATGAGGGGCCGTGGGCCGACCTCGTCCAGCACAGCGGGCGGGTGCTGCAAGGACTGTCGTATCAACCGAGCGGTGCCATCGTCGCCGCGGCCACCACGTCGCTGCCAGAAGGTGTCGGCGGGGAACGCAACTGGGATTACCGCTTCACCTGGGTGCGCGACGCGAGTTTCACCATGGAGGCGCTTTGGGTGGCAGCCTGCCCGGACGAGGCCGAGGACTTTTTTGGCTTCATGACGACGGCAGCGGCGTCCGGCATCGGACCGAACGACAGCCTGCAGATCATGTTCGGGATCGGCGGAGAACACGACCTGACCGAGCGAGAATTGCCGCACCTAGAAGGCTGGCGTAACAGTCGTCCGGTCCGCGTTGGCAACGGTGCGTGGAACCAGCAGCAGGTCGACGTGTACGGCGAGGTGCTCGGTGCGGCCCATCGGCTGGCCGAACAGCTTGACTCCATTGACGAGGACACCAGGCAGTTCCTGATCGCCTGCGCCGACTGCGCAGCGCTTCGTTGGCGGGACAAGGATCAGGGCATCTGGGAGGTGCGTGGCGAGCCGCAGCACTTCGTCTATTCGAAGGTCATGTGCTGGGTGGCGCTCGACCGCGCGATCGCGCTGGCCGACCGGCTGTCGGCACCGGATCGGGTGGCGGATTGGACGGCGGCAAGGGATGAGATCCACCACGCCGTCCTGCACGAGGGGTGGAACGACGAGCTCGGCACCTTCACCCAGTACTTCGGCGGCCGCGGCCTGGACGCTGCCAATCTGATGATCAGCATCGTCGGCTTCCTGCCTCCGGACGACGAGCGGATCCTCGCGACCATCGACGTCGTCGAACGTGAGCTGACCGACGACCGCGGTCTGGTGTTTCGTTACCACGCCGACGAAGGCGTGGATGGGCTGGCGGGCGATGAGGGCACATTTCTGCTCTGCACGTTCTGGTTGGCGCATGCGCTCGCGTTGTCCGGTCAGGTGGAACGCGCCCGCACCGTCTTCGAGCGGGCGATCGCCTTCGTCAACGACGTCGGCCTGCTCGCCGAAGAGGTCGACGCGACGACCGGTGAGCTGCTGGGCAACTTCCCGCAGGCATTCAGCCACATCGGGCTGGTCAACGCCGCTTGGGCGATCACCGAAGCCGAACGTCACGCGCGGCAGTCCCGGCGCGGCTAGCCATTGCTTACCGGGTCAAGCCACGGCGGCCGATGCTGACCGTTTGCCTTCTGGTGTCCCTGTGCGGTGGCGGCTCGTGAGTTCGACGTCGTGCTGCGCGGCGGCAACGGCCAAAGCTGCTTGATCGTGTTGCCTTTCGAGCCAAAGGCAGTATTCGGCCGGGCGCGGGCACCGGTGCGGGTATGGGTCGACGGGCGCCGGCCGTTTCGTACCACGGTGGCGATATACGGCGGTGAGGCAACGATCGGCCTGCGATTGGTCAGCAGCAGGAATTTGGCGTGTCGCCCGGCGCCACCGTGCAGGTCAGGGTCGAACTCGACGACGCACCACGAACTGTCGACATCCCAGCAGAACTCGCCGCGACCCTGGGCGAGTCGCCAGCTGCCACCGCGGCCTACGACCGGCTCTCCTACACCCACCGCAAGGAGTACGCCCGATGGGTCGGCACGGCAAAGCGGCCGCAGACCCGACTCGACCGAGCGGCGAAGGCCGTCCGGATGCTGCTCGACGGTATCGCCACGCCGGGCTAACTGCGCAGCGCCTGGCCAGCAGTCCACCGGCCTAACTTGCGAGCGCCCGGTCGGCAGCTCACCGAGATGTGACCGGCGTGGAACCTTTCAGGCTGTCCACCCGGTCTTGACTGGTGAGACCTTTGGAGGACCGATGGGTGCACGTCCTGCGACCGATGAGCTGCGGGCGACGGATGGAGACTTCGCGGCGTTCGTGCGCGCTGCGTCGCCGTCGTTACACCGCACCGCATACTTGCTCGTAGGCAGCCGGGATCGGGCGCAGGACGTCGTGCAAACCGCGCTCACCCGCGTCTACGCCGCCTGGGCGCGCCGCGATTCCTGGGACGATCCGGCGGCGTATGCCCGGCACGCGGTGGTCAACGTCGTGCTGTCGTCGGCAAGCCGTCGCTGGTGGGGCGAGCGGCCGACCGGCGAGCTGCCGGAGCCGCCTCCATTGCATGCCGTCGACGGCGTCGTCGCCGAACGTGACGCGCTGCGTCGCGCTTTGGCCGGATTGCCGGCGCGTCAGCGCACCGCCGTCGTCCTGCGCTACTACCTCGACCTGTCCGAAATGGATACCGCGGGTGCCATGAATTGTCCGGTGGGGACCGTCAAAAGCATGACCGCGCGCGGCTTTGCCTCGTTGCGTTCGACCGTCCGAGAGGAGGCGTCATGAGCGTCGACAGTGAACTGCGCCGTCGGCTGCACGATCTGGCCGACTCGGTGCCTGAGTGGGACGACGCATTGCCCGAGGTGCTGCGCCGCGCCGGCACGCCCGCGACCGAGCGCCGGTGGCGGTGGGTGCCCGGACTGGGGGTGGCGGCCGCCGTACTCGCGGTCCTTCTCGCCGCCGGTGGCGTCGTCGCGCTGGTCCGTCCGGACCGCGGTTCCGGCTTGTCCTCGACGGCCGCGGGTGGCATGGACGCGTCCTCGACGGCCGCGGGTGCTGGCCGGGCTCCCAAGGCGCCCAGACTTTCCGGCTGTGGCACGGTGCCGGCGCCATCCGGACCGTTGGTGGGACGGGCACGGGTGACGTTAAGCGTGCCGCATCAGGTGCGCGCAGGTAGCTCGATCACGGCGCGGATTTCGATCGACGCCGCGGCCGACGGCGGATACCTGGGCGCTAGCCCACCATGGGTGCAGATCACGGCAGCGGGAAATGTGGTGGGTAATCCCCTCATCGCATATCAGTCGCTTGTCCGAGGGCTCACCGAGATGGACAGAACAGTCACGTTCACCAGCTGTACCGCCGGTGGATCGGTTTCGCAGCCGCTGCCGCCGGGTCTGTACCAGCTCATTGCGGTGGTCGACTACACCGCGGAGCGCGGCTCCGGCCAGCTGGTCAGCCCCCCTGTCACGGTGACGGTCCGATGAACCGCCGATGGCTCATCGTCGCAGCCCTCGCATCGCTCATCGGACTGGCGGGGTGCACGCACTCCTCGCGCTCCCCGTCGAAGACGCTCGAAGGCGGGGCGGTGAAAGGCGCGCCACCCGCGGTAGTCGGAGATGTCGGCCGACCGGCACAAGCCGCGCCTGCGCGGCCCGTACCGGCGCACTCGGCCGTGCAACAGCGAGCTTTCGTTCAGACCGCGACCGTGGGACTGCGAGTCGAACAGGTCGACGCGGCCGCGGACCAGGCCGCAAAGGCCGCCGAGCGAGCGGGCGGCCGCGTCGACGGCGACGCCCGCGGAGGGGGCGGCAGTGCGCATCTCGTGCTCCGCGTCCCGTCCGCTGCTCTCGACAGCATGATCACCGCATTGGATGCGCTCGGCGCCGAGACCTCACGCACGATCGAGGGAACCGATGTCACCGCCCAGCAGGCCGACATCAACGCACGCATTGCGGCCACCGCGACGAGCGTGGCCCGCTTGCAGTCCTTGCTCGCCAGGTCGGCGAACCTCTCCGACCTGCTGGCGCTGGAGAACCAGCTGACGCAGCGGCAATCGGACCTGGAATCGATGCAGGCGCAGCAGCGCGCACTCGCCGATCAGGTCGCGCTCGCCAGCATCACCGTCGACATCAGCGGACCGCCCAGCGTCGCGCACCGCGCAGCAGGCGGTCCGACCGGATTCGGCGGCGCGATCGCCGCGGGATGGGACGGCGTGGTGCTCGCCGGCCGCTGGGTCGCGGCCGTAGTGGGTTACGCGCTACCGATCCTCGGGCTCGCCGCAATCGTCATACTCGCCGGCCGACCCGTGGCGCGTCGCTACGCGCGTCGGCCCCGCAAAGCGGCGCTTTGACGGCCAGGGCGATTCACTGACCGCCGAGGAACTTGCCGAGTCCGCCGGGCAGGTTCGACATGTCGGGGAGATTGCCGTCCGGGGAGATCTTGTCCACTAGCTGCGGCAGCTTGTCGGCCAGTTCGCTCTTGGCCTGGTCGTGGGACACGCCCGCGTCCTGAGCTACCTGCGCGATCGTGTCGGTGCCGAGCGCCTGTTCGATCTCGTCGGGGCTAACGGGCTGATTGTCACCGGTACTGACCCAGGACTGCGCCTTCTTCGCGACCTCCGGGTTGTCGCTACCGGTGAACTTCGATAGTAGTCCGCCCAGTCCGCCTGCCTGCGAGCCCACCAACTTGAGCAGCGACTGCAGCGGACCGCCGCCTGAGCCGCCGCCCAGCAGTCCGCCAAGCATGCCGGAGAGTCCTTCTGTCATAACTACCTCCGAGGTATGTCCCCGTGATGAAACGAACTCTGCGCCGAGCTCGCCGAGCACGCAACCTCAGGCCAGCACTCGGCCGGCGGTAGGCCCAGAGCGGGTAGATGGGCAGGTCGAACCGGACATCCGGGCTATCCGGTCATCGGGGCGCCAGCTCGCCGTGATCCGGCCGGATCGAATTGCAAGCCACCGCCGCACATTCTGGGTCGCGCCCCCTTGTATGTGGCGTGATTCGCGACATACTGGGCCCGCCGTCATGGCGCCGCCGACGCGGCGGTTTCTATCGATGCCCGGAAGGGGACTTTCAAATGATCATCCTCGGACTCGTTTTACTCGTCATCGGACTCATCGCCGGTATCCCCGTCCTGTGGACGATCGGCGTCATCCTGCTGGTCATCGGACTGATTCTCTTCGCGCTCGGCTCGGCCGGCCGCGCTGTGGGTGGTCGCAAGCACTACTGGTAAACCAAACTGCTCGTGCGGCCCGGACCCAGACGGCGGTTCGGGCCGCATCAGCTTTGCCTCGGGCCGCTTCGTTCAGAGGATGAACAGAGCGATTGCGATGTAGTGGCAGGCGGCGGCCGCGCATACGCACGCGTGGAACACCTCGTGGTAGCCGAACACTGTCGGTGCCGGGTCAGGCCGTCGGCGATGGTAGGCCAACGCCCCGGCGAGGTAAAACAGCCCGCCCGCCAGCATGAGCGCCGCGGCGACAACCCCGCTGTTCACCCAGACCGAAGGCAGTGCCACGCCGGCGAGGACGCCGAGGCCGATGAACGTGGTGCCGACGAGTTTCTCTGGCGCCCGCATCCAGGCGAGGTGGATTGCGGTCAGCGTCAGGGTCAACGCCCACATCGCGGCCAGGCCGATCCGGCCATAGCTGGCGGGAGCCGAGAGCAAGAACGCGGGCGTCGCCGTGCCGGCGATCAAGAAGAAGATCATCGCGTGGTCGACGCGCTGCAGCACGGCGCGGATCGGCGGCGACCAGTTGCCGCGGTGATAGAGGGCACTGATTCCGAACAGACCGCTGACTGTGCCGGCGTAGATCGCGGCCGCGGCAGTCTCCGTTGCGTCCTTAGCGGAGATGATCAGCAGCGTCCCGGCGACAAGCGATGCTGCGAACCACAGCAGGTGGGACCACCCGCGCAATGTCGGTTTGACGTAGTGCAGGTCGCGAGCGGCGTCGTAGAGCGACGTGCGCCCCGGCCCCGTCACCACGGGCCGGAAGCCAGCCGTGTTGCCGAACCTGTCAGACAGGGGATGGCCGAATGAGTCATTTGGCGCGAACCGGCCTGCGGACAGACCACGCTGCCGTCCCGTAGTGGTACCGGGACGGCAGCGTGGAGACCCTGGGGACTAGACCGGCCGGACGTTCTCGGCCTGCGGACCCTTCTGGCCCTGGGTGATGTCGAACTCCACCCGCTGGTTCTCGTCGAGGCTGCGGTACCCGTCAGCGGCGATCGCCGAGTAATGCACGAAGACATCGGGGCCTCCGCCATCCTGAGCGATGAAGCCGAAGCCCTTTTCGCTGTTGAACCACTTTACTGCGCCTTGCGCCATTCCCTGCTCCTACGTGCTGTGCAACGCCTTCGCACCTTACGAGGACGGGTCACCGCGGCGTCGCCATCCACCCCCAGATCGGGGTAAGCGGGGGCGCCGCAGAAAGTTCGACGCCTGACGCACAGCTCAGATCATTCGTCGTGACCATGTCGACCGTAGCAGTTCAGCCACCGATCGGCCCAGTCCTGCGGGTCGGAATCTTGCGACTACTTCCGTCCGGATCCGTTTGAAGCCGGCTTGCCAGGTTCGGTTCCATCATGTGGCGAGTGGCATAGCACTGAACCGGACCCTTGCGGCGCCGCGAACTCCCTTCCGACAGTCACTCCACGAAGGGAAGTTCCACCATGAACGTCAAGATCAAGGCCATCATCGGCCTCACCGCCGCCGCCGGCATTGTCAGCTTGTCGGCGTGCAGCAGCGGCAGCTCAAACTCCGATGCCAAGTCCGGCTCCGCCGGAGCCCAGGTGACGCCGGTCGCGAAGATCGACGACCTGAGCAAGGGCAAGACAACTGCCGTCGCCTTGGACGCTGGCTTCGTCAAAGCGCTCGAGTCACTGAAGCTCACGCCGGGCGTCGTCGGCACCGCCAAGCTCGAGGGTGGGTCGGTCAGTTTCCCGATCACCGGCGGCAACGTCACCTACTACACGCCAGGGACCAAGAGTCCGTTCGTGCAGGGAGACATCAAGCACGAAGGTAGCGGCCTGTCGCTGACGGCCGGCGCCACCAAGGTCGAGCTGACTAACTTCGAGATCGACCCAGGGACGTCGCACTTGTTCGGTGACGTCAGTGTCAATGGCCAGTCGGCCGCCAAGCATGCTTACCTGTTCTACTTGAACGGCACGACCCTCAAGCCGCTGCAGGCCGGCCCGGATAACACCGCGATCCTGCAGGGCACGACCGTGACCGTCTCCGGCGACGCGGCTGGCGTGCTGAACAAGGTGTTCAAGACAGACGCCGTCAAGGCTGGCCTGACGGTTGGCATCGCGACGATTACGGTGCAGACCAAGTAGTTCCCACACCCCACAGGCGATGGCTGGGCCCGATGAGGCGTCCAGCCATCGTTTGTGTTTGGTGAGCAGGATCGCATGCTGGCGTACGGAGTGCCGGGCGTGACTGTCAGCCCGGTACTCCGTACGTCTTTCTGCGATTGTCGGGCGCGTTGAACTGCTCGTGCCTGATCAAGAGTTTGCGCGGCTCGTGCCTGATCGAGAGGGCGTTCTGGTCGCTGTTCGACCACAATGCTCTTTTGATCAACGGAGACGGCCTCAAGGTTTCAACTGGAACTATCCACGACGAGCACGCCGTACGGAGGTGGCATGACCGAAATCGGAGCCGCCGAGATCGTCGTCGGCGTCGACATCGGCACGACGAGCACCAAGTCCGTCGCGTTCGATACGACGGGCAGCGCACTCGCCTCGCACTCCGTCGGCTATCCACTCAACGAGCCGGCGCCGGGCTACGCCGAGCAGAATCCGGACCAGATCGTCGCGGCCGTCCTCGAGACGGTGCAACATGTCACCGCCGAAGTGCATCGCCCCATCGCCGGCCTGGCGTTCAGCTCGGCGATGCACAGCCTGATCGGCCTGAACTCGGACGGGTCTGCGTTGACGCCGTCCATTACCTGGGCCGATTCGCGGGCCGGCGCACAGGCCGAACGTCTGCGCGCCGCGTCGGACGGTCTGGCGCTGCATCGGCGCACGGGCACCCCGCTGCATCCGATGGCGCCGCTGGCCAAGTTGGTGTGGTTCCGCGAGCAGGACCTACAGCTGTTCAAGCGCGTCCGGCACTGGGTCGGCATCAAGGACTACCTGCTCAGCCGAATCGCCGACACCCTCGTCACCGACCACTCGCTGGCCTCGGGCACCGGGCTGATGGACATCCACCGCCTGCAATGGGACGCCGAGGCGTTACAGCTGGCCGAGATCACCGCCGGGCAGCTGCCCGAGCTGGTGCCGACCACGACCGTGCTGGCCGGGCTGTCGAGCTCGGCCGCCGATTTCACCGGCGTGCCGCGGCAGACGAAGCTGGTGGTCGGCGCGGGCGACGGCCCGCTCGCAAATCTGGGCTCGGGTGCCGTGCATCCGGGCGTGGCCGCTTGTTCGATCGGGACGAGCGGGGCGCTGCGAGTGATGGTCGAACGGCCAGCCGTCGATCGGCGGGGGCGGGTGTTCTGTTACGCCCTCACCGAGACGCGGTGGGTGGTCGGCGGTGCGATCAACAACGGTGGGCTGGTGCTCGGCTGGACGGGGGAAGCGCTGGCACCCGACCTCGGCGAGGCGCCCGAGGAGGAGCTGCTCCGCCTCGCCGGCGAGGTGCCGGCCGGTTCCGGCGGGCTGATCATGCTGCCCTACCTGCAAAGTGAACGGGCCCCGCACTGGAGCTCGCTGCCGCGTGGCGCGTACATCGGGCTGACTCGCGAACACCGCCGTGGGCATCTCGTCCGCGCTGCGCTCGAGGGTGTCTGCCAGCAACTCGGGCTGGTGCTGCAGTCGATGCGCGACGCAGGACACGAGGTGCGCGAGATCCGCGCCACCGGCGGCTTCGCGCGCAGCCCGATGTGGCGGCAGATGCTCGCCGATACCCTGGGCATGCCGATCGGCTTTCCGGCTGGCCACCAGGGGTCCAGTTTCGGTGCGGCTCTGCTCGGCATGCAGGCGCTCGGGCTGGTGCCGTCGATCGAGGTCGCGGCGGATCTGGTCGGCGTCGCGCAGACCGTGTCGCCGGACCCCGTCGCTGCGGCCACGTACGCGCGGCTACGCCCGGTGGTCGATGACCTGTACGACGCGCTCGTCCCGACATTTCAAGCAATTCGCAAGCTCACCGTCTAGCTCCGAGCAGACTCCACGACATGACTGTGCGTCGGACCTTGCTCAGCACCGTCCTTGCCGTGCTTGCCGTCGCATCGACCGCGTGCGGCGGCAAGAGCAGGGAGAAAGCGCTCGGCGCTGCCGAGCCCGCGCTCGCGCCGTCTGGAGGGCCAGCCGCGGCCGGGACGGTGCGTCTCGTAGGCGCGGAGGCCGAGGGGATCGTGTACGACCCACGGACGAAGCTCGTCGCTGTCGCGGTGCGCAAACCCACCCGGCTGCTGCTGCTCGACCCGACCACGCTCGCGATCCGCCGGACGGTGCCGCTACCCGGCACCGTCCGGCATCTGCAGCTGGCGCGCCTGGGTGGACCGGTGCTGGTTCCGTGCGAGAGCGCGGACTCCCTCGTCGAGGTCAGCCTGCCGGGCGGCGCTACCCGTACCACCAAGGTCGGCCGCAGTCCGCACGACGCCGGTGCCGCCGCCGATCGGATCGTGGTCGGCGACGAGCTCGGCTCCACCCTGACGATCGTCCGAAACGGGGTCGTGGAACGAATCGCCCGCGACGTTAAGCAGCCTGGCGGCGTGGTCGGCACCGGTAGCCGGGTCGCAGTCGTCGATGTCGGCGCCTTTACGGTGAGCAGCTACGACGTGACGACGGGAACCCGCACGTCCGTCGCGCCGGCCGGCGCCGGACCCACCCACGGCGTGCTGACTCGGGACGATCGAATTGCCGTCACCGACACCCGCGGCAACGCCCTGCTGCTGTTCGGCCTGGATCCGCTGAAACAGGTGACCCGCTTCGCGCTGCCGGGCGCTCCGTACGGCATCGCCGCCGACGAGGCGAGCAACGTGGTGTGGGTGACGCTGACGGGCCGCAACGAGGTCGTGGGCCTGGATCTGTCGGGACCGGCACCTCGAGAGATCGCCCGCTACCCGACGGTCGGCCAACCCGACACGGTGGCGGTCGCGCCGGGCGGGCGCACGCTGTGGATCACCGGCACCCGCGCCGGCGAGGTACAGCGAATCACTCGTTAAAAGCGCCGGTCGTCGTGCCAACGTCGGCGGCAAACAGCGTCGCGAGTAGCGCCGCACCCTCGGGAACGCCGAGCCCGGTGCAGGCGTCCCATCCGCGTCGGGCGCGGTAGTCGCCGTTGTCACCTTCGGTGATGTCGCGAAACCCGGGGGTTGGCCGGGCGCGGTTGGCGGCGCGATACAGGGTGGGCTGCAGAAAGCCCAGCGGACGGCCGAGCGCCTGAGCGAAGCGACAGACCAACGCTGCCCAGAACGGCGCGACAGCGCTGGTGCCGCCGATGACCTGAGCCTGGCCGTCGATATAGACCTGGTAGCCAGTGCGCGGGTCGGCGACCGCCGCGACATCGGGCAAACCCCGGCCCGAACCGCCACCGACTCGAGCCGGGACGGCGGCGTGCAGCTGCCAATCGGGGAGCGGAAACGCGTCGCTGATTCCGCCGCCCGTGGCCCCTCGACCTGGGCCGCTGTTCCACACTGTCTCGCTGGTGATCGCTGCGGATTCGGGGTCGGCGTCCAGCGTGGTGCCGCCGCAACCGAGGGCGTGCGGGCTGGAGGCCGGAAAGTCGGCGTGCGGTCGCCCGTCGCTCGACCGGTCGCTGCTGCCGTCATCGCCGGCCGCCGCGGTCACGGTGACACCCATCGCGACGGCATCGGCCATCGCCTGGTCCATGGCGGCGCGGGCCTGGCCGGTCCACTCGTCCTCGTTCTGCCCCCAGCTGATGCTGATCGCGGTCGGCGTCGGACTGGCATGCGCGGCGGTACTCACCGCGTCGAAGAATCCCGCGTCGGTGTTCGGCGCGAAGTACACGACCAGCTCGGCGCGTGGGGCGATGCCGCCGGCAACGTCGATGTCAAGCAGCACCTCGCCGTCGGCTCCGGATGGGTCCTGTCCCGGTTCGTTGCGCGCACCGTCTATGGCGACGGCGCGCACCGACGGTGTCGCGATGCCCAGACCACCGAAGTAGGCGTCCAGGTCGGATTGCGCGAAGCCGCCACCGAGTTCGATGATCGCGAGGGTCTGCCCGGAGCCGTCGGTGCCCTCGGGCAGGGCATAGATCCGCGACAGTTGCGGTGGGGTGTAACTGGTCGTCACTTCGGCCGAGAGGACGAAGCGCAGCCTGGTGCGTGTTTGCGGCCGGTTGTCCAATCCGAGCACCGCGGTCACCCGTCCGGCCAACTGGGCCGGGACGGTCAGCTCGCCCTCGCGAGCCCGGCGTTCGACCACCCGGCCGCTCACCGGGTCGGTCTGGCGGACCCGGGTGAGTGCCGCGTCGAACGCCCCGGCCACCGTGCCCGCGTCGGCTGCCACCCGGATGCGCCGCGACGCGGGATCGGTCTCGAGCATTTCGAAGCCTAAGTCGATTAGCTCGGCTGTGACGGCCGCGATTTCAGCGGGGTCGGCACCGTAGCGCTCGGCCAGCTCGCCCGGCGTGAGAAAGCCGCTGGATCCCGCCGTATCGGGCAGCTCGGCGCGACGGCGCAGCACGACGGTGAGCTCGATGCGTTCGTCAGCTGGCACCGGGCCGAGGATCTGGGCGCCGACAACCTCCCCACGGAAGCTGCCGGGGATCGTCACCCTGGGTTGGACGTCGGGTTCGTTGGCATCATCGCTCATGCGGCCATTCTCCCGATCGCACCAGCGCTTTGACACGGGTGGGGCGGAGGGCGCGAAGGATGATCGGAATGCCGACGACGCTTGGCAGCAGCCAGAACGCGATGGTCGGGAGGTGGTCCCAAAGCGGCAGGTGCGGTCCGTTGTCGACGTAGAACGCGGTGAGCAGCGCGATGTAGGACAGCCCCATGCCGTTGATATGCGGGGCGTCGCCAGGCCGGTGGCGGCGGCGGTGCAAGCCGACCGTGCCGGCAGCGAATGCAACGGTGCCGATGGCAGCGAGCTTGTAGTCCTGTCGCCAGCGCATCGCGGCCAAGGCGAGCGCGGTGGCGAAGACGACGCAGATCGCACGGTAGTAGCGGCGTCCAAATCGGACGTGCCGGGCGCTGCCCTTGCGCACCAGGGCAGCAACTGCGCCGCTGATCACCGCGACGAGCGCGCCTATTACGTGCACGGCTAGCACGATGAGGAACAGCGGAGCGGTCGAGCCAACGAAGGTGCCCAAGATCTCGCTGGCGTGCACCATCCGTCATCCTCCAATGAGTAGCGTTGCTACCTATCAGGCGAACGTACTCGAAGCATTGCCGGGTGGAAAGAGTCAGATGTAGCGTTACTACCTATGCAGGCCGAGGCGCTCAAGGGCCATCTGGACGCGCTGTTGCTGGCGAGCTTGGAGACCGGGCCGCAGCATGGGTATGCGGTTATCGAGTCGCTGCGCGTCTCGACCGGTGGGCAGCTGGATCTGCCCACCGGAACGATCTATCCGGCGTTGCACCGATTAGAAGCGGCCGGGCTGATTCGGGGCCGCTGGGCACTGGTGTCCGGTCGTCGACGGCGCAACTACCAGCTGACGGCGAAGGGTCGGCGGGCGCTGAATGGAAAGCGAGCGGATTGGCAGCGATTCGCGAGCGCGGTCAGCGCGGCGTTGGAGAGTCGGTCGTGTCCGGACCTGGCCTGATCGAGGACCATCTAGCGCAGTTAGCTCGCTGCGCCCGGTGCTGACTGCTTGAGCCGACTAGGGATGCTGGGAGACCTGGAAGCAGGCGACGTCGTATTGGGAGGTCTCGGTGTAGTGCTGGCCGCCGATGCCTCCGTCGACGCTGTTGATTCCGGCTTCGTTGAATGGGGACCCTGGGCTGTCGGATGCGTGTCCCGGGGTATTCGGTTCCAGGTCCTGGCAAGACTGGCTGGGCAGCCCGGTACCGGGCGGATTGGCGGCAAGAGCTGGGCCGGCCAGCCCCATCGAGAACGCCACGATGGCTGGCACAACGAGCACCGATCGATGCACGACGATCCCTCCTGAACGGGACGCCGATCCGGCCACGATCCCGATGACCGCGCAGTTGGCTCCCGTCCGATACACGAAGGGGGCGGCGAAAGGGTTCAGCGTCGTTCATGAACGAGCTGCAGAAGTCATGAGCGGAGTAGGGGTTCCGCAGCGGATCTCCGACCCGTCCAATGGACGCGGGATGGTCGCGAGGACGCTGCCGGCATTCGTCGTCGGGGTCACCGAGGAGCTAACAGCAAAGGGATTTTCGGTGGCAGACTACGCGGGCACGCAGCGATAATCAGCCACGCGAACGGGGCAGCAATGCGGTACTCCACACACTTTCGAGACCAGGCGGTACTGCGGGTGGTGGAGTCCGGAAGATCCCTTCGCGATGTGGCCGAGGAGTTGCAGGTTCACCCGGACACGCTGCGACGCTGGGTCCGCGCCGAACTCGATCCCGGGCTGACGCCCGCAGCTGCTGCCGCAGCGGCCGGAGATCTCGCCGACCCGCCGCACGTTTCAACTGCTACCCGTGCCGGCATCGGCCAGTCGGCCGTGGCGGTAACCGCGATCGAGCGTGCGTCCGTGGGTGGGCCGCAGTATCACCTCTACGCGGCGCCTAATCCGCGAAGGCAGCCCACGTCGGCCGCAATTGCCTATCTTGCGGTGGCGGCTCTGTGGGGATTGTCGATTTCGCTCTCGGCCCTGCTGAAGCCCAGTGCCGAGGTGCAGCAGCTGGCAGCGGCGGTGCACATACTCGCGCTGGTGGTGAGCTTCGGCGCGGTGGTCGTTGTCGATTGGCACGGCCTGTTGTGGTTATTTGGGCGACGCGATTTGCGCGAGTGCACTCGGGTCGCAACCACCGCTCATCCGCTGATCTGGGCAGGTCTCGCGGGTCTGCTGGCCAGCGGCGCCCTGCTTCGCCCCGACCTGGGCCAGCTCTTGGTCTGGGCCAAACTGGTCGCGGTCCTGCTGGTTCTGCTCAACGGCGTCTCGGTCAGCGCGCTGGCCGGCGACCTCGAGACGATGAGCACTCGGGCGACGATCGGCGGCCCGATGGCGGTCCACCTCCGTCGTCGGCTGCTTGCGTCGAACGCGCTGTCCGGGTTGGCCTGGTGGGCGGCGATCATCATCGGCTTCGTCACGGAGTCCCGTCGGCGTTGAACATCTCCGCGCCGTGCCGCCTGCCGGTCCCGATTCGCACGTCTGCGATGGCCTTGCGCCCGGCCGTGACATGGCCGCACCCGTTCCGGTTTCGTCACTGGACGCCAGGTTTGCCCGGACCGGTCCACGAGGGTGAGACGGCGACTCGTCTCGGCCCGGTATCATAGGCAGCACTCCACCGGCGAGTAGGGCCGGTCACGACGTGCGTGGCGAACGGGGATGACCAGGCCTCGGGCCGGAAACGGGAGGTCGGGGATGGCAAGAACGCCCGCGCCAGCAGGTCGGCATGCGCAGCCGGCTACCCCTAGGCGACGGCCTCGTTGGGGTGTGATTGCATGTCTGGCCGTGCTGCTGCTCGCCGCCGGCGCGGTAGTCGCATGGCGGGCGGGTGATCGCGGATCCGCGGCACCGGGCGCCACATCCCGCACGCATGGCTCGGCGTCATCGAGCGGCTGTCCGCGTCGGGTAAGGGCGGTCACCGCAGCCTCGTACGCTCCCGTGCTGCGGCGTGTCGCGCATGCCCTGGCCGACGGCGCAGGCTGCGTCGACGTCCAGGTCACGGTGGCAGATGGACGGGGCGCCGCCGCAGTGGTCGCCGCCACCAAGGCGGATGTATGGATCCCTGACGACGCCTCGTGGCGCAAGCTGCCTAACCCGGTCGAGTTCGCGCCGAGCGGAGGAGCCACGATCGCGACGAGCCCACTCTATTTCGTGATGGATGCCGCCACGGCGGCCCGCCGACCGCCCGTGCCGTCGACCTGGGTCGGCTTGGCTGGCGTACTCGCAACCCAGGGTTCGACCCGGCTGGTGATGGCCGACCCCGCGAGCTCGGGTGATGGCTTAGTGGCCGGTGCGGCGCTGACCGACTCAGTGTTCAAAGCGAACGGGCCGTTGATCTCCGCGTATGACTTGATGCGGGCCTGGCAGGTCAGTCGCACGGTCAACAACGCCAGCCCGGCATTGCCGCAGAAGGCAGGCGAGGTCGGCATCGTTCCGGAGTATGCGTTGCGTCGCGCCGGCCCGAACGCCAGTAGCAAAGTGGTCGCGCCGACCGACGCGACCGCGCTGATGCGCTACACCTGGTACCCGACATCCTCCGGAGTGGCCGATCCCGATCGTTCGGCGGCCCTGGGCAGCCTCTACACAGCGCTGACCGGCCCCGCCGGCCAGGCCGCGATAACCGAGTTCTCGCTACGCGCCGGCTCATGGCCCGCCGCCCCGCCCACCGGTGGTAGCGCCGTGGAGCTGCCTTCAGCCAGCGCTGCGCCCATGCCGGTTACCAGCGAGCACCACATGTGGCACGTGCTGACCACCTGGAATCCGGCACAACGCGCCGCCAACATCCTGGTGGTCGTCGACGTCTCGGGCTCGATGGCCAGCCCCGCACCGGGCACCTCCACACCGCTGATCGCACTGGTCCGCCAGGGCGTCGGACAGGTCAACGCATTGCTGCCCGACACCGCCCGGCTCGGGTTATGGCAGTTCGGAGCCGAGCTAGATCCGCCGCGTGACTACCAGGAGCTGGTGCCGACCGCGCCCCTGACCAGCGCGCAGCGGGCGGCGCTGACCGCCTCGACCGCCCGGCTGGGCGCAAAACCGACCGGGACCGGGCTCTACGACACGATCCTGGCCGCGTACAGGTACCAGCAGGCTCATTTTCAAGCCGGCATGCCCAATGAAGTTCTCCTGTTCACCGACGGCGTCAACGAGGAAGACCCGAACTCGATCGACCTAGCCCAGCTGAAGGCCGCCCTGGCCGCAGCCGACCCGGCAAAGCACGTCCAAATCGGAATTTTGGCCTTTGGTACCCGGCTTCCCGTCGATGCGCTCAAGCAGGCCCTCTCCCCGGTCGGCGGTCAGGTCGACCCGCTGCCGAACGCAAACCAGGTCGTCGCCGCCTACGTGCACGCCGTTTCGGTCGGACTAACCTACTAGCGGGCGGTCCGCGCTCAACCCACTGACGTCCTCAAGCTGCTTAAGTGGCGATTAGTAGGACGCCTCCACGGGTAGGGTAATTCCGACGCGTCCGGTGCGCCGCGCAAAGTCGGTCTCGAGGTGCGGTCACCGGGCATTGGTAAGAGCGGCCAGTCTCACGTCGTGCCCGTTGGCCTTCGGCCAAGGTCTGGCAGCTCGAGCGTGGCCCGCGCCTCCGGCGGGGTCGCCCTAAGTGCAAAGGAAAGGCGATCGCTCCGGTGAGCATGCGTTACGGCTTCCTCAGCACGTATCCGCCCACCCAATGCGGGCTAGCGACCTTCACGGCCGCGCTGTTCCGCGCTCTCGTCACCCGAGGTGGAGGCGAAGGACGGGTGGTGCGTGCCGTAGAGCAGTCAGAACCGCGGCCGGCCCGGGAGGTTGTCGGCCAGCTGGTCATGGACGACGCAGGCACGATTCGGCGCGCGGGCGAGCTGCTGAGCGACACCGACGTGGCGATCATCCAGCACGAGTTCGGGATCTACGGCGGACAAGACGGCGCCGAGATTTTGGCGCTGATGGACAGTCTCGACGTCCCGGCCATCGTCGTTCTGCACACCGTGCTGACGGCGCCAACCTCGCACCAACGGTTCGTGCTGGAGGCCGTGGCCGCCAAGGCTGACGCCGTTGTGACGATGACCGCGACTGCGCGCGAGCGGTTGGCGGCCGGGTATCGCGTCGACATGGCCAAGGTTTCGGTCATCCCGCACGGGGCTCCTGACCTGCCGACCGGCACCGATCGGCCGACGCCGCTTTTTCGGACTGGTAGCCCGACCGTGCTGACCTGGGGTTTGCTCGGCCCAGGCAAGGGCATCGAGTGGGGAATCGCGGCGATGGCGCAGTTGACCGACCTGTACCCGGCCCCGCGCTACGTCGTGGCCGGTCAGACCCACCCGAAGGTGTTGCGGCATAACGGCGAGGCCTACCGCGACCAGCTCGAGGAGCGGGTCCGCCGGTTAGGCCTGGGCGCCAATGTCGCGTTCGAAGCGAACTACCGCGACGCCGCGGCTCTCACGGCGCTGGTCGCCAACGCCGACGTGGTGCTGCTTCCCTACGATTCCACTGAGCAGGTCACCTCCGGAGTGCTCATCGAAGCGATCGCCGCACGCCGGCCGGTTGTCGCGACCCGGTTCCCGCATGCCGTCGAGCTGCTCGCCGGCGGGGCCGGTCTGCTCGTCCCGCACCGCGACCCCGATGCCATCGCCGCTGCCCTGCGAATCGTGCTGACCCAGGCCGATGCCGTGGCATCGATGAGGCGAGCGGCCGCAATAGCTGCGCCTCAGCTGGGTTGGGCGGCGGTCGCTGAGCGTTACCGGCAACTGACGTCGCACATTGTGTCGGCCCGACTCGCGGCGTGAGCGAAGCTCGCCGGGCCATCGGTCCGGTGTTTGATCATCTGGCCGCACTCACCGACGATCGGGGACTGTTCGAACATGCCCTGCACGCGGTGCCTCGGCCGGAGCACGGATACTGCGTCGACGATGCGGCCAGAGCCCTTGTCGTTGTCTGCCGCGAGCCGCAGCCCAGCCCACAGCTATTACGTCTGGGCCGCCAGTACTTGAACTTCGTGCTGTCCGCCATCGACGTCGACGGAGCCTGCCACAACCGGATGAGCGTGAACGGTGACTGGACCGACGTCGCGAGCCTCGGCGACTGGTGGGGCCGAGCCGTGTGGGGGTTGGGCGTGGCCGCCGTCCACGCACCGACCGACGGCATGCGGGCGCGGGCGCTGCGGGGATTCCGGACCGCGGCGCGGCGACGCTCGCCGCACACCCACGCCATGGCCTTCGCTGCCCTCGGTGCCGGTGAAATACTCCTGGATGACCACCACGAACAAACGGCCCGAGCGTTGCTGCACGACAGTGTTCAGGCGATCGGGCTCGGCCAAAGCGACACCTGGCCGTGGCCGGAACCTCGCCTGCGTTACGGCAACGGATCTCTGGTAGAGGCGCTGCTGCTCGCCGGCCACGCCCTGCCTGATCCCGCCCTGTTCGCCCGCGCCCAGCGCCTCCTCGCGTTCTTGCTTCAGATGGAAACCCGCGACGGCCATCTGTCGGTGACGCCGACGAGCGGGCGTGGGCCGAATGAGACAGGGCCAGCATTCGATCAGCAGCCGATCGAAGTGGCGGCACTCGCCGACGCCTGCGCCCGCGCGTACACGCTGACTTCCGACCCGACCTGGTTGATCGGCGTCCGGTCGGCGTGGCGATGGTTTACCGGCGACAATGACAGCGGAACGGTGATGTTCGATCCATCCACCGGTGGGGGGTACGACGGCTTGGAATGCGACGGGCACAACCTCAACCAGGGGGCCGAGTCCACTCTTGCCCTGCTGTCCACCGCCCAGCACGCCCGGTCGTTGGCCGGACAGCGATGAGCCATCCGCGCGCGTGCCGCACCGACGCCGGACTGCGCCCGGACCCGGCGCGGGTGATCGCTCGCCTGTACTTGCCCGGCGAGGAGTTGCCCCAAGCTCCTTCCCGTGTGGCCGCGGTCGTCGACCGCGTCCTCGCCCTCGACGAAGCCGAGATCAATCGGCTCGCTAAGCGTCTGCGGGCCGAGTTCTCCTGTCGGCACCGAGATTACGAAGCTCTGATCGCGCGCCACGCGTCGGTCGTCAGCACACACGTCGGCGATGCCGCCCTCAGCCCGGCGCGCCAGCTCGTACTCGGCGCCACGTTCACCGCTGAGTACGCCGTCGAGGGCGCCGCCCTATGCAACCCCAGCGCGGTACCGCACCCCGACCAGTCCGGCGTGGCCGACGGCCAGCTGCGTGTCGCGGTCAGCCTGCGCGGAATCGGCGAGGGGCACGTATCCACGATCGGGTTCTGCGACGCGGTGGTCGGCCCCGGAGCGAGCTGGACGTTCGAGGATCGTCCACTGCCTGCCGTCGCCGGCGTGAGCGCGCCCTCGTATTGGCGTCGCGAGCACCTGCACGCCGTACTGGCCGATCAACGCAAGATCGGCGGCCTCATCAGCGCGGTGCTCGGTGCCCTTCCGGCGCAGTTCCACGCCGTGGACCTGGAACAAGCACTGCAGGACGCCCATCCGGATCTGCTCACCGGTCCTGGCGGACGTGGCGCTGCCGAGCTGATGCGCGCGGTTGTGCATTCCACCTACGAGGTGCAGTTCCCTGGCGACGTCGGCATCGCCCAACAGGTGCTGATGCCGGGCGCCCCCGAGGAGCGCAACGGCGTTGAGGACGCGCGCTTTACCCGCTTCCTGGACGACAACGGGGCCGTGGAGTATCGGGCCACCTACACCGCATATGACGGGCGCCGGATCACCCCGCGGCTGCTTACCAGCCCCGATCTGCGCAGCTTCCGCGCCCACCGGTTGGCAGGCCCGGCGGCACGTAACAAGGGCATGGCCCTGTTCCCACGCGCGGTCGGCGGCCGTCAGCTGGCGCTGTGCCGATCCGACGGCGAGAGGACCAGCTTGACCAGCTCGGCCGACGGGCTGGTCTGGGAAAAACCGAGATCACTCCAGGCGCCCGGGGCGTCCTGGGAGCTGCTTCAGGTTGGCAACTGCGGACCGCCGATCGAGACAGATCGCGGCTGGCTGGTGCTGACGCACGGCGTTGGCCCGATGCGCACCTACGCAATCGGCGCTCTCCTGCTGGATCTCGACGAGCCCGCCCGGGTCATCGGGCGGCTGGTCACTCCGCTCCTCGAGCCGGGGCCGCAGGAGACGGAGGGCTACGTGCCGAACGTGGTGTATTCCTGCGGCGGTTTGGTGCATGACGGGCTGCTGTGGATTCCGTACGGCATCGGCGATGCCCGGATCAGCGTGGCGTGGACTCCCCTCGCCGAGTTGCTCGACCACCTCACCTCCGTTCGCTAAGAGCGACGCGACGCGAGCAGCGCTTCATAGACCCGCAGATATTGGTCGATCATCCGGTCCGGACTGAACCGCTGCAGCGCCCGCTCGCGGACCGCCGCCCGGTCAAGTCTTGCGGCCGCGTCGATTGCCGACCCTGCCGACGCCGCGCCGGCCACGAGCAGCCCGGTCACCCCCTCGTCGACCACTTCGGGCATGGAGCCACGCCGGTAGGCCACTACCGGCGTCCCGCACATCATCGCCTCGACGACCGACAGGCCGAACGGCTCGTCGAAGGCGATCGGATGAAGCAAGACGGCCGAGGCACCCAGAACGTCGGCGCGTCGGTCCGGGCCGACTGCCCCGAGAAAGACGACCTGCTCGCCGTCGATGTGTGGCTGCACCTGCTCGGCGAAATACCGCTCGTCCTGGACGATGCCGCAGATCACCAGTCGGCGGCCCGCGTCTCGAGCAATGGCGATGGCTTCTGCGGTGCCCTTGTCTGGATGGATCCGCCCGAACACCACCAGATCCGGTCCCGATACCGCACGAAAAGGGAGGCCAGCCGGGTCGACACCGTGATGAATGGTCGCGACGTAGTCCAGGCGCGGCGAGCGATCCGAGTCCGAGATCGCCACGAACGCCGAGTCTGCGTGCGCGTAAGCCGGCCCGATACCGGCGCCAGAAAAGCCGTGCACGGTGGTCACCATCGGAGCCCGCGAATGAGCGGAGAAGGCCAACGGCAGCCAGTCCAGGTGGTTGTGCACCAGGTCGAACTCGCCGGATCGGGCCAGCGCGTGCGACACATGCAGGGCCTCCCACACCCGTCCGTCCATGGAGGGGTCCTCTTCGTAACCATGCGGGCTGACACCAGCGAGCGTCGCGGTGGTCTGCGAGTCCAGTGTCGCGAAGAGGGTGACGTCGACCCCGCGAGCCACCAGCCCTTCGGTCAGCAGGCTGGTTACCTGCTCCCAAGGGCCGTAGTGGTGTGGTGGGGTCCGCCAGGCGATTGGGGACAACATCGCGACGTTCAACGCACGTCCGCTCCGGGCCGCCAGCTCACGACGGCAGGTTATCGCCCGACTCAGGCGTCGGTGAGTTCGCGTGGTACGGCGACCACATCGACCAGGGCACCATTGCGCCAGACCGTGATCTCGACCCGGCGCCCGATCGCACCCTCGACCATCAGCCGTTGCAGGGTGGTGGCCGTTGCGATCGGCTCTGGGCCGACGGCCACCAGGACGTCACCGACCCGCAGTCCGGCGTGCTCGGCCGGACTGCCAGGCACGATCTGTGCCACCCGCAGGCCGGCCCGTCGGCCGAGCTTGTCGGCGAGCGGAGGCGGCAGCGGCAGCTCGGCGCCGGCCAGTCCCAGCCATGCACGGCGCACCCGTCCGTCGGTCATCAGCGTGGTGATAATCGTCCGAGTGGTGGAGTTGATCGGTACCGCGAGGCCTACTCCCACGCCGGCGACTGCGGTGTTCACCCCGACGACGCGTCCGCTGCTGTCGGCGAGCGCGCCCCCGCTGTTTCCGGGGTTGAGCGCGGCATCGGTCTGGATGACCTCGTCGACGACTCGCCCGGCCCGGGTGGGCAACGAGCGCCCGAGCGCCGACACGATGCCGGCCGTGACGCTGCCTGCCAGGCCGAGTGGATTGCCGAGTGCGACGACGAGCTGGCCGACCCGCAGCGCGGCGGCGTCGCCCAGCGTCACCGGCGTGGGCACCGGGCCACGTGCCCGCAGTATTGCGAGGTCCGACAGCGGGTCGCGCCCGATCACGTCGGCGCCGACCTCGGACCCGTCGATGAATGCCGCGTCGACGCTCTGCGCACCCTCGACGACGTGCGCGCTGGTCAACAGGAAGCCATCGGCGGTCAGCACGCTCGCACTGCCTGCGCCGTGCCCGCGCCGGGTACGCACCCGCAGGCTCGCCACGCTCGGCAGCACCGATTCAGCCACCCCCACCACGGCACGGGAATAGGCGTCCAGCGCTTCGTGATCGTCGCTCATGTCGGCACAAACGACGGACCCGGCGCGATCTGTGCCGGCCGTTCGCCCAGGGCGGAGACGTTCTTCCAAGCCGGCGGCACCGCGAGAGCAAGGATCCGCTGCTTGCTCGCCG
>JBDUCV010000030.1:0-27209 GCA_040003255.1 Actinomycetota bacterium
GTCGCGCAGGTAGTCGAAGCCGAACTCGTTGTTGGTGCCGTAGGTGATGTCGGCGGCATATGCGGCCTTGCGCCGCTCCGGCGGCAGCTCGGAGAGGATCTTGCCGACGCTTAGTCCCAGGAACCGGTGGACTCGGCCCATCCAGTCGGCGTCGCGGCTAGCCAGGTAGTCGTTGACGGTGACGATGTGCACGCCGTCGCCGGCGAGCGCGTTGAGGTACGCCGGCAAGGTGGAGACCAGCGTCTTACCCTCGCCGGTTTTCATCTCGGCGATGTTGCCCAGGTGCAGGGCGGCTCCGCCCATCAGCTGCACCTTGTAGTGGAACTGACCGAGCGTGCGCCGCGCCGCCTCGCGGGTGACCGCGAACGCCTCGGGAAGCAGATCGTCGAGGGTCTCCCCGTCGGCGAACCGCTTCTTGAAGGTGTCGGTCTGCTCGCGCAGTTCGGCGTCGGTCAGGTCGACGTAATCGTCCTCGATCGTCTCGATGTGATCAGCGATCCCGGACAGCCGGCGAACCATCTTGCCTTCACCGGCGCGGAGGAGTTTGGCGAGAACCACGGCCGCCATGGTACGGGCTCGGGACCGGTGCTCACGGATCGGTCATTGGCCTCGGTTCAGCTTCGCGTCCGGGTGGGCGGTCCGCTGGGCGTGGCGGGCGGTCAGCCAGCCAGTCGAATCAGGCCGTAGTCGTAGGCGTGGCGGCGGTAGACGACGCAGGGCTTACCGGTGTCGGCGTCGGCGAACAGGTAGAAGTCGTGTCCGACCAATTCCATCTCGAACAATGCTTGGTCGACGGTCATCGGTTTGGCCGGGTGTTCCTTCTGCCGCACGATCCGTCCGGGACCGTCGTCGAGGAACTGGTCCTCGGCCGGCTCGGCTGAGGAATCGGCGATTAGCCCCATCTCGGCGGTGGCGGCGGCGAGGGAGGTCGGCGTGCGACGTCCGTGGTGCACCCGGCGGCGGTCGGCGGCTTGGCGGAGCCGGCGCTCGAGCCGTTCAGTGGCGAGATCCAACGCCCGGTAGAAGTCCGCCGCGCAGGCCTCGCTGCGCACGACCGGTCCGCGGGTGCGGCAAGTGATCTCGATGTGCTGGCAACTGTCGTTCTGGCGCCGGTTGCGTTCGTGATGCAGCTCGACGTCGGTGCGGATGATCTTGTGGTCGTACCTCTCGACCCTGCCAAGCTTGTCGGTCACATGTTGGCGAAAGTGCTCTGGAACCTCTACATTTCGTCCGCGTACCACGACTTCCATGCGGCCGACGGCAGTGCCCATGTGGCCTCCACCAGTACTCACGACGCCGCAGCGCCACGACTCCGGTGACCGCTGCGTCGGGGTGACCGTGCGCGGAACGCGAACGCCTACTCGGTTCGGTCGGCCTCAGGTTAGCCCGGTCGGCACGGAC
Source organism: Actinomycetota bacterium (assembly GCA_040003255.1). Taxonomy (GTDB): domain Bacteria; phylum Actinomycetota; class Actinomycetes; order Mycobacteriales; family Jatrophihabitantaceae; genus JBDUCV01. The sequence goes on from JBDUCV010000030.1 coordinate 1,402, forward strand.
GTGCCAGCCGCCGACCTATGGCTGCTGGCCGCAAAACGGACCAATGTCGCCGCACCGCGACGCGGCGTCGCCGCCACCACCGCCGCGCCGGCTAGCCCCCAACCGGCCGCGGTCAGTGCGCGCGCGGCCTCGGCGAGGGTGGTTCCGGTGGTGACGATGTCGTCCACCAGAAGGGCGGACGCGGGGGTAGCCGGCCGCGCCGCGGCGAAGGCAAAGGCGAGGTTGGTGGCCCGTGCGTCTACGCCCAGGCCGGCCGAGTCGGCCACCGCACGGACCGTGTGCAACGCGCGCAGGACGGGAATCGCAGCAGGCCGCGCGGCACCGCGGGCGAGCCGCAGGACGTGGTCGCCGCCACGCCGCCGGGCGGCCGACGGCGCCGAAGGAATCGGGACGAGGACCGCGTCGGGACAGTGCGTGAGCCACCCTTCGACGGCCCGCCCGAGCAGCGCAGCCAGTGGCGCGGCGAGATCGCGGCGGTCGCGCTCCTTGTACGCGACCAATGCCGCGCGAAGTCCGTCGGCGTACTCGCCGGCGGCCAGTACCGGCAGCCCGCGCGCCCCCCGGTGCACCAACGGTCCGGCTGGCTGGCAACTGTCGCAGAGCAGCGTGCCGGGCGCATGGCATGCCACGCACGACCTGGGGAGGATCAGATCGGCCAAGGCGGCAAGCACACCGACCACCGTGGTGCGGGACCTCACGCGTCACAACTGGCGGCGTCCGGGTTGTGGATGGGCGGCGGGACTGTGGAGAACTACTCCAGGTAGGTAGGGCTCCGGCCGACAACGGTCGCGTTCAGCGGCTGGAAGGGGCTGACCCACGTCTGGTTCGGGCCGTCCTGCTTGAACACGCCGCCGTTCGACGAGACCCAGGCGACCGCGCCCGGTGCGGCGGCGATCGTCTGCGGGGCTGCGGGCAGTCCCTGTCGGTTGCGCTCGGTCCAGGCGGCGCCGTCGGCTTGTACCGACCAGACGCCGTAGCCGCTGGGGCCCACCCCAATGGCATACAGCGTGGTCTGGTCGTTCCAGTCGATGTCGGTGAGGTCGACATTCGACGGGGTGATCGGCGCCAAAGCCTCGACCCGCACGCTAGCGCCCTGTCGAGCCACCGTGCCGACGTATGCCGATGCCGGACCCTGATCCGCGGCAAGCACCAGCACCAGCCGAGCACCATCTGGACTGACCCGCACGGCTCGGATCTGCGCTGCCGATCCCGGCCCGAGGTTGATCGGCACGGCCACCGGCCTGGCCGCGCGCGCGACCCGGTACAGCGTCGAACCTCTGCCCACCCAAACCTCGGACTGGTCGGGAGCCCAGCTCGGCCGGGTGAGCTCCCCGGGCGGGATGCCGGCCTTGCGCAGGCCGCCCTTCAGCGTGCCGACGAGCAACGTCGATGCGCCGCCTGCTTTCGTGACGCCCGCGACGAGGAAGTTGCCGGAACCGTCCGGGGACAGCGCGAGCGCCGCCGAGGTGAGCCCGTAGGTTTTCAGCCCGAGCGGGCCGTCGACCGGGTCACCGTTTTGCTGTCGCAACGAGCCGTCGAGGATGTAGAAGGCCGGCGGATTGTTGAGCGTTCCGGCGGCAGCGAGCAGATGGTCCTTGTCATAGGTCACCGGGCGGCCGCCGTCGGTGATCGTGATGGGCGCTGGCTGTGCACTTTGCGCGAAGGTGTTGGCCAGCTGCGAGGCGAGCCGGGTGCGTGCATCCGGGTCGAGTTGGCCGCTGCCCGGCAGCTCTATCCCCACACCGGAGCGCTCGGTGACCTCGGCGGCCTTGAGGTTGATTTGCTCCGGCAGCTTCTGCACGGCGTTCGAGAGCGTCTGTTGGGGACCCTCCTGCAGCCGTTCGAGCAGCCATTTGGCCAGCGCCGGGCCGGTGAGGGCGGTGTAACGCGGGTCGGCCACGAGGTGTCGGCCCGCCGAGTCGAGGAAGTACAGGGAGCGCAACTTGTATGCACTCGATCCGCTGCTGGCCAGCTCCGTTGCCCTGACGATGAGCCCCTGCCCGGGCACCTGAATGCGCCACTGGCCGTTGACCAGCTTCATGACGAACGACAGGGTGACCGCCTCTGATGCGGTCCCACCGGGCGACCCAGGCACCGGCGCGTAGACGCCTTGTCGCGTCAGCATCCCGATCTTGACGACCGACACGGGCACCGTGCGGGTCGCGGCGTTCATCGAGCCGACCTGGTAGGAGTCCACCACCGTCGCCGTGCTGTCGTCCCACTTGGCCGATTGCTCGGGCGCCAGGAATTGCCGCGCGGTCGAGTGTTTGGCGTCGAGCGGGTTGACATTGGCCGCCAGGAACCCGGCGACGATCGAAGCCGGATCGGCGCCCGCCTCCGGCGTGCTCGTCGGCAGCGGCGGAGGTGATCCGCCTCCCACCGATTTGACGAACTCGGGCCTCGACGACGATGGGACCCCAGAACAGCCCGCCGACGCGAGGACTGCCACGGCACCGAACACGAGCAGAGTGGCGCGCATCGTCATCCGCCGCCCCGGACATCGATCAGCGCTTCGGGCTCAAGCGAGAGCGGCGAGCTGATCAGCGTGTCGCCGATCACCCGCGGCAGGGTCAGGCGAAATTGCGCACCGAGCCCGCGGTCGCCCCACGCCTGCAGCCAGCCGCCGTGTAGCCGGGCGTCCTCGAGGCTGATCGCAAGGCCAAGACCGGTGCCCCCGGTGAGTCGGCTGCGGGAGGGGTCCCCGCGCCAGAACCGGTTGAATACCAACGCAGCTTCACCGGGGCGCAGCCCTACCCCGTGGTCGCGGACGGTGACCGCGGCAGCGTGCTCGTCGGCTCCGATTGTGACGACGACCGGGCGCCCGTCGCCATGGTCGAGGGCATTACCGAGCAGGTTGCGCACGATCCGTTCGCCGCGGCGCGGATCCATCTCGACGAGCACCGGATGGTCGGGGGCCCTCAGCACCAGCTCGCTGCCGTGACGAAGGGCCAGCACCCGGCTCGAGTCCAGGGCGTTGCCGACCACCACACGCAGGTCGGTCAGCTCGGCTTCCAGTCGCGCCACGCCGGCGTCATAGCGGGATATCTCGAGCAGGTCGCCGAGCAACGACTCGAACCGGTCGAGCTCTGCTTGCAGCAGCTCAGCCGCCCGGGCCAACTCCGGTGCGAACGCCTTGCGCTCGGCGTAAAGCAGTTCGCTGGCCATCCGGATCGTGGTCAGCGGGGTGCGCAGCTCGTGCGACACATCGCTGGTAAAGCGGCGCTGCAGCCGCGACAGCTCTTCGAGCCGGCGAATCTGGCGCTGCAGGCTGCCCGCCATGTCGTTGAACGACTGGCCCAACTGAGCGACATCGTCGGTTCCTTTGACCGGTATGCGCTGGGCGAGGTCGCCAGCGGCGAGCCGGGCGGCCGTCTCGGCGGCCACCCGCACCGGGCGGACGACCTGCCGGGTGACGAGCAGCGCGATCGCGAGCACGAAGAGCACCAGGCCGAGCCCGGCGAGCATGACGGTGCGTTGAACCAGGCGAATGGTCTCGGCCTCGGCGGTGAGTGGGAAGAGGTAATACAGCTCGAAGACCCCGCCGTTCGCGTTGACCGGCTCGCCCACGATCAGGCCAGGGGTGCTCGATCCGCCGGGCGCCACTTGGATCGGCGCATACTGCACGGCCTCGCCGTGCTGGACTAGCCTCTTCAACGCGGCAGGGATGGTCGTCGCGCTAGCAGATGCGCCCGGGACGTTGCGGTCCGAGGACTCGATCACGACATCGAACAGGCCTGCTCCGCTGCCGTTTGCCGCGAGCTCAGACTTGATCCGGTTGATCGCGTCCTTTTGACCCGCAATGTCGCCGGGCGTCACAACCGCGAGCACCTGGCGGGCGAACTGCAGACCGGCATCGGCCTGCGCGACGGCAGCGGTGCGCTTCGCGTGCAACACACCGGCGGTGATCTGGTTGACCAGGAAGATGCCGATGATCAGGATGACGATGGCGGTGACCGCCAGCGTGGTGGCCGCAACCCGAAGCTGCAGCGAGTGCGCCCAGGTGCGCAGCCCCTCCCGTCCCAGTCGGGTTGCGTATCCGGAGAAGGTTCGCCAGACGCCGGCCGCCCCTTGACGGGCGACGCCCGCGGGCCAGAGGTACGCGGGGCGCACGTCATGCGCAGGCGCCGGCTCGGCCGCCAGCGGCTCCGCCGGACCGGTGAGCTCCGCCTGACCGGTGAGCTTCGCCGAGCGCTCGGAGGCCCCGGTCACTCCCGTCATGGCGGCCCGGCTTTGTACCCCACGCCACGCACGGTGAGCACCACCTCGGGCTTCTCGGGGTCGCGCTCAACCTTGGACCGCAGTCGCTGCACGTGGACGTTAACGAGCCGGGTGTCGGCGGCGTGCCGGTAGCCCCAGACCTGCTCGAGCAGCACCTCGCGGGTGAAGACCTGACGGGGTTTGCGGGCCAGCGCAACAAGCAGGTCGAACTCCAACGGGGTGAGGGCAATCGGCTCGTTGTCGCGGGTGACTTGGTGGGCCGGCACGTCGATGCTCACTTGCGCGTCAAGCGGACCAATGGTGAGCATCTCGGTGGCGAGGTCCTCGTGGTGGCGCAGCCGGGCGCGCATCCGGGCGACGAGTTCTTTGGGCTTAAACGGTTTGACGACGTAGTCATCGGCGCCCGATTCCAGACCCAGCACGATGTCGACCGTGTCGGTTTTGGCGGTCAGCATGATGATCGGCGTGCCGCTCTCGGCGCGGATCCCTCGGCAGACGTCCAAGCCCGACATGCCAGGCAGCATCAGGTCCAGCAGTACGACGTCGGGCTTGCTGTCGTGGAAAGCCTTCAGGGCGAGATTCCCGTCGGCGACGAACGACGGCTCGAAGCCGTCCGAACGCAGCACGATGCCGAGCATCTCGGCCAGGGCGGAGTCGTCGTCAACGACCAATACGCGCGGTTTCATGCGCACATCGTGGCACTTCGGCCTGGGTTGCGTGGTGACCCCGTCGCGACGCCCGAGCGCTTCGAGCTCGGCCGGGTCAGACCCGTGCGGACGCTGCAGTGTCGGCACGAGAGGCAGCGCGGGCCCGGGACTTTTCGCGCTGCTCGACGAATCGGCTCGCCTGTGCGTCCAGGCCGGTCATGAAAGCCGCGAGCTCCTCACGGGCCTGCTCGCCGGCCGGGCCGAGATCGGTGCGCTCGTACACCCGCCAGAACTTCAGGATCGGCGTCACCACCTCGTCGTGATGCAGACGGAGGTCGTAGATGCCGGCCTTGGCGATGGTCACCGAGTTGCGCAGGTAGTCGGTCATGCCGGCACCTGGCATTTCAAAGCCGACCACCTCGTCGCGGATCGCCGCCATTGTCTCGTCCGGCGCGATGTCGAAGGCCGCCGCCACCAGGTTGCGGTAGAAGACCATGTGCAGGTTCTCGTCGGTGGAGATCCGGGCGAGCAGCTGCTCGGCAAGCGGGCAGCCCGTGGCTTTGCCGGTGTTTCGGTGCGATACTCGGGTCGCGAGTTCTTGGAACGAGACGTAGGCGACGGCCTGCAGAATCGTTTTGTCGCCCGAGTCGTAGCCCGCGGTCATGTGCTCCATTCGCAGGGTCTCGAGTTTCACCGGATCGACGCCGCGGGTGACGACCAGATAGTCCCGCAGCGCGATGGCGTGCCGGCCCTCCTCTGCGGTCCAACGGCCGACCCACTGCCCCCACGCGCCATCGCGGCCGAACCGGGTGGCGATCTCGCGGTGGTAGGAGGGCAGGTTGTCCTCGGTGAGCAGGTTCACGACCATCGCGGTCTGCGCGACTGGGTCGAGGGGTGACTGCTCGGGCGCCCAGTCCTCGCCACCGAGAAACGCGAAGTCGCGACCACGGCTCCACGGGATGTACTCGTGCGGCTGCCAGTCCTTCGTCAATGCGAGGTGGCGATCGAGGTTGGACTCGACCACCGGCTCGAGTTCGTGCAGCAGCCGGGTCTGCAGATCAAGGGGGCGATGGTCAACGCTGGTCATGCACCCAGGATAAACCTTCGGAGTCGTAACTTACGCCCGCGTAAGCGGGTGCTACCGGCGTTGGGCCAGGAGGGTGGGCATGGTGCAGCCATCGCCGACCGCCAAACGGTCTCGTTGCGGTCGGAGTGAGCGACTGTCTGTTCAGCCGCCGGCGACGGATGGCAGGATGCGAACCTCCGCGCCATCGGCGACCGTCGTCGAAAGGCCGCCGGACGCCCGAACATCCTCGCCGTCGATGTAGATGTTGACGTAGCGGCGCAGCGCGCCCTGTTCGTCGCGGATCCTGCGGGTCAGCGACGGATGTGCGTCTGCGAGGGCATCGAGCAGCGTTTGCAGAGTGCCGCCGGGCGGCTGGAGTTCGACCGTTTTCGCTCCGCCAGCCAATGGTCGCAGCGCACCTGGGAGCACGACCGAGATGGTCATACCAACGCCGCGCGCACGCACAGAACGTCGGGCAGATGGTCGGCGATCAGCTGCCAGTGGTCGCCTTCGTCGGCGCTCGCATACACCTCGCCATTGCGGGTTCCGAAGTAGACGCCCGCCGGGTCGCCGTCATCCGTGCACATCGCGTCACGCAGCACGATGCCGTAGAAGTCCTGCTGGGGCAGGCCGTCACCGAGTGCGGTCCAGGTCGAACCGGCGTCCTCGGTGCGGTAGACGCGGCAGGCGCGATTGGGCGGCAAGCGCTCGCCGTCGGCAACCACCGGGAAGTTGTAGGCCACGCCAGATCGATGCGGATGCGTCACCATCGCGAAGCCGAAATCCGTCGGCAGTCCTTCAGCGATCGACGTCCAGGCCGCCCCACCGTCGTCGCTGCGGTACACGCCATGGTGATTTTGCAGGAACATCCGCTGCGGCTCGATCGGGTCACGCGCGACCTTGTGGACGCACTGCCCGAACTCGGGATCGGGATCGGGCATGAAGTAGGCCTTGACACCGGAATTTGACGCCGTCCAGGCCGAGCCGGCGTCCTCGCTGCGGTACACGCCGCCCGTCGACATGGCGACGAGCACCCGCTGGCGGTCAGTCGGGTGCGGCAACACGGTGTGCACGGCCTGGCCGCCGAAGCCCGCCCCCCACAGCGGGCGATGCGGGTGGTCCCACAGCGAGCGCACGAGAGAGAAATGCTCGCCGCCGTCCTCGGAGCGGAACAGCGCGCTCGGCTCGGAGCCCGCCCACACCACGCCCGGCTCAGCGGCCGATGGCTGCAGCGCCCACACCCGCGTCAGCGTCGCGTCAGTGCCGGCCGGAAACCTGACGGCGCCCTGTTCCGGCTCATGCCAGGTCGCCCCGAGATCGTCGCTGTGGAACACCGACGGCCCCCAGTGCTCGCTGTCTGCGCCAACGAGCACCCGCGGCGCCGCGCCACGGGTATCGATGGCAACGGAATACACCGCGTTCATCAGGAACGACGGCTCGGACAGTTGCCATTTGCGTCGGTCGCCGGTCCGGGCGAGGAAGAGCCCCTTGCGAGTGCCGATGGTGAGCAGGACGTCGGTCATGGTCCCGAAGAATGGCACAGCATGCCGACAAAGTTCGACCCCCGGGTGCGTTCAGCTGTCCGGGGGTTGAACAGGTCGATCAGTTGTGGATCAGTAGCGGTAGTGATCCGGCTTGTAGGGGCCAGCGACGTCGACGCCGATGTACGCGGCCTGCTCCTTGCTCAGCGTGGTCAGTTTCGCACCGACCGCCTCCAGGTGCAGCCGGGCAACCTTCTCGTCCAGGTGCTTGGGCAGCACATGGACGCCGGGGCTGCCCTCGCTCTGGTAGGCGTGCTTGTGGGTGTACAGCTCGATCTGCGCGATGGTCTGGTTGGAGAACGACGCCGACATCACGAAGCTCGGGTGGCCGGTGGCGTTGCCGAGATTCAGCAGCCGGCCCTCGCTCAGCACGATGATCGAGTGCCCATCGGGGAACACCCACTCGTGGACCTGGGGCTTGACCTCGTTCTTCACGATGCCCGGGGTCTTCGCCAGTCCGGCCATGTCGATCTCGTTGTCGAAGTGACCGATGTTTCCGACGATTGCCTGGTGCTTCATCTGCGCCATGTGCTCGGCCATAATGATGTCCTTGTTGCCGGTCGTCGTGACGAAGATGTCGGCCGCGCCGACCACGTCGTCGAGCGTGACCACCTGAAGGCCGTCCATCGCCGCCTGCAGCGCACAGATCGGGTCGATCTCGGTGACGACCACCCGCGCGCCCTGGCCGCGCAGCGATTCGACGCAGCCCTTGCCGACGTCGCCGTAGCCGAGCACCACAGCGAGCTTGCCGCCGATCATCACGTCGGTGCCGCGGTTAAGGCCATCGATCAGTGAGTGCCGGCAGCCGTATTTGTTGTCGAACTTGGACTTGGTGACCGAGTCGTTGACGTTGATCGCGGGGAACAGCAGCGTGCCGGCCTTGGCGAACTCATAGAGCCGGTGCACACCGGTGGTGGTCTCCTCGGTGACGCCGATGATGCCCGCCGCCATCCGGGTGTACTTGCCGGGATGCGCAGCCACCGACCGTCGGAGCGTTTCGAGAATGAGGCCATATTCCTCAGCGTCGTTATCCTCGGCCTGCGGCACTACGCCCGATGCCTCGAACTCGACGCCCATGTGAATGAGCAGCGTGGCGTCGCCGCCGTCGTCGACGATCGAGTCCGGACCGCTGCCGTCGGGCCAGGTCAGCATCTGCTCGGTGCACCACCAGTACTCCGCGAGCGTCTCGCCCTTCCAGGCGTACACCGAAATGCCCTGGGGGTTCTCCGGCGTGCCGTTCGGGCCGACGACGGTCGCGGCCGCGGCGTGGTCCTGGGTGGAGAAGATGTTGCAGCTGACCCAGCGCACATCGGCGCCGAGCGCGGCCAGGGTCTCGATCAGGACGGCGGTCTGCACCGTCATGTGCAGCGACCCCGCGATCTTCTTGCCCTTGAGTGGCTGCTGGCCGCCGTACTCCCGGCGCAGGGCCATCAGACCGGGCATCTCGTGCTCGGCCAGCTGGATCTCCTTGCGGCCGAACGGGGCGAGCGACAGGTCGGCAACCTTGAAGTCGCTGACCGAGCCGGCCGTGTCGGGGCTGAGGGTGATGCTCACAGACTCTCCTTCAATCGGGGCGTAGGGCTGTTCGAGATCGGTGGCGAGGCGGCGGTAGATACCCGCTCCGTGCGGGGCCGCGGACCGATGAAGCGGGCCGAACCACTCGTCGACCGCGCGGGCGAGCCGCGGATCGGTGCGCATTCGTAGCTCGAAGGCCACGTCTGCGATGCCGATGTCATGCTCGTCAAGCAGCTCGCGCAGCCGCTGTAGCCGCTCAACCTGCCGTGTTCCGTAAAGCCGATGACCGCCCGGGGTGCGCAATGCGGCGACCAGTCCGGCCCGCTCGAGGTAGCGCAACATCCGCTGCGACCAGCCGGTGACTTCGGCGGTTTGCTGCATGGTCAGCGGCTTCATTACCGCAACCTTACCACGGTTGTGTCAGGTTTTTGGAAGGCAATTTGTGCGAAACACGGTGGCCGCCCCGTCGAGCCGCGCCCCGTGACCCGCGGCGAGCAGTGCCGCCCGTCCGGGACCAAGCGTAGTTGCCGACTCATCAGCGGCAGTCAGCCGGACTGCCCCGGAGGTGCACAGCAAGAGCTGGGGACCGCCCGCTGCCACGTCCATCGACCCATCCACAGCGAGCACCGACACGGCGAAGTCCGGCGCCGGGGTCTGGAATGCGCGCTCACCCGACCGCGCCGTTCGCGGCGCCAACACCGGGTCGGCCAGCTCGATGAACCGGGTAATGCGCAGGAGTTCGGGTACGTCGACATGCTTGGCCGTCAGCCCACATCGCAGCACGTTGTCGCTGTTGGCCATCACCTCGACACCGATGCCGCGCAGGTAGGCGTGAACGTTGCCGGCGGCTAACCAGATCGCCTCGCCGGGCGCCAGCCGAACGGCGTTCAGCAGCAGCGCGAGCACGCAGCCGACGTCCCCGGGAAAATCCTCCGCCGCCAGCAGCACCGCGCGCAGGACCGCCTGCCACTCACCGCCCGAGTCGACCCGCGCCTGGCAGGCGGCCACGACCTCGTCGACCAAGCTCGCGTCACCGTGCGCCAGCAGCGCGGTGAACGTCGCCCGCAGGCCGTCGGGACCGGCAAGCAGTGTCCGGTACTCGGCCAGCCGCGGAACATCGAGACTGTCGAGCAGACGCAGCGTCTGGCGGACCGGACGGAACCCGCATAACGCATCGAACTCGCTCAACGCGCAGAGCAGCTCCGGCTTGTGGTTCGCATCGTGGTAGACCCGCTGCGGCGAGGACAGCGCGATGCCAGCGGCGTTCTCGGCGGCGAATCCGGCGCGCGCTTGTTCGAGCGTCGGATGCACCTGCAGCGACAGGGCGGATCCCGCAGCCAGGATTTTGACCAGGAACGGCAGCTGAGGGCCGAAGCGGCGCACTACGTCCGGGCCGAGCATCGCCTGCGGGTTCTGTGCGATCAACTTGTCCAGTGTGGTCCCGTGCTCCGGCGCGAGCGCGGGGTCGTCCGGGTGCGCGCCGAACCAGAGTTCGGCCTCTGGCTCGCCGGTGGGTTGGCGGCCTAGCAGCTGCGGGATCGCGGTTCGTGAACCCCACGCGTAGGGCCGGACAACCCCTTCGAGCGCGATCACGCTACTGCCGGGCATCGCGGCAGCCTAGGGCACCACGGCGCCGGAACGATCCAGGTCCGGTTCGAGGTAGATGACCCGAGCCGACGGCACCGCCTGGCGCACCCGGGACTCGGCCTCGTCGATGGCGGCCACGAGCTCGGCTGACGACAGCGACGCCGGGATCGCCACCTTGGCGCCAACGAGCAACTCCTCGGGCCCGAGGTGCATCGTCCGCAGGTGGATTACCCGCTCGACTCCGGGGCCCAGCAGGTTCGAGCGAATCGTCGCGATATCGGACTTCGACGCCGCCTCGCCGATCAGCAGGCTCTTCGTCTCGATGATCAGCACTGCCGCGACGGTCAGCAGCAGCACGCCGATGGCCGCGGTGCCGATGCCGTCCCAGATCGGGTTACCGGTGGCTGCCGCGAGGCTGACCCCGACCAGCGCGAATACCAGCCCGAGCAGCGCGGCGATGTCTTCGAGCAGCACGACGGGCAGCTCGGGCGCCTTCGCCCGCCGAACGAACGACACCCAGCTCTGCGCGCCCTTGACCTTGCGGGATTCGACTATCGCGGTCCGCAACGAGAACGACTCAAGGACGATCGCGACCAGTAGGACGATGATCGCGACGGCCGGCGAGACGAGCTCGTGTGGCTCGCGGATCTTCTGCACGCCCTCGTAGAGCGCGAACAACCCCCCCGCCGAGAACAGCACGAGCGCGACCAGAAAGCCGTAGACGTACCGGTCGCGGCCGTACCCGAACGGGTGTTCCTCGTCGGCCTCCCGGTTGGCCCGGCGGGCGCCCACCAGCAACAGCCCCTGGTTGCCCGAATCGACCAGCGAGTGCACGCCCTCGGCGAGCATGGACGTCGAGCTGGTGATCGCGAAGGCGATGAACTTGATCACGGCGATGCCGAGATTCGCGCCGAGCGCCGCGAGCACCGCTCGAGAGCCGCCTTGCGCGCTCATCGGATCCGCCGCGTGCTCACCCCAGAAACCCTAGTCATGGCCCGAGCTCGCCAGGGCGCGGCTCGGACGGGTCGATGCCACGGCCGAGAGCGACGTATGCCGCGGTGAAGTCGCCGAAAGCCGTGGCCGCCGCGAAGCGGGCAAGCGGCGGGCCGGTCGGCACCTCAATCACCGACGAACGCAGTCCGAGTTGGGTCGCGATGCCGCGCAGAACGGACGCTGCGCGCCGGGCGGCGAGCTCGTCCAACGCGAGTTCTGCGTCGGACTTCGGGCCGAGCACCGGGTCTTGTGGGTCGCCGTCGTCGCCGACGGTGATCAGCCGGGCTCGTAGCACGGTTGATTCCAAGTCGCGGTCGCGGAAGAACTCGTCGTCGAGAAAATCGGTCGGGCTGCCGCGCAGCAGTGCTCCCGCGCGCGCCACGCCATCCGGCAACGCCACGGCGACCGCCGGCACTCCGGCCAGCAGTTGCAGCGCGTCGCTGATCAGCGCTGCGGCCACGCTGGCCAGCGCACCCGCGCCGGCCACCACGGGCAGCGAATCGGTCACTTCGATCGCGAGCGCCTTCGCGGCGTTGGTGAACGCATCACTTTGCGGACGGCAGCTTTCCGCAGTCTCGTCCAGCGCGTCCGCGACCGCGGCCAACACGTCCGGGGGCGCCGTCAATACCCCCAGCGCGCCGCCGGCAAGCAGCAGCGGGGTCAGCATCGACCACCGGGCGGCGCGCACGTGCAGGTCGGCGGGTAGCTCGACGACCGGCGCCCGACCGGCTGCCTCGGCCAGCGGCGTACCGGCGGGGGCGACCACCGCCATTGCGAGGCCGCGGTGCGCTGCCTGTTCGACGAGCCGGACCTGTCGCGGCTGGCGCCCATCGGTCGAGCCGATGAGTACCGCATCGGCAGGTCCCGCCCAGCGCGGCAGATCCGCGCCGTGCCAACCCACGATCGGGGCCGCCGAGGTGCTGAGCCGTACCAGCAGCCTGGTCACACCGACGGCTGCAGCGTCGGTGCACACCAGCACCGCCCGCGGGACATCGTTGCCGCCGAGCCGGTCGAAACCCGCGTCGGCCGTCGCCGATACCGATCGGCGGACCTGGGCGCCCGCAGTGGCAAGCGCCCAGAGCATCCGGCCGTCGTCGCGACTCGCGAGCAGCTCGGCGTCGTCCAGAACCGCCTGGTCGAAGCCCATGGACGGGTCAGGCGCCGTTCACGGTGCAGGTGGCAACTCGGGGGCCGCGGCGACGCCCACGCCGTTCGGACCGGGAGTCGCCTCGTCCAGCAGCAGCACCGGAATACCGTCGGTGACCGGGAAGGTGGACAGGCAGTAGCTGCAGACGAGCACCTCGCTGTCGTCGCGCGTCTCGGCCCGCAACGGCGCGTGGTCATCGCTCGGACAAGCCAGGATGGCAAGCAGATCGGCGTTAATGGGCATGGCGCGCTCCTGTCTTCGGTGGGCGATCAGCCGCGGATGATACTGAGGGCGACATCTCGCACGCGACGCATCGTGGGCTCGTCGGGCGCCTCGACGTTGAGCCGCAGCAGCGGTTCGGTGTTCGAGGCACGCAGGTTGAACCAGCTGCCGTCGGCGAGGTCGACAGTCAGCCCGTCCAGCCCGTCCGTCGCTATCGTTCGGTCGGCGAATGCGGCGCGGACGGCGCGGACCCGCCCCGCCTGGTCGTGCACGGTCGAATTGATCTCGCCGGACGCCGAATAGCGCGAGTAGGAGGAGGTCAGCTCCGACAGCGGCGTCGGCTGCTCGCCGAGCGCCGCCAGGACGTGCATCGCGGCGAGCATGCCGGTATCGGCGCGCCAGAAGTCGCGAAAGTAGTAATGCGCGGAGTGCTCGCCACCGAACACCGCGCCGGTGCGAGCCATCTCGGCCTTGATGAACGAGTGGCCGACTCGGGTGCGTTCGGGCACCCCGCCGTGCTCACGGACGATTTCGGGTACCGCCCGCGAGGTGATCAGGTTGTGCAAGATCGTGGCACCCGGGTGCTTGGCCAGCTCGCGCACCGCGACGAGCGCCGTGATGGCGCTGGGCGACACCGCGGCGCCGGACTCGTCGACAACGAAGCACCGATCCGCGTCACCGTCGAATGCCAAGCCGATATCTGCGCCGGCATCAACCACCTTCTTCTGCAGGTCGACGAGATTGGCGGGGTCGAGCGGATTGGCCTCGTGGTTGGGGAACGTGCCGTCCAGTTCGAAATACAGCGGCACGATCGTCAGCGGCAATGCGTCGAGCAGCGTGTCGCCGAGTACGGCTGGCACGGTGTGGCCGGCCATCCCGTTGCCGGCGTCGACAACGATGGTCAGGTGCCGGATTCCGGACAGCACAACCAGACCCCGTAGGTAGCGGGCGTACTCGCCGAGCAGATCGCGCCGTACGACGTCGGCGGTCAGCCGAGGCACCTCGCCGGAGTCCAGATGGGCTTGCGCACGGGCGCGGATCTCGGTCAGCCCCGAGTCCTGGCCGACTGGCACTGCGCCGGCCCGGCACAGCTTGATGCCGTTGTAACGGGCCGGGTTGTGGCTGGCGGTGAACATCGCGCCGGGCAGTTCAAGGTGGCCGGCGGCGAAGTAAAGCATGTCGGTTGACGCAAGCCCGATGTCGATGATTTGCGCGCCCTGGGCGGACGCGCCCTCGGCGAACGCGGCCGCCAGCGCAGGTCCGGACTCGCGCATGTCATGGGCAATGATCAGCCGGCTGGCCCCGACGACCTCGGCGAAGGCAGCTCCCAAAGCACGGGCGACGTCATCGTTTAGCTCCTCGGGAACCGTTCCCCGGACGTCGTAGGCCTTGACGATATTCGCGAGGTCTGGCACACCGGCGAGCCTACCGGCGGCCGGTGGCGCCGAAGTTAGCTCGGTGGCCGCACCACGCGCAGATGGCCCCGTCGGCCCCCGGCCGACGATGCGGCGCCGAGCGATGAGCCGTGCGCATCGACGGCCACCCCGCTGCGCTGGTGTCCTGGGCCGTCACCCCAAGCGGCTTCGCGTACCGCGTCGGCCAGCGCCTCGAGGTCGTCAGTGTGCGGGATCGGGGACGGGAACTCACCGGCATGACGCAATACCTCCCACCCGCGCGGAACAGTGAGGCCGACCGCGTGGTCCTCGCACAAGTCGTAGGAGTGCGGCTCGGCGAAGCTGGCGAGCGGACCAACGACCGCGGTGGAGTCGGAATAGACGTAGGTCAGCGTGGCCACCGCCGCCCGGCCGCAGGCGGTTCGGGTACAGCTGCGCACATGCCTCACAGCGCGCGACGATAGTCCTCGCAGCGCCCTCAACGGCCGATGCGGACGCCGTGTCGTGGCCGTGTCCCGCGGGCCGGCGCCTGCGTAGGCTTCAGCCGTGTCGCCGCCGGACGGTTCGATGTCGCAGCCAGCAGCGTCGCGACGGCGTTCCCGCCGCGACCGGCACGGCCGCGGGTTGCGCTCCGCGCTCGCCCCGTCGGACGTCCCGCTGACCCGGACCCGCGCCGAAGCTTTCGAGGACCTCGTGCTCGACGCGGTCGAGGACCTCGAGCAGCATTGGACCGGCGAGTGGGCCGATGTGGACTTCGCCGTCGACGACGTCCCAGTGCCAGCGGCCGCCGAAGCCGAACAGCAGATCGGCGAGGAGTCCGACCTGGTCGACGATCGGGGGGTCGCACTCGGCCAGCTTTTCCGCTCGGGCCTGGGTGCGGGCAGGTCGCCCGTGATCGTGGTGTATCGACGTCCGATCGAGGCACGCGCCCAAGATCGCGAGGAGTGCGGCGACTTGGTGTTCGCTGTCGTGGCCGAACTGCTCGCCAGTTACCTGGGCAAGGACATCGACGAGATCGGCGGCCGTGACTGATCAGACCGCGAGATCGACCCGGCTGACTGATCAGACCGCACGGTGCTTGAGCCGGCGGCGTTCGCGCTCGGACAGCCCACCCCAGATACCGAAGCGCTCGTCGTGCTCTAGCGCATACTCCAGGCACTCTCCGCGCACTTCGCAGCCCGTGCAGATTCGCTTCGCTTCTCGGGTCGAGCCGCCCTTCTCTGGGAAGAACGCCTCTGGATCGGTCTGCGAGCACAGCGCGCGCTCCTGCCAGCTCTGCTCTTCAGGCAGCCCGAAGATGGTGCTCAGCTCGGCACTGTTCGTCTGGGTGAGATCGGTCTGTCGGTCGATCACTGCCCCTCCTCCGGCCTTCGCTGCGTGCTTGCTCGCCAGCGGCGTTGCTGCAACGAGTGACACGAGGAGAATTACACTCGTGTCGTTACCAGTTCGTCAAGCGGAAATCTGATAAAGACCTCGAATTCCGTGTGCGGTTCGGCGGTAGCGTCGAGACGCCATGGCCTGCTATGTCGACGCGGTTCGGTCCTACCCCGGAGCCGGGTGGCGATTCGCCGAGTTCTGCCATCTGCTGGCCGATTCGCCCGACGAACTGCACGCCATGGCCGAGCGCATCGGCGTCCCGCGCCGGTTCTTCCAGGATCACCCGTGGCGGTGGCACTACGACTTGCCCGAGCACATTCGCGTCGAGGCGATTTCGCACGGCGCGCTCGAGGTGAGCATGCATGAGGTCGGGGCGCTGCTGCGCCGGCGCCGCGTCGATCAGCGCGCAGCGGGATAGCAGTCACGCCGGTCGATCGTTGCGAAGCTGATAGCAACGTCGGTGATCGAGCCGGGCAGAATCGAGCATCGTGCCCGATCGGACCGCCACCACGCTGCTGCGGCTGGCCCGTGACCCCCGCAGCGGCCAGCTGCGTCGCGGATCCGCGCTGGACGTCGGCCTGCGCGCCGCGCTGTTCACCGATCTGGTCTTCGCCGGGCATGTCATCAGCGCGTCACGTGCCCCGTCGGCGGTTACTGACCACGGAACCGGAGACCGGTTTCTCGACATCTTGCGCGATGCCGTCGCCCGCAGGCCTGCGGTGTCTTGGCCGCGATGGTTTCGCCACGTGCGCAGCGACCGATCGGCGCTCATCGACGAACTGGTGGAACAGCGCCGCTGGCAGCAGCAATCCGCGGGCTTGCGGCCGTCCTTTCGCGACGGAGAGCCCGAGGGCATCCTCGAACTTGGCCGGCATCTGCGCGCCGTCGCTGCGCACCACGCCGACCCGGTCGATGCCCGCGATGCGGCGCTCGCCGCGCTCTGCAAGATCTGCGGTGCGCTCGACCGGCCAGAACCCAGGGCGATTCGCAAGGACCTCCAGCCGCTGCTCGCGACGATCGGCGATCCGGACGACCCGGTTCGCGGGGCCATCCACGCGGCGCTCGGTGGCGCGTCTGTCACGATCAGGCGCTCGCGGTGGGGCAAGGGCATCGGCTGATACCCGCCGAAGCCGTCGCGTAGTTTTCTCCTCGTGCGTATCACCGTCCTGGCTGGGGGCATCGGCGGCGCCCGGTTCCTTCGCGGCGTCCGCGCGGCTTACCCTGCGGCGGACGTCACGGCGGTGATCAACACCGGCGACGACTTGACGCTGCACGGGCTGCGGATCTGCCCGGACCTGGACAGCGTTATGTACACCCTGGGGGACGGCATCGACCGCGATCGCGGGTGGGGCCGGGCGGACGAGACCTGGCGCATCAAGCAGGAGCTCGCAAGTTACGGCTCGGAGCCGGGCTGGTTCGGGCTGGGGGACCTGGACATCGCTACCCACCTGGTCCGCACCCGGATGCTCGACGCCGGTTACCCGCTTTCGGACGTCGCCGCCGCGTTGTGCGTGCGCTGGCGGCCCGGGGTGCGACTGCTGCCGATGAGCGACGAGCGGTGTGAGACGCATGTCGTGGTCGACGACCCCGACGACGGAGGCACCCGCAAGGCGATCCACTTCCAGGAATGGTGGATCAAGCACCGGGCCGCGCTGCCGGCCCACGCATTCGTGCAGGTCGGCTTGGACGCGGCCAAGCCAGCGCCGGGCGTCGTCGAAGCGATCCACGACGCGGACGTCGTGCTGATCGCGCCGAGCAATCCGGTAGTGAGCATCGCCACGATCGTCGCGGTGGCCGGCATCCGGGACGCGATCACCTCGACCCCAGCGCCCGTCGTCGGGCTGTCCCCAATCGTGGGCAGCGCACCCGTGCGCGGGATGGCCGACGCCTGCCTTGCGGCGATCGGGGTCGAGGTCAGTGCCGAGGGGGTCGGCCGGCACTACGGCGCTCGGTCAGCCGGCGGCCTGCTCGATGGCTGGCTGATCCACGAGAGCGACCACGCCGAGGTCCCGGGTGTCCGGATCCGCGCCGTGCCGCTGCTGATGAGCGACGACGCTGCGTCTGCGGCGATGGCCCGCGCGGCGGTGGAGCTCGCCGGTGCCTGACCCGGTCGCGCTCGAGGTTCTGCCAGTGCTGGGCATGCCCGAGCTTCGACCCGGCGACGACCTTTGCGCCGCCATCGCTGCGCATGCGCCGCCGCTGCGCGACGGCGACGTGCTGGTGGTCACCTCCAAGGTGGTGTCGAAGGTCGAGGGACGGCTCGTCGCCCTGCCGTCCACCGATCCGGGTGCCCGCGATCAGGCGCGCGAAGACGCGATCACCGCTGAGGCAATCCGAACGGTCGCCCAGCGCGGGCCGTTGCGGATAGTGCAGACCAGGCAGGGGCTCGTCCTCGCCGCCGCCGGAGTGGACGAGTCGAACGTCGCCAAGAACGAGCTGGCCCTGCTGCCACTTGATCCGGACCGGTCGGCCAGGGCGCTCCGCGACGCGCTGCGCGAACGCCTCGGCGTGCACGTCGCGGTGGTCGTCAGCGACTCGATGGGCCGGCCGTGGCGGGCCGGGATCACTGATCATGCAATCGGCGTCGCAGGCCTGACCGCCGTACTCGACGTCCGCGGGCGAGTTGACTCACACGGCAACACCCTGCTCAGCACGCAGATTGCCGTCGCCGACGAGGTCGCGGCCGCCGCCGACCTGGTCAAGGGCAAGCTCGGCGGGGTGCCGGTCGCGATCGTCCGCGGGCTCGCCGTAGATGGCAAGCTCGCCGACGATGGGCTGGGCGCCACCACCCTGATCCGCAGCGCCGACGACGACATGTTCCGGCTGGGCACCGCGGAGGCAATTGCGCTCGGCCGCGCCGACGCTCTGGGCTCCATCACCGAACCGGGCCCGCTGCATGCCGATGCCGTGGCGACGATCACCGCGTATCAGGCGTCGGCCCCACCGGACCCCTCGGTGGGCGAAGCATTCCTCGGCTTCCTCACCGCCCGTCCCGACGCCATGTGGCGCAGCTGCGTGCCCGGACACCTGACCGCGAGCGCGCTGGTGCTCGACCCGTCGCGCCAAGCGGTCTTGCTCACCCTGCATCCGCGCGCGGGCCTCTGGGTACAGGTGGGTGGTCACTGCGAGCGCGACGACGCGAGCCTGCTCGATGCGGCGCGGCGCGAGGCTCGCGAGGAGAGCGGGCTGGCGGCGCTGCGGTTCGATCCACGTCTGCTCAGCCTGGACGTGCACCCCATCACCTGTTCCCTCGGCGTGGCCACCCGGCACTTCGACGTGCGTTTTGTTGCGATCGCCAAACCCGGCGCCGAGCCCGTTCGTAGCGCGGAGTCGCTCGACCTGCGGTGGTTTGGCTGGGACGCGCTGCCGGACGCGGCTGCGCCCGAACTGCCCGCCCAGCTCCTTCTGGCGCGCGACCGGTTGGCACCGTGACGCTGGCCGACGCGCTGGCTGCGGTGGACAGGTGGCCCGCTCGCAGTGCCGCGGCGGTGGTCGGGCCGTCTGGCGTGCTGGCAGCACGCGGACCGATCGACGAGCCCTTCTACCTCGCGTCGGTGACCAAGCCGCTCACCGCGCTCGCGGCGCTGGTGGCGGTTGAGGAAGGCGCGCTCGAGCTCGCTGATCCGGCGGCCGACGTCCTCGTGCCGGGTGCAACGGTGCGCCACCTGCTCGCACACGCATCGGGGCTCGCCCCAGAACGCCGACTGCGCTCATTCCCACCCGGCGTGCGCCGGGTCTACTCCAATGTCGGCATCGAGCTGCTTGCCGACCTGGTCGAGGCGGCGGTCGGCATGCCGTTCGGGGACTATCTGCACGAAGCGCTCGTCCGACCGCTCGCCCTCACCGCCACGGTGCTGCGCGGTTCGCCGGCGAGCGAAGGCCACGGGTCGGTCGCCGACCTAGCCCGCGTCGTCGGCGAGCTGCTTGCCCCATCCGGGCTGCTGCACCCGACCACGCTGGCGGAGGCGACGTCGGTGCAGTACCCGGGTTTACGCGGCGTCCTGCCGGGGTTCGGCGGGCAGGATCCCAACGACTGGGGGTTGGGTTTCGAGATCCGCGGACACAAGAAGCCGCACTGGACCGGACCCGGCAATTCCCCTGCGACCTACGGCCACTTCGGCCAGAGCGGCACGATGTTCTGGGTCGACCCGGTAGCTGGAATCGGGTTGATCGCGCTGTCGGACGAACCGTTCGCCAAGTGGGCAGCCGCGGCGTGGCCCGAGCTCTCGGATGCGGTGCTGGCGAACGTGAGCCGCTGAGGGTCGTTAGCTCAGCGGGCGCAGCAGCACCCAGATCAAGGCGGCAACCCCGGCGGACGCCGGAATGGTCAGGATCCACGCGCCGACGATGTTGCCAGCCACCCCCCAGCGCACGGCGGACAGCCGCCGCGTCGCACCGACACCCATGATCGACGTGCTGATCACGTGCGTCGTGGACACCGGCAGACCGAGCTGGGAGGTACCCAGCATGACCGTGCTGGCGACGGTCTGCGCAGCGAACCCACTGACCGGAGAGAGCGAGTAGATGCGCCGCCCCACGGTGCGCATGATCCGCCAGCCGCCCGAGTACGTGCCCAGCGAGATCGCGATGGCAGCAGCGAAGATCACCCACATCGGGATGCCGTCGTTCTTGCCGAGGTGACCGGAGATGACGAGCGTCAGCGCGATGACCCCCATCGTCTTCTGCGCGTCCTGTGTGCCGTGCCCGAACGCCATCGCCGCGGCGCTCACGATCTGCGCCCAGCGGAACCCACGATTTGCCCGGCGGGCATTAGCGCGACGAAACGTCCACAGGATGGCGAGCATGAACAGGTAGCCCAACAGCAGTCCGACGATCGGCGAGATCACCATCGGGATGATGACCTTGTCGACGACCCCGCTCCACTTGACGCCTTCCGACCCGGCGAGCGCGGCGCCGACGAGGCCGCCGATCAGGGCATGTGAAGACGAGGAGGGCAGGCCTAACCACCAGGTGCCGAGGTTCCAAGAGATCGCCCCCAGCAGGGCGGCCAACACGATCAGTAGCCCGTCGCGGCCAGTGGGGGCATTGATGATCCCAGAGCCGACCGTCGCCGCGACCTTCGTCGAGATCAACGCGCCGAGGACGTTCGCGACGGCCGCCATCGCCAGCGCGACTCGAGGTGTCAGGGCCCGGGTCGACACCGACGTGGCAATTGCGTTGGCCGAGTCGTGGAACCCATTGGTGTAGTCGAAGGCCAGCGCCACCGCGACGATGACTACGACGAGGACGTCCGCGCTCACGACCGGGCTCAGGACTCCTTGACCGCGATCGTCTCGACAGCGTGCGCCACGTGTTCGAGAGCGTCAGCGGCCTGCTCCAGCAGGTCGGCGACCTGCCGAAGCTTCAGCAGCCGCAGTACGTCGTACTCGCCGCTGAACAACTTGGACAGCTGTTTGCGGTAGACCCGGTCGGCTTCGTTTTCGAGCCGATTGACCTCGATCCAGTACGGCTCGAGATCCTGCAGGGTCTGCAGGCGCGACATCGCCTCGGCGGTCTCGATCGCCCCCCGTTGCACCAGCCGGATCTGCTCCTCGGTAAACGGCGGCAGCGGTGCGACCTCGGCGACCACGATGAAATCGGTGACCTCGTCCATTGCATCGACCACGTCGTCGAGGCTGCTCGCGAGCCGGTAGATGTCGTCACGGTCGAACGGCGTGACGAAGCTGCGGTTGAGTTGGCGCAAGATCCGGTGCGTGATGTCGTCGCCAGCGTGCTCGCAGTCCCGCATAGCGGCAGCGATCTCCGCCCGATCCGCCGACGGATCGAGCAGTCGGCCCAGTACCTCCGCCCCGTTGGCGACGTTACGTCCCGCGTCCGTGAGCATCGCGTAGAACGCGCTGTCGCGGGGGGTCAACCGTAGGGCCATGGCGTCTCAGCTCACTCGGCTATGGGACCGGGTCGGCTCGCCGCGCCGGGTTCACCGCGCACCATAGCCGGTCGCTCGTGGGCGCCACCCGTCACATGGCGCGCATGTCGATCGGGGCATAACGCGGTCCGAATCGCGGTTTGCCGACGCCGCACAGCTCGATCAACCGGACCACGCGTTGGCGCTGACCCCGCCATGGCTCCAGGACGCGCAGCATCTCGTCGTCGTCTCCGCGAGGTCGCCCAGTCAGGGCGTGCACGACCAGGTCGTGGATATGGAAGTCGCCCACGCTGACGGCATCCGGGTGGCCGAGCGCCCGCTGCACCGTCTCGGCTGCCGTCCACTCCCCGACGCCCGGGATGAGCCGAAGCCGGGCGATCGCGTCGGCCTCGGGCAGCCCGACGCACTCCGCCAATCGGGACGCGACGGTGGCAGCGGCGCGGATCGCACGCTGGCGCTGCAGATCAACCCCGAGTCGGTGCCAGTCCCAGGTCGGCACCGCGAGCAGCACTGGGGCCGAAGGCGGAACGCGGAGCGACTGGATCGGACCGGGAGCGGGACTGCCGAAGCGATACAGCAGTGACTGCCACGCACGACGGGATTCGTTCCCGGTCACCCGCTGCTCGAGCACGGCCGGCACGAGTGCGTCGAGCACCAGCCGGGTGCGCGGCAGGCGCAGGCCGGGGTAGCGCCGCAGCGTCCGCGCCAGCACCGGCACGGCTGCACAATCCAGCCCGGTCCAGTCGTCGCGCTCACCGAGCAATTCGGGGAGGCCGGCCAGTAGCCAGTCGGCGCCGGGCCCCCAAGCTGTGGCATCGACCTCACCATGCTGGGCCTGGACCGCCAGCGTGCCCGCTCCGTCCGGGGTGTCACACGCCCACCAGAACACCCCGCCGACCATGCGGTGTGCCTGATCGCCGGGGCCGCGGCGCAACGGCGCAAGCGTCCGGGCGAGGTCGACGGGGCGGCCTGCCGACCAGGTGCGCTGCCGTGCGGGCTCACTCATCGGCCGAGAACCGCACCGATCCGTCGGGCAGCACCACATCCGGCCAAACCCGCAGCCCCGACAGCAGTTCTAGCCGTGCGCCGAGCCGGGCCCGATCGCCGATCACCGCGTCCTGCAGCACGGTGTGCGCGCCGACCACCGCGTCGCGGCCGACCACACTGCGCCGCACCGTCGCCCCTGCCGCCACTACCGCGCCGTCGAAGAGCACCGCACCGTCCAGCATGGCCCCGGAGCCCACAGTGGCGCCCGCGCCGACGACCGAGCCGCCCTGCAGCTTCGCGTCCTTCGCCACCTGGGCACCGGCGAGCACCAGCGCCTCTCCCACCGGTCCCGGCAGCGCCGAAGACGGCGCCACCCCGCGCACCAGGTCGGCCGACCCAGCCACGAAGTCCGCCGGCGTCCCGAGGTCGCGCCAATATGTGGTGTCGAGGTGGCCGATCAGCGTCGCGCCCGACGCCAGCAGGCCGGGGAACGTCTCGTGCTCGACCGACACCGGGCGCCCGGGCGGGATCGCCTCGAGCACCGAGCGGCGGAACACGTACGCGCCGGCGTTTATCTGGTCGCTCACCGGATGCGGGTCCTTCTCGAGGAACGCCGTCACCCGGCCAGCTGGATCGGTGGGCACGCAGCCGAACGCCCGCGGATCGTCCACCTTGGTCAAGTACAAGGTGACGTCGGCGTCGGCGTCTGCGTGCCGGGCCAGCAGCGCGCGCAGATCGACGCCGGACAGCACGTCGCCGTTGAAGACCAGCGCAGTGTCGCCCCGCAGCCGGTCGGCGACATTGCGAATACCGCCGCCCGTCCCGAGCGGCGCGTCCTCGACTACGTACTCGAGCTCGATACCCAAGGCGGCACCGTCGCCGAAGTGGTCGGCGAAGACCTCGGGCCGGTAGGACGTGCCAAGCACCACGTGGCTGATGCCGGCGTCGCGTATCCGAGAGAGCAGGTGGGTCAAGAACGGCACCCCGGCTGTCGGCAGCATCGGCTTGGGCGCAGACAGGGTGAGCGGGCGCAGCCTGGTGCCCAGGCCGCCAACCAGCACCACCGCGTCGACGTCAGCCACCGGGGGTCGCCCGCCGCTGAGGCGCCGCACCGTCGGCCACCCGCTGGCTGCGGCTGGCAAGCAACGAGCGGGCCCACAGCCCCGCCCGCAGGACGACGCGCACCGGCAGCCAGCGCGCGCCCGAATAGTGGCGGCTCAGGTAGCGCCAGGCGCTGCGGTGGTGCTCTACGGCCATCCGGGAGCGTTCCCGTTCGGTCGCGTGCCCCCCGGCGTGCTCGACCACGGCCGCAGGCGCGTACACGCTCTGCCAGCCGGCCCGGCCGAGTCGGTCACCAAGGTCGACGTCTTCGAAGTACATGAAGTAGCCGGGATCGAAGCCGCGCACGTCGTCGAACGCGGCCCGGCGCAGCAAGATGCACGATCCGGACAGCCAGCCGGTAGGCCCTTCGGTGGGCGCACCGCGTTCGTGGCGGTAAGCCACGGTCCAAGGATTGCTGGGCCACCACCAGCCGAACAACGCATGGCCGATCCCCCGGCCGAGCGACGGCAGCGCTCGCGCGGACGGGTAGACCTCGCCGCTCGGGGTCAGGATCAGCGGCCCGACCGCCCCGGCACGCGGCCAGCGATGCGCAGCCGCGACCAGCTCGTCGAGCGACCCCGGCTTCCAGACCAGGTCCGGATTGGCGACGACCACGAACTGGCCCGAGGTGGCCGCTACGCCGAGGTTGGCCGCCCCGCCGTAGCCCAGGTTGCGCCCGGTCTCGACCACCGAAAAGCTGCCGCGTGCTTCGGCCCGCTCGACCGATCCGTCCGGCGAGCCGTTGTCCGCGACCACCACCTCGACCTTCTCGGCCGATGCGCTCTCGAGGGAGTCCAGGAACGTCTCCAGCGACGCGCCCGGCGAGTAGGTGACGACCACCACCGACACGTCAGCAATCATCGGGCGAGCGCCCGTTCGTACGCGCGCACGTGGGCAGCGGCGCAGGCGTCCCAACTGAACTCGGCTGCCCTTGTCGGGCCGGCTGCCCGCAGCTGGCTGACCCGCGTCGGATCGTCGAGCAGGGCGCCGATTGCGGCCGCGATCGAAAGTTCGTCAGGCTCGGTGTAAGCCACCGCATCACCGCCCACCTCGGGCAGCGCCAGCCGCCGTGTCGTGAGCACCGCGGCGCCGCAGGACATCGCCTCGAGCACCGGCAAGCCGAAGCCCTCCCCGAGACTCGGGTACACAACCAGCTCGGCGCCGCCGAGCAGCCCCGGCAGCGAATGGGGCGGCAGGTAGCCCGGCCGGATCACCCGCAGCGGGCGTGGCACAGTGTGGATCACCGCGTCGAGCGAGGTGCTCCAGCCGGCCCCACCGGCTAGTACGAGCGCCGGCGGGTGCTGCCGGTCGCGCACCGCCGCCGACCAGCCGCGCACCAGCGCGGGCACGTTCTTGCGCGGTTCCAGGGTGCCGAGAAAGGCGAAGTAACGATCGCCTTCGGCCAACCCCAACTCCTTGCGCGCCGAGGCTCGTTCCTCGTCGTCCGGCGGACGGAACAGCGTCGTGTCGACCCCTAGGTGGGCGACCTGCAGCCGCGCCGGATCGGCCCCGGCGGTGCGCACCAGCTCGTCCGCGGTTGCCTGTGACGGCACGACGCAGCATGCCGCGCGGCGCAGCGCCAGCCTGGTGGCGGTGCGGAAGAACGGCCCCTTGACCCGGGTGTGGACGCTGGGATCGGTGAAGAACGTCGCATCGTGCAGCGTGATCACCAGCGGGGTGCGAGCGAGTAGCGGCGAGGTGTAATGCGGCGAATGGACGACGTCGGGGCGGATGCGGCGGATCACCAGCGGCAACCCGGTCTGTTCCCACCCGAGCCGCGCGGGACGGCTGGTCGTCCAGCCGGGCGCCGACACCACCTCGGTGCCGCTCAGCCCGGCGTACAGCGGTGCATCGGCCGGTCGGCACACCACTCGTACGTCAACGCCGGCTCGAGCCAGCGCCGGGATCAGGCTGTCGACATATCGGCCCACCCCGCGCCGCTCGCCCGGCACCGCGGTCGCGTCAAGCAGCACGCGGACCACGAATCAGACTCCCGACCAGACGACGTGCGGACGCCGAAGCCTACCGGGCGCAATCGTCAGCCCCACTGTCCGAGCTCGCGGTTACCGCGCCGCACGACGTATGACCGGTTATCCGCGGGGCGCCGGATCGGTGATCCGCCGCTC
>JBDUCV010000084.1:0-8334 GCA_040003255.1 Actinomycetota bacterium
GCAGCGCGACGATGTAGACCTCGGGGTGGCCGAAGAACCAGAACAGGTGCTGCCACAGAATCGCGCCACCGTTGTTCGCGGTGAAGACCTGGGCGCCCATATGCCGATCGATCCACAGCACGAGCAGCGCGGCAGTAAGGATCGGGAAAGCGAGCAAGATGAGCAGGCTGGTAACGAGGATGTTCCAAACGAAGATCGGCATTCGAAACATGGTCATGCCGGGGGCGCGCAGGGTGATCACAGTGGTGATCATGTTGACCGCGCCGAGGATGGTGCCCAAACCGGAGATAGCCAGCCCGACGATCCAGAGGTCGGTGCCGGCGCCCGGGCTGTTGATCTCGCTGTTCAGCGTCGCGTACATCGTCCAACCGGCGTCCGCGGCGCCGCCTGGCGTCACGAAGCCCGCACTCGCGGTCAATGCACCTAACACGTAGAGCCAGTATGAAAACGCGTTCAGCCGTGGGAACGCCACGTCGGGCGAGCCGATCTGCAGCGGGAGCACGAGGTTGGCGAACGCGAACAGGATCGGCGTCGCGAAGAAGAGCAACATGATCGTGCCGTGCATCGTGAACAGCTGGTTGTACTGCTCGGCCGACAGGAACTGCATGCCCGGCCGGGCGAGCTCAGCGCGCATCAGCAGCGCGAGGATGCCGCCGAACATGAAGAAGCCCATGGAGGTGACCAGATACATCCGTCCGATCAGCTTGTGATCGGTGGTGCCCAGAACCTTGAGAAACATCGAGCCCTTGGTCGCCTGGTGGACGGGGAACGGCCGGCTGATGATCGGCCGCGGAGCGACGGTGGTGGTGTCGGACTCGCCCGTGGTCGGTTCGGCGGTCGTTGTCACCGTTGCCTCCACTTGACTTCGCTCGGCTGCTCGATCGTGCGCGACGACGACGTGATCGTTCGCCACTAGAAAGGATAGACAGTTCGGCTCACACGCGCCTCACCCACCCGCAGGTCTCCCCCAATTCGGCGGATTTCACAGTGCGGCTGGGTCTTCGGCGCGTGGCACACCCACCTGATCGGCGGCTTGGTCCAGTACCCGCTGCACGGCGAGGGTGTCCGACAGCGACATCGTCGCGCTTTGCAGGGCACCGGCGCGGACGCAGTTGGTGACCTCGATGAGTTCGTGCGCGTACCCGGCACCGAGCGGCGGCTCGGTGATCGTCTGCGGAAGCACATCGGGGCGATGGAGCACGAGCTGGCTCGGGTGGTGGAACCGCGGCAGGACATCGATCCACCCGGCCGTCCCGAAGACCCGGGCCTGGCCCGGCATCGCGCTGTGCAGCGAGGTGATCAGGCTCGCGCTGGCGCCGTCGGGGTATCCGAGCAACAGCGCGGTGTCGATCTCGACACCGGTTGACCCGATCGACCCGTGCGCGGTGACCCGGTCCGGTGGCCCGAGCACCATATCGGCGAAGGACACCACGTAGACGCCCAGATCCAGCAGTGCGCCGCCGCCAAGCTCGGGGGCGAAGAGCCGATCGGCCGGATCGACGTCGCGCAGGATGCCAAGGTCGGCCTGTACCCCGCGGACCCTTCCGATCGCCCCGTCGGCGAGCAGTTCGCGCAACCGAACCATCGCCGGTTGGAACCTGGTCCACATCGCTTCCATGGCGAAGACGCCGTGCTCGGTCGCCGCGGCGACAACCTGCTCCGCGCCGGCCAACGTCGCGGTGAACGCCTTTTCGACGAGCACCGCCTTCCCGGCGCTCAGCGCGGCGAGAGCGATGGCCTGGTGCTGCGGGTGCGGCGTGGCGATGTACACGGCGTCGACGTCGGGATCGTCGAGTAGCTCGCGGTAGGACCCGTACGAGCGCTCGATTCCGTGCCGCGCTGCGAACGCGGCGGCCCGGTCGGCCGAACGCGACCCGACGGCGACGAGTTCGGCCCCGGCCACGTGGACGAAGTCGGGCGCCAGGTCATTGGCGATCCGTCCGGGGCCGGCAATGCCCCATCGCACCGGCCGGTCGCTCGCCCTCGCATCGCCCACCACGACGGTTACCCTGCCACCCGCCGCTGCTGTCCGGTCAGACACCCGGCGCTCGGCGCCCGGCGCTCAGCGCCCGGCGCTCGGCGCCGACTACGCCGGCGTCGGGCATGATTGGACGTCATGAGCGAGCGCAACGGGTCTCGGTCGTGATATCGCCGCACGACCAGTTGGACGCTCGGGTGCGGGCCGCTCTCGCCGATCAGGACGAAGCGCCGAATGCCGACCCCGAGCGGTCATTGCTGTTCGATGCGATGGCGGGTAGCCGGCAACTCGACATCCACGCCCGCCGGATGCGCGAACACGGCCGCGGCTACTACACGATCGGCTCAGCGGGGCACGAATCGAACGCACTGGTCGCGCTTGGTCTGCGCGACACCGATCCTGCCCTGCTGCACTACCGCTCCGGTGCGTTCTACCTGGCCAGGTCATTGCAGGCTGGCCGATCGCTCGATGATGGGTTGCGCGACGTCCTGCTCGGTATGCTCGGCGCCGTCGCCGATCCCGCGTCCGGCGGCCGGCACAAGGTGTTCGGCCACCCCGATCTGGCGGTCATCCCGCAGACGTCCACGATCGCCTCGCAGCTGCCCCGCGCCGTCGGCGTCGCGTTTGCGATCGACCGGGCCCGGCGGCTGGGATTGCCCACCGCGTGGCCCCGCGACGCGCTCGCCGTCACCAGCTTCGGCGACGCGTCGGTCAACCATTCGACGGCGGCCGGCGCGCTCAACACCGCCGGCTACTGCGTGGCGCAAGGAATCGGCTTGCCACTGCTGTTCGTCTGCGAAGACAACGGGCTGGGCATCTCGGTGCCCACCCCGCAGGAATGGGTGGCCCAGGCGGCGCACCGCCCCGGCATCCGCTACGTGCCCGCCGATGGCGCCGACGTCGATGCGACCCGCGAGGTGTCTGCGGAGGTCGCGCAGTGGGTGCGGGCGACGCGACGTCCCGCGCTGCTGCACCTGCGTGCGGTGCGCTTCCTCGGCCATGCCGGGACCGACGTCGAGACCGCGTATCGCCTCGCCGCGTCGATCACCGCCGATCTCGAGCGTGATCCGCTGCTCGCGATCGGTCGGTTGCTTGGCCGCGGCGCGGCGGCGCGCTACGACGAGATCGGCCGGCGGGTTGTCTCGATCGCCGACGAGCTCGCGACCGCACCGACGCTCACCTCGTCGGTGCATGTGCTCGCCCCGCTGGCCCCACGCCGCGCCGAGGTGATCGCCACCGGGGCCCGACGGGTGGCCGACGACGGCGCGCGCGAAGTCGTGTTCGGAGGCCGACTGCCCGAGCGGGGCAGTCCGTTGACGCTCGCGCAGAGCATCAACGCCGCACTGACCGACGCACTGGCCGCCCGTCCGCAGGTGTTCGTGTTCGGTGAGGACGTGGGGCGCAAAGGCGGCGTGTACGGCGTGACCCGCGGTCTGCAGCAGCAGTTCCGGGCCGGGCGGGTCTTCGACACCCTCCTCGACGAGCAGGCGATCCTGGGCCTCGGCCTGGGGTTCGCGGTCAGCGGATTGTTGCCGATTCCCGAGATCCAGTACCTCGCCTACCTGCACAACGCCGAGGACCAGCTGCGCGGCGAGGCGGCCAGCCTGCGCTTCTTCGCCAACGGCGCATTCCGCAACCCGATGGTGGTGCGGGTGGCGGGGCTGGGCTATCAAAAGGGGTTTGGCGGCCACTTCCACAATGACAACGCCGTGGCGGTGCTGCGTGACATCCCGGGGCTGGTGCTGGCTGTCCCGTCCCGCCCTGAGGACGCGGCGCCCATGCTGCGCAGCTGCCTGGCGGCCGCGGAAGCCGACGGCCAGGTCAGCGTCTACCTCGAGCCGATCGCGCTCTACCACGAGCGCGACTTGTACGAGCCGGGCGACCGCGGGTGGCTCGGCCGCTACCCCACGTCCGACGTGCACGTCCCGATCGGCAGCGCGCGGGTGTACGAGTCCTCGGCGACCGGGGCGGACGACCTGACCATCATCACGTTCGGCAACGGGCTGCGCATGAGCATGCGCGCCGGTGCCCGCCTGCGGACGCTCGGGATTGGCGCCCGCATCGTCGACCTGCGGTGGATAGCGCCGCTGCCCGTGGCCGACATTTTGCGCGCGGCGAACGAGACCGGGCGGGTACTGGTCGCCGACGAGACGCGGGCGAGCGGGGGGGTCAGCGAGGGCGTGATCACCGCGCTGGTCGATCACGGGTTCACCGGACCGATCATGCGGGTGGCCAGCGCTGACAGTTTCATCCCGCTCGGCGACGCCGCCCGCGTCGTCATGCTCAGCGAGGACGACATCGAGCAGGCCGCCCGCAAACTCGTCGCGCGCTGATCAGGTGGGTCGGCGCGCTTCCCCGGGCCCCTCCCCGGCCGCCTCCCCGCTTTTGGTCAGTTGTGCACCGCCGGGGTGCAGAACTGACCACTTGTGCCGGAATTGGTCGGCTGATCGCCCGTCCCATGGTCAGCCCGCTGTGCCCGCGGTCGCGGTGAGGTCGCGTAGGTAGGCGGCGAACCCATGGGGCGCTCGGCCGACGGTCCGGGCGCTGGTGCGGACCGGTATCGCGGCGGTGCGCAATACTCGCAAGTGCGCGGTCTCGCTCGCCCGCCGGGCCAACGCCGCGTCCTCTCCGGATGCCACCGCCGTCCAGCCGCCGAGCGCCAGGTAGGCATCGGCCCGGATGCCGAGGTTCGCGCCGTGCACATGCGGGTGGCCGTCGCGCAGGTCGTGCCGGGCCTGCCACGCGCGCTCCGCGGCCCGGGATAGGACGTGCGGCGCTGGCAGTGCGGTTCCCAGCACGACGTGCGCACCGGCACGGGCGGCCCGGACCATGCCGCTGAGCCAGTCGACCGGGACGACGGAATCTGCGTCGGTGTTCGCGAGCCACAGTTCGCGCAGCCCCGCGCAGCCGTCGCGCATTAGCTGCGTCGCCCCGGCGGCCCGCGCGGCGCCGACCTGGCGAACCGAGACGGTCACTGTCTGCACCTCTGCTGCGGCACGCGCAATCCTCGCAGTGTCGTCGGTACAGGCGTCGAGGACGACGACCACTCGGACGCTCGGCGGGTCGGCCATCGTGCGCCGAAGGTGGATCCAGGACGCGCGGATCGCGTCGAGGCACTCGGCGATCGTCGCCGCCTCGTTGTGCGCGGGCACGACGACGCCCAGGGCGCAGATCCGGTTGCGGCGACTCATCCGACGATGCCCTCGGTGGTGGCGACGGACGTCGCGCCGACAGCGAGCACCTCGAGCAAGAAGTCTTCCTCGACGTGGCGGGCGATCACCGACAACCCGGCGAGCGAGCGCACGGCCGCATGCGCCTCGTCAGCGGTACGCGGGTGGTCTCCCGCGGGGTGACGCCAGTGGCACAACACGACGATGCCGTCCGCGGTCAGCGCGTCCCGAACGCGGGCGGCCAGCAGGTCAAGGTCGGCGCAGTAGTAGCCGACCTCGCTGAGCACGATCAGGTCGAACCGACCAGTCGGCCACTCGTCCGGAATGCGCAGCCGGACGACCTCGACGTTGTCGGCCGCTCGGGAACGCGACTGCGCCACCGCTCGCTCGGCGGCGTCGGCGGCAACAACCCGGTCGGCACGCACGGCCAGCCCGGCGGTCAGCAGCCCAGTCGCGCAGCCTGGTTCGAAGGCCCGCCGGAAGTGGGACCGGGGCAGGCTGGCCAGCAGGATCTGCCGCTTGCGCCGCTCATACCAGCGACCAGCGAGGTTCCATGGGTCGTCGCGCTCGGCGTAGAGCCGGTCGAAGTAGGCCGGTTCTGCAGCACGACCCGCCCCCGCGGTGGAAGCCGGCAGCTCGACAAGGATGTCGAACGGACGGTCGAGCAGGGTGGCCAGCGTTGCGGGCACAATCGGCTCGTCGCCGGGTCGGTCGGACAGCGCCTCGGTCTGGCTGCGATAGCAGGCCATTGCCCGTCGGCGCGCCTGGACCGCCTCGGCGTCGATGGATATCCGGCGCAGCGCGGCGACGGGCAGCTGCTCGCCCGCCGGGTCCGCCCAATGCCACGCCCAGATCGGGTACTCGAATTGGCGTACCTGGGTAGCGTTGATCGCCCGCCCCGCCAGGGCGCAGGCCTCGTGGTCGGGGTGCCGGTCATCGCGCCACGGCGTCAACAGCCA
Organism: Actinomycetota bacterium; assembly: GCA_040003255.1. Lineage (GTDB taxonomy): Bacteria > Actinomycetota > Actinomycetes > Mycobacteriales > Jatrophihabitantaceae > JBDUCV01. The sequence continues at coordinate 6,108 of JBDUCV010000084.1, forward strand.
CCCCGGCCCGGTGCCCAGCGCTTCGCGAAGCGCCGCCGTGATGGTGCCACGGTGCGCGCTCAGCGCGCCGTCGGGCAGTCCCAGAAAGGTGATCGTCGCGGACGGCGCGAGCTCGGCCATCGCGGCGAGCGCTTCATGCCGACGGATCGTCCGCAGCTGTTCTGGGCTGTGCGAAGGCGATCGTGGATGCGACGCCTCGCCGTCGCTCGCGATGATCAGCCGTACGTCGTGCCGGAGCGCCGCAGCCAGCACTCCGCCGGCGCCGAGTGTCTCGTCGTCCGGATGGGCGGCCAGCACGACCACCCGGGTCGACTCTTCCGGCAGCTCCAGGGCCGGCACGGTGCCGAGGACGTCATCCCAGCGGTGCGCCGGCGTGCCGGGGGCATGGTGATCGAATGTCACCACGGTGGCATCCCGTGGCTGGGCAACTCGCGAAGGCGGGCGCCAACGTCGGCCAGGTCCCGCTCGGCGTGGTGCTGGCGGAGGTAGACCAGCAGGTCGGCCACCCGGCGGGCGTGCGGCTCGTCGAAGGCCAGCGGAGCGGGGCCGAGGGCGTGGCCGACCTGCTCGACGGCGAGTTCGGCAGCAGCGGCGACCACCGACCGCACCCGCACCGCGAGCAAGGCCCCGATCGCGCCGAGGGCACATCCGGCATCGACATCGGCCGCGGCGCCGGTCAGGCAGCGACTCGCGGCGTGCAACCCGACGTCCGCGCGGCCGAGGTTAAGGTCCCGGATCGGGTCGGGCGCTCGGGTAGCGAGCGACTGCCGCAGCGTATCGGCAAGAGCCCACGCCGCGCCGTACCAGCACGCGGCCACCCCGATGCCACCCCACGCAAAGCCGGGCCTGGTCAGGTACCACCCCGCAGCGCCGACCGGCTCGGCCGGCACGGCGTCGAAGTGCAGCGGACCGCTGGTCACGGCGCGCAATCCGCGCGACACCCAGCCGGCCACCTCACCGGTCACCGATGGTTGGCGCAGGTCGACTGCGAACAAGGCAACGCCGTCTGGTCCGTGCGCGGTTACCAGGGCCCGGTCGAGCACGGTGCCCAACGAACACCACGGCTTCGTGCCCGACAGCCGCCAGCCACCGCGTTCGGCCTCGGCCTTGAGCTTGTTGCCCGGCGCCTCCGCGGCGAACACTCCCCAGCAGCCGTCCGCCGCGGACTCGCCGGCTTCGGCGAGGATTGCCAACGCGTCAGCGTGCGGTTCGAGAATTCGAGCGGCAGTGAGATCGCCGGCGGCAACCGCGGCGAGCATCCGCCAGCGGGCCGCGGTGTCCCCGCCGCCGGGAAATGGCAGCCGTGGGCCGAGCTGAGCGGCCAGGGCCAGCCCGGCCTTGATGTCCTCACCGGCCGACCCCGCGGCGGCGGTCAGCCCGGCGAGTTCCGGCTCAGCCAACCCGTCGGTCATGGGTTCGGCAGGACCTTCGGGTTGGCGGCCTCGGCATGGCTGTGCCTCGTGCGCATCACACAGGCCTTTCTGGACGCTGGCAGAGGAGGAACTGTTACCTCGCTCGTCCGCTACTGACTTGCCCCAACGTCGCCGCCGCCAAACGTAGATCGCGCACAGCTCCGCTTGATCGAACTCGGGGAACTCGGCAAGGGGGAAGGCCGGCCGACCATCGACCCGAGTTGGCCGCCGCCCAACCCGAACGCACTTGAGCCCTGCGGGCTAGCCGCAGGGCTCAAGTGGTGCGACGGTTGCTAGTCGCCTCAGCGCGGGATCAACTCGCGATCGCCTCACGTCGACGGCCGAGCATCAGCAGCAGACCGCCAGTGAGTAGCAAGCCGAGCGCCAAACCGCTCTGTTGCAGCACCGGGGTGCCGGTGTTGGGCAACGGTGGCGGTGGCGGCGGTGGCGGTGGCGGTGGCGGTGGCGGTGGCGGTGGGCTGGCGACCACGACCTGCTCGTTGGCATCGCCGCAGCCGGTGGTGAACGCACTGTTGTTGGCGTCACCGGGGTAGGACGCGATCCACCGATAGGTGCCCGCAGCAAGCGGGGTCCAGCTGGTGGAGTACGTCGCCGTCGACACCCCAGCCGTCGTAGCGATCACGCCAGTGCCAGTCACGCCAGCCACCGCGGTCGTGCAGGTCGCGTCGGAGAAGAACGTGAACGTCACACTGCCGGTCGGCGCCACCGAGGTGCCGTGGAAGGTAGCGGTGTCAGCGAGCGAACTGATCGCCACCCCCACGGTCCCGGTGGACGGGGACGCCAGCGTGGTGATC
>JBDUCV010000031.1:0-26855 GCA_040003255.1 Actinomycetota bacterium
AGCAGGTCGATGACCTTGATGCCGGTCTCGAACATCTCGGTCTTGCTCTCGAGCTGCGCGAACGGTGGGGGGTCGCGGTGGATGGGCCACCGCTCGGTGATCTCTAACGAAGACGCCTCGACGTCGAGTGGCTCGCCGAGCACGTTGAACACGTGGCCCTTGGTGACGTCGCCGACCGGGACCGTGATCGGGCCGCCGGTATCGGTCACCTCCGCACCGCGGACTAGACCGTCGGTCGGCTGCAGCGCGATGGCCCGCACGATGTCGTCGCCGATGTGCTGCGCCACCTCGAGCGTCATCGTCTTGGCCACCTCGGGCAGGGTGATCTCGACGGTCAACGCGTTGTAGAGGGCTGGCATGGAGTCGCGGCTGAACTCGACGTCGACCACGGGGCCGATGACGCGGACGACCCGCCCGGTGCTGGTGGTGCGCTCGTCCGAGTCGGCGATCTCGTCGGTAACGGTCATCTAGCCTTCACTCCCTATCGAAGCCAGAGCGTCGGCGCCGCCGACGATCTCGCTGATCTCCTGCGTGATCTCTGCCTGGCGGGCCTGGTTGGCCAACCGGGTGTAGGTCTTGATGAGCTCGTCGGCGTTGTCGGCCGCCGATTTCATCGCACGTCGCCTCGATGCCGACTCGGCCGCCGCCGCGTCCAGCAGCGCCGTGTAGATCCGGGTGTTGATGTACTTGGGCAGGATCGCCCTGAGCAACTCCTCGGCTTCCGGCTCGAACTCGTACGCCGGAAGCGGGCCGTCGTAGCTGGCCGCGTCGGTGTCTTCGACCACCAGCGGCGCGATTCGCAGCGCAACCGGGGTCTGGGTCAGCATCGAGCGGAAACCGGTGTAGACGATGTGCAGTTCGTCGACGCCCTCGACCTCGTCGCCACCTGCCGAATTCTCAGTGTCGTCCGCGCCGGCGAGGAAGGCGCGGACCAGCTCCTGGCCGATTTCGCGGGCGTTATCGAACGTCGGTTGCTCGGAGAAGCCCGTCCAACGCGAGGCAATGGCCCGCTGCCGGAAGGAGTAGTAGGCGACCCCCTTGCGGCCAACGACGTAGAGCCGGACCTGTTTGCCTTCGCCACGCAGCAACTCGCCGAGCTCGTTCGCAGCACGCAGCACGTTTGCGTTGTAACCGCCGGCCAGACCGCGATCGGAGGTGACCACGAGCACGCCGGCCCGCGTCGGGTTGGGGCGTTCGACGAGCAGCGGATGGTCGAGACTCGCGTTGCTCGCCAGCGCCGTGAGCGCCCCGGTCAATTCGCGCGCGTAGGGCTTGGCGGCCGTGACCCGGGCCTGCGCCTTGAGGATGCGCGAGGCGGCGATGAGTTCCATCGCCTTGGTGATCTTCTTGGTCGACTGCACCGACTTGATCTGCCGGCGGTAGACGCGAAGCTGTGCTCCCATGCTGGACCGCTCAGCTGCTCTGCTGCGGTGGCTTGGGTCGTACCCGGGTCACCTTGTCGTGGCCGACGCTGTCGGCATCCATCGCGTTGGCCTCGGCCTCGTTGACGGCCGCCTGTTCTGAGGTGGTGAACTGCTCCTTGACCGCCTCGACCGCCTTGCGCATTTCCTCGATCGTGTCCTCCGGCAGCGTGCCGGTGGTGAGGATCGTGTCGAAGATCTGCTTGGCGTTGTGCTGCACGTATTCGTGCAGCTCGGACTCGAACCGGCGGATGTCCGGCACCGGAATGTCGTCAAGAGCTCCCGAGGTGCCGGCCCAGATCGAGACGACCTCGCGCTCGATCGGGAACGGGCTGGACTGCGGTTGCTTGAGCAGCTCTACCAGCCGGGCGCCGCGCTCGAGCTGCGCCTTCGAGGCCTGGTCCAGGTCGGAGCCGAAGGCGGCGAACGCCTCGAGCTCACGGTATTGCGCCAGGTCGACCCGCAGTCGGCCGGCGACCTGCTTCATCGCCTTGGTCTGCGCGGCGCCACCGACCCGCGACACCGAGATGCCGACGTTGATTGCCGGACGCACACCGGCGTTGAAGAGGTCGGTCTCGAGGAAGCATTGCCCGTCGGTGATCGAGATGACGTTGGTCGGGATATAGGCCGACACGTCGTTGCCCTTGGTCTCGATGATCGGCAGCCCCGTCATCGAGCCGCCGCCCAGGTCGTCGGACAGCTTCGCGCAACGCTCGAGCAGCCGCGAATGCAGGTAGAAGACATCGCCCGGGTAGGCCTCGCGGCCTGGCGGGCGGCGCAGCAGCAGTGACACGGCGCGATAGGCCTCGGCCTGCTTAGTCAGGTCGTCGAAGACGATCAGCACGTGCTTGCCGTCATACATCCAGTGCTGGCCGATTGCCGAGCCGGTATAGGGCGCGAGGTACTTGAACCCGGCCGAGTCCGACGCCGGAGCGGCGACGATCGTCGTGTATTCCAGCGCGCCGGCCTCGTCCAGGGTCTGCTGGACCGCCCGGATCGTCGATCCCTTCTGGCCGATCGCGACATAGACGCAGCGGACCTGCTTGTCGGGATCGCCGGAGGCCCAGTTGTCGCGCTGGTTAATGATCGCGTCGAGGCAGACGGTGGTCTTGCCGGTCTGCCGGTCGCCGATGATCAGCTGCCGCTGACCGCGACCGATCGCCGTCATCGCGTCGATTGCCTTGATACCGGTGAGCAGGGGTTCCTTGACGTCCTGGCGCTGCACGACCGAGGGGGCCTGCAGCTCGAGTGCGCGACGCGCGTCCGAGGCGACGTCGCCCAGATCGTCGATCGGGTTGCCCAGCGGGTCGACGACCCGGCCGAGGAAGGCGTCGCCGACCGGCACGGAGAGGATTTCGCCGGTGCGCTTGACCTGCTGACCCTCCTCGATCTTGGTCGCATCGCCCAGCACGACCACGCCGATGTCGCGGACGTCGAGGTTCAGGGCGACGCCCAGGGTGCCGTCATCGAATTCGATCAGCTCGTTGGCCATCGCGCTCGGCAGGCCCTCGACGATCGCGATGCCGTCGAAGGTCTCCGAGACCACGCCGACCTCTTCGCGCGAGGTCTCGGGCGTGTAGGACGTGACGTAACCCTCGATGGCGCTGCGGATCTCATCCGCGGAGATCGTCAGCTCGGTCATGGCGTCATCCTGTCTTGTACGTCGTGGTCGGTCTGTCGTTCTGAACGCATCGTCGGCATCCCTCAGCTTGCCAGTGCCTTGCGGACGGCGGCGAAGCGCGACGCCACGCTGCCGTCGATCACTTCATCGCCGACCCGGATCACCAGGCCGCCTCGCACACCCGGATCGATCTCGGTACGCACCGACATCGGCCGTCCGTATATCGCCGCCAGCGCCGTCGCGATCCGCGATTCCTGTTCGGCGTTCAGGTCGACCGCAGATACCACTCTGGCGATTGAGCGCTCCTTGCGTTGCGCGGCGGCTTCGAGCAGGCGGTCGATCGTCAACTCGATGTTGCGCTTTCGGGAGCTGCCAACGGCGTGCTCGAGCAGCTCCATCGTCACCCCGGTCACCTTGCCCGCGAGCAGGGAGCGCAATAGCTCGATCCGACGCGCCGGCTGCACCGCCGCCGCGTCGAGCAGCGTCGTGAGGCTGGGTTGGCCGTCGAGGATCCGCTCGAAGCGGAACAGTTCGTCCTCGACCTCGTCCAGCTGACTCTCTGACTCGGCTGCGGTGAATAGCGCGTCGTCGGCAACCTGCTCGAGCGCGTCGACTAGATCCCACGGCGCCGACCACCGCTGCTCGGCGGCCAGCCGGACGAGCTCGGCGGCACTCGCGCTGACCTTGCCGTCCACCAGGCCGTTGATCAGTTCACCGCGCGACTGCGGATCGCTCGCTGGGTCGGCGATCGTGCGCCGCAGCCGCGGCTCGTTGCTCAGCAACCTGGCAACCGAGTACAGCTCACCCGCCAGCCCGATCCGGCCCTCCCCCGTCGAGAAGCGGCCGGACAGCGCATCCAGCCGTTCGCGAAGGGTGGCGAGTGCCTCGCGGCTGGCGGCGTTCATCATGGGCGGTCACTTGTCCCGGACGCCCCGGTGGTAGCCCTGTCCTGGGCCTCGAGTCCGGCCAGGAACGAATCGACAGTCGCCCGCACCCTGGCGTCATCCCTCAGCCGCTGGTCGACGATCTTCTCCGAGAGCTCGACCGCGAGCGTCCCGATCTCGCCGCGCAGCTCGCGGACGACCTGGCCGCGTTGGGTCTGCAGCTGCTCCTCACCTCGGGCGACGATGCGCGCCGATTCCTGCTGCGCCTGGGACCGCATCTCCTCGACGATGCGCTGCGCCTCGGCGCGGGCGTTCTCGCGAATCTGCGCCGCCTCGCCGCGGGCGTCGGCCAGCTGGCGCTGGTAGTTCTCCAGCGCTTTCTGGGCCTCGGCCTGCGCCTCCTCGGCCCGGGCGATACCGCCCTCGATCGCGTCGCGCCGCGCGGCGAAAGTCGCTTCGAACCGCGGCACGACGAACTTGGCCACCAGGAAAAGCAGGATGCCGAAGATGATCAGGACCAGGATGACCTCTGACCAGTGCGGCAGCAGCGGGTTGATCTCTTTCTCGGCTGCGAGATTGATCGATGTCATGACAACCCCTGAACTGTGTAGACCACGTGCGCGTGCTAGAGAACGAACGCGAGCGCGATGCCGATGATCGCCAGTGCTTCGGCGAGTGCGAAGCCGAGGATCGCAATCGGCTGCAGTCGGCTCTGCATCTCCGGCTGACGCGCGGTGCCGTTGATGTATGCCGCGAAGATCAGCCCGATGCCGACGCCGGGGCCGATGGCCGCCAGGCCGTAGCCGATCATGTTGAGTGTGCCGCCCGACGTCGCCGCCAGAACTGCTGACATTGCGGTTTCCTCTCGTTGGTCGGTCGTGGGGACCGATGGTGTGCGCGAGTACAGAAGGTCGATCAGTGCTCTTCGGCGAGCGCACCGCCCACGTACTGCGCGGTGAGCAGCGTGAATACGTAGGCCTGCAGGATGGCGACAATCAGTTCGAGGAACCCGACCGCGATACCCAGGGCGAAGGAAAGCAGGCCCACAGGCTTGACGAGAAACGAGCCGGTGGCGTGGAGCAAGAGATATTCCCCGCCCGTGGCGAACAACAGCAGCAACAGGTGGCCGGCAAACATGTTGGCGAACAAACGCAGCGAGAGCGTGACCGGCCGAATCAGGATGTTCGACATGAACTCGAGCGGGATCAGCAACGGCAGGATGAGCCAGGGGACGCCCCGCGGCACGGTTTGCAGTTTCAGGTAACCGATGAACCCGTGTCGGCCGACGCCCACTCCGTTGTAGATCAGCCACACCATCGCGGCGAGCGCGTAGGCAAAACTCGCCCGCGCGAACGGCGCGAACTGCAGGAACGGGATCAGCCCGAACAGATTGTTGACCAGCAAGAAGGAGAACACCGTGACCAGCAGGGGGACGAACTTTGCATAGTCTTTGCCGCCGATGCCGTCCTGCGCGATGCCGTTGCGGACGAAGTCGTAGACCTGCTCGCCCAGGAATTGGCCCTTGGACGGCACGAGTGCACCGCGTCGCGACGTGGCCAGGTAGAAGACCAGGACCAGGACGGCGGCGAGCACGAGCAGCAGGGACGGCTTGGTCAGCCACAACGTGTTCCCGTTGAAAACGTCCGGGTACTCGAAGTCCTTGGGGCCCGGTGCCTCGAACCCCGGATTCGGGTCCGCCAGCGAAAGTCCCCTCAGGCCGCTAAGGCCTACGTGGATCACGCGGTGTCTCCTCGGTCATCGGTCGTCGTCACCGGCTATACCGGCTTCATCGGTGGTCTCGGAACTGGTCACGCGGTACGTCGTGGTGTCGGATGGATCGGGCACCCGGGCGTACCGTTTGAACACCAGATACAACCCGAACGCAGCGCCGAGGACGATTCCCAGCGGGGTCAAGTAGCTGGCATGCAACCACCTACCCAAGATCCAACCGAGGAATCCATAGAACCCGACTCCCGCTACAAGGTAGCCGAACGCAACCCAGGGATCACCGCCGCCCGGGTTACCCTCGTGAGGGCCGTTCGGCGCCCGATCGCTGCTCATCGCCCAGCAAACATTAACAGTCGAGCGGGCTAGCTTCCGTTGCCGGGTCGGGCCGCGCGCAGCTGCCCGAGCACCCAGACCACGGCGGCAACGACGAGGCCGAGCGCGAATGCCGGACCATCGACGACTTTGGGATCGGAGCTGGCGAGGATCGCCGCTAGCACCGCCACGATCATGGCGTACGTCATCAGGGCGACGATCATCGACAGGGCGGGCGTCACCCGGTCGGCCCAGCGGACCGCCGCGATGCTGCCGGTGAGTGCGAGCCCGGCGATCAGCACGCCGCAGGCATAGCTCACGCCGGCCCGGGTATGCGCAAAGGCGAGATAGCCGGCTGCCCCCGCCACGCCGAGGACTACCAGCGCAGTCCATTGCATCCGAATCATCGCCGGTCCGGCGTCGCCGACCCGGCCTGACCGGCCCGCACCGCAGCGGCTGGCTCGATCATCGAGGGTTCGACCACGGACGGCACCCGCGGTAGACCCGGTGGTAGCGCCATGGGGCCGACCGCGGGCGCTGCGCGCATTCGGCGCAGCCGGGGCACCGCCGACATCACCAGCCCGACGACGGTCAGCATGGCGAGCACGGTGACCACTACCCAGACCCCACGCATGATCGAGAAGGCAACTCCCCCGAAGGCGATCAGAGCCGACCAGAAATAGAGCAGCAGCACGGCACGCCGATGGGTGTGCCCGAGCTCGAGCAGCCGGTGATGCAGGTGCTGTTTGTCGGGAGCGAACGGCGAGTGACCACGGCGCACCCGGCGCAGCACAGCGAGCAGCAGATCCACGAACGGGATCGCTAGTACGGCGACCGGGATGAGCAACGGGAACAGCAACGGGAGGGACCCGAACGCGCCGTCCAGGCCCTGTGGATCGGTATTGGTCGTCGCGGTGATCGCCGCGGCAGACAGCACCAATCCGATCAACATCGAGCCCGAGTCACCCATGAAGATGCGCGCCGGCCAGAAGTTGTGCGGGAGAAAGCCTATGCAGGTGCCACCGAGCGCGGCAGTCAGTAGCACCGGCGTCGCCCAGATCTCGACGAAGTCCTCGACCGCAAGGTGATAGCAGAAGACAAAGAACGCCAGCGATGCGATCGCCGCGACGCCCGCCGCGAGCCCGTCCAGCCCGTCGACGAAGTTGATCGCGTTGATCGTCAAAACGGTGACCAGGATGGTGATCGGGATGCCGATGTCGCGACCGAGCGACAGGGTACTGCCCCCGCCCCAGGGGATATAGATGGCAACCAGCTGCACGCCACCGACGGTGACCATGACCCCGGTGGCCATCACCTGGCCCGCCAACTTGGTGACCGAATCAAGCTCGTAGCGATCGTCGACGACGCCAAGCGCGCAGATCATCGCCGCGGACACCAACACCCACCGCAGATCTGGGCCGGTCTCGAACGTGCTGCGCAGCGTCGGCATCTGCCGCGCTGTGCCGATGGCCAGGGCGAGGCCGCCGAGCAGTGCGATGCCACCCATCCTCGGGATGGCGACGGCGTGGACGTCGCGGACACGCGGGCTGGCCACCGCCCCCCACCGGATCGCCACCAGGCGCACCAGCGGGGTCAGCAGGAAGCTGCCGGCGGCGGCCAGGCAGCAGACGAGTGCGTACTCGAGACTGGGATGCACCCTGCTGCGGTGCTCCTCCCCGCGTCGTTCGTGATAGGCGATGGCCCGTGCGCCAACGAGAGTATCGAACCCGGGTGGGATCGACGCCGAGGCGACTCAGCCCACGACGGATGGGACGATCGCCCGCAGCGCGTCCAGGCTTACCGCTCCCTGACGCAGCAGGCGAGGAGTCTCGGTGGTGACGTCCACGATCGTGGACGCCACGCCGACCTGCGCCGGGCCAGCGTCGAGATAGATTTCGACCCGGTCCTCGAGCTGGTCTCGGGCGTCCTGCGCAGTGAGCGCTGCCGGCTGCCCAGACCTGTTGGCACTCGACACGGCCATCGGCCCGGTGCGATCAAGCAGCTCGAGAGCCACCGGGTGCAGCGGCATCCGGAGCGCGACGGTGCCCCGGGCGTCGCCCAGATCCCAGTTCAGCGACGGCGCGTGTTCGACCACCAAGGTCAGTCCGCCAGGCCAGAACGCCTCGATCAGCGCGCGGGTTTGGTGCGGGACGTAGCTGACCAGACCGTCGATGGTGCCCCACGAACCGACGAGCACCGGGACGGGCATATCGCGTCCACGACCCTTCGCGGCGAGCAGGTCGGCAACCGCCGTCGCGTCGAAGGCGTCGGCTCCGATGCCGTAGACAGTGTCGGTGGGCAGCACGACCAGTTGTCCTGACTGCACCGCCCGTGCGGCGGCGGCGATCGCGCCGGGACGAACGTCCGGGTCGGCGCAGTCGTAGAGCATTCGCACGCTGATCATCCTGCCGTACGAGGTGCGCGTTACGCGGCCTTGCGGGTCGCCGTCGCGTAGCGCGGTCGGCCAGCGAGATCACGATGGTCCTGCACGTCGCGCCAACGCGCGTCGCTCTCGAGCAGTTCGATCACCGCCGAGGCATGGCTGTCGTCGTGCTCGAGCGCGAGCAGTCCATCGCGGCGAAGCAGTCGGCCGGCCGCAGCGATGACGGCCGGAATGACGCTCAGCCCGTCGGTCCCGGCGAACACTGCCTCGGCCGGGTCGTGCGCCACCTCCGGGGCGACCGGCGTCGCGATGGGAACGTAGGGCGGGTTACTCAGCACCACATTGACTTGCCCGTCGAGAGCGCCGAGCACGGAGGGGTTGGCAACGTCGCCCTGCACGATGTGGACCCCAGTACCGGCCGCATTGCGGCGCAGCCAGCTCAAGGCGCCCGGGGACCGCTCGACGGCGTACACGGTGGCGTGCGGCGCCTCGTGTAAAGCGGCCAGCGCCAGCACGCCGGAGCCGGCACACAGGTCGACGACTACCGGGGCGGCCGTTTGGCGCAGCATGGGTAAGACCCCGTCGAGCAGCAGTTCGGTCTCGGGCCGGGGAACGAAGACGCCCGGGCCCACGGCCAGCTCGAGGTAGCGGAACGGGGCCGTACCGAGCAGGTGCTGCAACGGCTCACGGGCCACCCGGCGCGCGACCAACGCGCTGAACCGCCTGGCCACCCCCGGCGTCACCCGGTCGACGGTGACGAGCCGCGCGCGCTCGACCCCCACGCTGTGTGCGAGCAGCAGTTCGGCGTCGACGGCCGGGGAACCGACCCCGGCATCGGCCAGGCTGCGCACGGCATCGGCCAGCAGCGATCGGACTGTGGGCGCACCCAGCTCAACCATCGGTGCTGGCGAGCTGGGCCTGCATGTCGGCCCGGGTCAATGCGTCGATCACGTCGTCCAGAGCGCCGTCGAGCACCTGGTCGAGGTTGTAGGCCTTGAAGCCCACCCGGTGGTCGCTGATCCGGTTCTCGGCGAAGTTGTAGGTGCGCACCCGTTCGGACCGATCAACGGTGCGGACCTGCGAACGACGGGCGTCGGCGGCGGCGTCGTCGGCCTGCTCCTGCGCCGCGGCCAGTAGCCGGGCGCGTAGCACTCGCATCCCGGCCTCGCGATTCTGTAGCTGGCTCTTCTCGTTCTGCATCGACACCACCGTGCCGGTGGGCACATGGGTGATCCGCACGGCCGAGTCGGTGGTATTCACGCTCTGCCCACCCGGTCCGGATGAGCGGAACACGTCAATCCGTAGGTCGTTCGGGTCGATGGAGATGTCGACATCCTCGGCCTCGGGCAGCACCAATACACCGGCGGCGGACGTGTGGATGCGGCCCTGAGACTCGGTCGCCGGCACCCGTTGCACGCGATGCACGCCGCCCTCGTACTTCAACCGGGCCCACACCGCCTGACCGGGTTTGCGGGCTCGCACGGCGACTGTGGCGGACTTCACGCCGCCGAGATCGGTCGGTTCCTCGGCGAGGAGCTCGGTGATCCATCCCTGCTGTTCGGCGTAGCGCAGGTACATCCGCAACAGGTCTCCGGCGAACAAGGCCGACTCGTCGCCACCTTCGCCGGCCTTCACTTCGAGGATGACGTCCTTGCCGTCGTCAGGATCCTTCGGCACCAGCAACTGCTGCAGCCGATCCTCCAGCTCGCCGATGCGGATGCTCAACGCCTCGGCCTCCGTCGCGAAGGAGGCGTCCTCATCTGCCAGCTCGCGCGCGGCGGCGAGATCGCCGCGGGCGGCTTGCAGTTCAGCCGACAGGGCGACCACCGGGGCAAGCTCGGCGAATCGTCGGCCCAGCGAGCGGGCCGCGGCCTGGTCGGCGTGCACCGCCGGGTCGGCGAGCGCGTGTTCGACCTCGGCGTATTCGGCCCGCAGCGCGGGCAACCGTCCCCCGGCGTCGTTCTGGCTGGTCATCTCCGGGCCGCCTCGATCACGATGTAGGAAAACGACGCGACGCCCGCCGCCGTGCCGCTAGGACACGAACGGCGGGCGCCGTCGGTGTAGCTAAGAGCTGGTGGACGAGCCGGAACGCACGCGCTTGCCGAATCGCTTCTCGAACCGGTCGACGCGACCGCCGACGTCCATGATCTTCTGCTTGCCCGTGTAGAACGGGTGGCAGGCCGAGCAGACGTCGGCGTGCAAATGACCTGACTTGGCGGTGCTCCGGGTGGTAAAGGTGTTCCCGCAGGAGCAGGTCACCTCGGTCACCACGTAGTCGGGGTGGATGCCGTTCTTCACTTCTGGGTCCCTTCGGTGTGGCCGCCGGATCGCCCGTGTCGTGCTTGAGCTGGGCGTGAACCGGAGCCGGGTGATGTGGACGAGTCTGCCAGCGCCGATGCCGCGAACAAAATCACCTGGGTAAAACGCGTCACCCCTTCGCGGCATTCCGGGGGCCCGAGCGCTCACCGGACGAGATCTGGCTGCGCGGCAAGCCGGTGCGCTGCCGCACCGAGATCCGGCGCGCTACGAGGGCTGGCCGCCTGGATCTCGACAGCCCACTTGGCGCGATCACGCGGGCTGACCAGCACGGAGCGGATGATCAACAGCTCGGCGGGTTGGGCCGGCATGGGGTTGGTCTGCCGCTCGGCTCGCCACTCCTTCGGCACGCTCGCCGCCCGGGCTGCGTGGATCGTCATCGTCCGCTCGCCGTCGGACGCCACGATTTCGATCTCACGCAGCACTCCGTGGGGATCACTGATCCGCAGCCCACTGACCGCGTACGCCGGCCCGAGCGCGGTGCGGACCGTGGTCAGGTCCTGCGCCGTCGCGCCCGCGGCGGTGCACCGGCCGGTGACACATTCGGCGGCCGTCAGCGGCGAGGTCGGAAGGACCGACGCGCGTCCAGGCGCGGGCGCCCGGAACTGCAGCGCGATGGCGACACCGAGTGCAAGACCGACGAGGGTGGTGCCGACCAGCCGTACCAGGGTGAGCCGGCTGAACGTGACAGCCCACTGCATGATCGACCTGGGCCATCGCCCGGCAGATGAACGGCGGTACGGACTATCCAAGGAGCTTTCAGCATCGCCGACGCTCGCAGGCGGGTCGGGAAGTTCGAGCAGCTCGAGCTGCTCGGCACCTCGTTCCCCGTCGCCGCCGGGCCGACGCCGCATGATGGCGATGATCCGCCTCCTGTCGAATGGGGGAAAGCCTCAGCGAGTGAGCTGGGCGGCGGGGTCGTGCGCAATTTGGTCCAGCAGTGCGGCTGGAACATCCACGCCGGGCGGCACATGGGCGCCGACCGTCACACTGCAGCCGGCCGGGCCGGGCACGACAACCAAGGCGTCGGCCGGCCCGATGGTTGGCAGTGAGCGCCGGCCGGGCACGGCAGCGCCGCGCGGGATGCACTGCGCCGTCGCGAAGACGACGAGTCGGTTGGCCAGCCGCACGGTGACGCTCGAGCGAAAGGGCTTTCCGGTAGCAGCATCGGAGACCGTGCTACCGCTGAACCCATAGCGGCTCAGGTCGCCGGTCAGGACGGCGTCGAGCAGACCCCGCTGCGGGTCGGCCGAGACATTGCACGAGACATCGGATGGGCACCCGCTCGCGTCGACGGTCGCGGTCACCTGCGGGATAGCCACGGACGTCCGGACGATGACACGGTCGCGCCGATGCAGCACCAGCACCGTCGCGACCAAGCAGAGCAGCGCGATCGCCAGGGCGGCGGCGGCGAGCCGGACTGGCACCCCGCGAGCCGGGGCAATCGGCGGGTAGCCCGGGGGGTCGGTCGCTACCTCCTGCACGGGAACATCGACCAGGTCGACCAAGTGTTCGTCGCCTCGGCGGAGGGATCTGGGCGCCCTCGACAATTTCGTCATTGACCCAACTGGATGCTGGGGTCACGCGCCAGCGACGCGGCGGGCAGCTCATAGCGCTGGCGGGTGTCGAAGGCGTCGAGCCACAGGAAAACGCTGCAGCCCGGCGGGCCGCCAACGACCACCGTCACCTGCCGGGAGTCCACCACGACGTTGCCGCCGAGGTCCTTGTGGGAGGAGGCGCCGGACACAAGCCGGTCAGCCGGCGGCGCCGAGTCGGGGATGCATTCGGTGGTGATTTCTACCTTTGCTTGCGCGCCAACCTGGCCTTCGAGTACGGCGCGATAGGTGCGTCCACTGCCGACCTCGTCGGTTCGCTGCGCCGACAGCACCCGCCCACCCGGAAATGTGCGCCCGAACGCGGCTTGCAGACTCGGCAACGCCTCGGCGCGCACGAGGCACTGGGCGCCAACCGGGCAGCCCGAAGCATCGGTGGTCGCAGCCGCCTGGGCCGCGGGGCCGTCGATGATCCGGTCTTGATAACGGGGTTTCGCCCGAGCTGCAGCCGACCCGACGACGACAGCCGCAACGGTCAGCAGAGCCGCAACGATGCTCATCAGCCGGGCCCGGGGTGCGGTGGCCGACCACCGTTCCCTCCACGTCGCCCTCCGGGCTCCGCCGCTGAGCACGTCGAACGCGGTGTCCCCGCCCAGCGTGGGATCGCCGTCGCTCACGCTAGCCGCGGGATCGCCCTCACTCACCCCACCCATGATCGGCCAGCTGGCACATCGGCGCCACGTGGATCAGCCCTTGACGCCGCCCGCGGTGAGGCCGCTCACGATTCGCCGTTGGGCAAGCAGTACGACGATGACCAGGGGGATCGTGATGACCACCCCGGCTGCCATCGTCTGCGTATACGGGACGACGTGCGGCCCCGCCGTGAACTTCGCCAGGGCGACCGTGGGCGTCGCGACGTTGTCGTTGTTGTTGTACAGGACGTTGGACAGCAGGAACTCGTTCCACGACGCGAGGAAAACCAGGATCGCCGTGGTGAACAATGCCGGCGCAGCCAGCGGGAAGATCACCAGCCGGAATGCCTGCCCCGGGCTGGCCCCGTCGACCTTGGCCGCTTGCTCCAACTCCCAGGGCATGTCCGCAAAGAAGCTGGTCAGGGTGTAGACGGCGAGCGGTAGGGAGAAGGAGATCTGCGGGAGGATCAGCGCGCGGTACGTACCGAGCCAGCCGAGGTCGGTGAACAGCTGAAACAGCGGGGTGAGGATCGCGACGCCTGGGAACATCGAGGCGCCCAGCACCGCGGCCAGCACGAGGCCCTTGCCGCGGAACTGCAGTCGAGCCATTGCGTAGGCGGCGAAGACTCCGATGAGCATGGCGACGAGCGTGACGGTGCCACCCACGATCAACCCGTTGATCAGCGACCGGCCGAAGTGGTTACCGCTCGAGGTGTCGAACGCGAACCGGAAGTTCTCAAGGGTGATGTGCGAGGGATATGGCGTGGTTTCGAAGGTGTAGGCCTTGTCGCGGAAGGCCATGACGATCATCCAATAGAACGGAATCAGACACCAGATCACGATGATCGCGATCGAGACATAGCTGCCCACACCGCCCCACTGGATCGAGCGCTTGGGCGAGCGGCTGAAGTCGGTGTCGACGCCTGCTGCCGTCGCGGTGGGCACGTCGACTGCCTTCGTCATCTCACTTCACCCCCTTCGTTTGCGCGCCGACCAAGTTTGCGCTCAGCAGCCTCACCATGATGAAAGCGATGCCGAAGATGAACAGGAACGTGATCGTCGACAGTGCCGCCGCCGAGTTCGCGCCCTGGGTCAGTTGCCGCACCACCAGGATCGACAGCGTCGACGTCCCGTTGGCGCCGCCCGTCAAGATCCACGGCAGGTCGAACATCCGCAGCACGTCTAGCGTCCGGAAGATCAACGCGACGGCCAGCGCCGGTTTGACCAGCGGCAAAGTGATCCGGACGAACCGCTGCCAGGCCGATGCGCCGTCCACGCGCGCGGATTCGTAGAGCTCATCGGGAATGCTCTGCAGACCAGCAAGGATGAGCAAGGCGATGAACGGCGTCGTTTTCCAGACGTCCGCGATGATGATCGCGAACCTGGCGGGCCACTTGTCCGAGGTCCAGAGGAAGTGGGTGCCCAGAACCTTGTTCAGGATGCCTTGCGGGTCGAACACGACCGCCCACAACTTGGCGGTTACAGCGGTCGGAATGGCCCAGGGGATGAGAATGGCGGCGCGAACCAAGCCCCGACCCTTGAATGCCTTGTGCATCATCAGCGCCATCAACATGCCGATGACTGCCTCGATCGACACCGAGACCACCGTGAAGAAAAGGGTGACCCGAAGTGAGTCCCAGAACTCGGCACCCAGGTTGCCGGGCGGACAACTGACGCCCTTGCCACCGGCGCCAGTGCACCGCTGAAGCAGCCAGTGCTTGTAGTTGTCGAGCCCGGCGAAGTCGCCGCCCTTGGCGAACAATCCGGTGGTCGGGTCGATCTTGCCGGTGCCATCGGTCTGGAACGACGCGATGATCGCCTTGACGATCGGATACCCGACGATGACGCCCAAGAGCGCGATCGTGGGTGCCACGAGGTACAGGGCTAGACGTCCCTCGCCGGTCGCTATCTTCTTCCGGCGTTGACCGGGCGTTGACGGCGGGGAAATGGAAGCAAGTTCGGCGTTTTCGGCAGCGGGCCCAGCAACGGTCATGGAGCCTCCTCGGGCTTCCTCCCACGGCAGCTGTGAACTTAGACCGCTGAGCGGGGGCAGCTCAAGGGACGGATGCCCGAAAGTGCCCCGCTCAGCGGTCTACGTGTGGGTCAGCCCCCGCCAGTGGCTGCCTGGAGCGCGGCCTGCATGTCCTTGATCGCCTGGTCGGTCGACTTGTTCCCCTGCAGCGCGGCGTAGGCGTTCGTCTCGATCGCCTTGGTGACGGCCGGGTAGAACGGCGTGACCGGACGCGGGACAGCGGTCTCGATGCTCTTCAGCAGCGTTGACAGGTAGCCGTACTTGGCGGTCAATGCCGGGTCGGCGTACGTCGCGCTCAGCACCGGAGCCTGCGAACCCTGGTTCAGGAAGTAGGTCTGCATCTCCGCGGACTCGTAGAACTTTATGAAGTCCAGTGCGGTCTGCTTGTGCTTGGAGAACTGGCTGATCGCCAGGCTGTGTCCACCGAGACTCGAGGCACCCTGGCCCTTCGGTCCCGGCAACGGGGCGATGCCGAACTTGCCCTTGACTACAGAGCTCGGGTCGGTCGAAAGAATGTTGTAGGCGTAGGGCCAGTTGCGAAGGAACAGCAGCTTGCCAGTCTGGAACGCCTGCAGGCTTTCGGTTTCCTTGTAGCCGATGGCTTCCTTGGGGATGTATCCCTGCTTGAACCCGTTGACCAGGAAGTCCAGGCCGGTCCGCGACTCGGGCGAGTCGACCGCCGGTGTCTTGCCGTCTTCCTTGACGAACACACCGCCTGCGGCGTTGATCGCCTCGGCCACGTTGACAGTGAGGCCTTCGTAGTTGGCGTACTGGCCGGCGTAGCAGCCGGTCACGGTGCCGCTCTTCTTGGAGCAGTCGGCAATGAGCTCGCTCCAGTTGGCCGGCGGGTTGGGGACCAGATCCTTGCGGTAGTAGAGCAGCCCGCCGTCCGAGGATGCGGGGCCGGCGTAAACGGTGCCGTTGTAGGTTGCCGCCTTGACCGTGGCGGGCAACAGCTTGCCGGTGTCGAGTGCGTACTTGTCCTTCAGCGGCACGAGCCACTGCTTGGCGGCGAACTCGGCGGTCCAGATTACGTCGACACTGACGACGTCGTAGCCGGAGTCCTTCGACTGGAAGTGCTGCTCGTCGTCCTGCAGCTGGTCGTCGGCCGAGTCAGACTGCTGCTTAGCAGTGACCTTCTCATTCGGATGTGCGGCGTTCCAACGCTGCACGAGTCCCGGCACCACGTTGTTGTTGTCCTTGCCCTGGACGTAGGTGATCGGGCCGCGCTCGTCGCCGCCGCCACCACTGCCACCACTGCCGCCGCTCTTCTTGCTGCTACCACCGCACCCCGCGGCGAGACCCGCCACGACCGCGCCGGTGAGCGCTAGTACCGCGATGTTCCGGTGTCGCATGCCGAAGCCCTTCGTCGATTGCTGACATGGCGGACTGATACCGCTTACAACTCCATGCACGATTGCACCCGATTGACGCCGACGGTGCGATCAGTAAGACACCGATACCTAACCGTTATCTGCTGGTCCGGCTCCTCAGCTGCCCTATGCCGGTGCGGTGCGGACCCACACTGTCGTATCCGGCGGCACCATCGCGTTGACCAAGGGCGCAGAAGCGAGCAGCACCTCACCCTCGGGCACCGCGACGGGGCCGTCGGAGGCATTGAGCAGAACCACCATCGAGTTCCCC
This sequence comes from Actinomycetota bacterium, assembly GCA_040003255.1. Lineage (GTDB taxonomy): Bacteria > Actinomycetota > Actinomycetes > Mycobacteriales > Jatrophihabitantaceae > JBDUCV01. The sequence goes on from JBDUCV010000031.1 coordinate 16,587, forward strand.
CGGCGGTAGCAAAGTGCACCGTCGGGTGCGTCGAGCCAGGTCAGCTCGTTTGTCGCGAGCTCCGGCACGTCGTGGCGGAGCTGCAACGCGCGGCGGTACAGCGAAAGCGTCGAGTCGGCGTCGTCCCGTTCGGCCTCGACCGTCAACGACACCCACTGCTCTGGCATCGGCAACCACGACGCCGCGCCGGTCGTGAATCCGAAAGGCGGCGCACTTCCGCTCCACGGCAGCGGTACGCGTTCGCCGTCTCGACCGCGATCGGTGTGTCTGCTGCGCTCCCAGGTCGGGTCCTGCAGGAGCGCATCGGGAAGTTCCACGTTCTGCAGGCCCAGCTCGTCGCCGTTGTAGAGGTAGACGACACCGGGTAACGACAACTGCACGAGCGCAGCGGCACGTCCCCGGGCGACGCCCACCGCGCCGCCGCCATAGCGGGTCGGATGCCGCACGACGTCGTGGTTGGACAGCACCCAGGTGCACGGTGCGCCGACGTCGGCCATCGCGTCGAGGGACTCGCGGATCGCCTGCGCGAAGGACGCAGCGCCCCACTTGGCGAGTACCAGGCTGAAGTTGAAGGTCAGATTCAGCTCATCCGCGCGGACGTAGCGCGCCAGCCGTTCCGGATCGCGCACCCAAGCCTCGCCAACCGCCATTCGTTCCCCGGGGTAGCTGTCGAGCACCCGACGAAACCCGCGCAAGTAGTCGTGCACGTGATCGTTGTCCCACCGTGGATCGCCGGCCGGGATTGGCTCGTGCGAGATCCCACTCCATCCGGCGAGGTCGGCGTCGGGAAGACCTTCGGGTTTCGCGAGGGAGTTGGCGACGTCGATGCGGAAGCCGTCGACGTTGCGGTCCATCCAGAACCTCAGGATGCGCTCGAACTCCGCCGGCACCTTCGGGTTTTCCCAGTTCAGGTCAGGTTGCTCCGGAGCGAACAGATGCAGGTACCACTGGCCGTCGGCGATCCGGCTCCACGCGGACCCGCCGAACGCGGACGGCCAGTTGTTCGGTGGGTACTGCCCCGTGTCGCCGCGGCCGTCCCGGAAGATGAACAGATCGCGCTCCGCACTACCGGCTGGCGCCGCGAGCGCCTTCTGGAACCACGGGTGCTGATCAGAGAAGTGGTTCGGGACGATGTCAATCGTCACCTTGATATCGCGCTCGTGAGCCGCGGCGAGCAGCGCGTCGAAGTCGTCCAGCGTGCCGAAGATCGGGTCGACATCGCACGGATCTGACACGTCGTAGCCACCGTCGGCCATCGGCGAGCGATAGAACGGGCTCAGCCAGATGGCGTCGACGCCCAGGTCGACCAGGTGGTCGAGCCGGTCAAGAACCCCGACCAGGTCGCCGGTGCCGTCGCCGTTGCCGTCGGCGAAACTGCGTGGATAGATCTGGTAGAACACCGCGCGCCGCCACCACTCCGAACGTGGCACCGGGACAGTGTGGGTGGTCGCTTTGGCGCCGTGCCTGGCAGGCTGGCTCACACGGGCTCCTCAACAGCGAGTTGCAAACGCTTGCGAGTCTGCACTACCGCCGCTGCGGCCGACCTGGCTGCCCGGGTGAAGCTGGCGGCCGACCGGCCCGCCCGGCTGAACGGATCTCAGTCCTGCCCGGGCGCCGTCTTCGCGATCTGCATAAGGAACTCGGTGTTGTTGCGGGTCTTCTTCAGTCGGTCGAGCAGCAGGTCGAGGGCCTGTTGCGGCTCGAGCGAGTGCAGTACCCGGCGCAGCTTGATCGTTACGGCGAGCTCGTCGGGCGATAGCAGGATCTCTTCCTTACGCGTTGAGGACTGGTCGACGTCGACAGCCGGGAACACCCGCTTGTCGGCGATCTTGCGATCCAGCCGCAGCTCGGCGTTGCCGGTGCCTTTGTATTCTTCGAAGAACACCGTGTCACCGGCCGAACCGGTCTCGACCAGCGCGCTCGCGATGATGGTCAGCGATCCGCCGTTCTCGATGTTTCGGGCGGCGCCGAGGAATCGCTTGGGCTGGTACAACGCGGTTGAGTCGACACCGCCGGACAGGATCCGTCCGCTGGCCGGCGCACCGAGGTTGTAGGCGCGGCCGAGCCGGGTGATCGAGTCGAGCAGCACCACGACGTCGTGGCCCATCTCGACCAGCCGCTTGGCCCGCTCGATCGACAGCTCGGCAACCATGGTGTGGTCCTGTGGGCGGCGGTCGAACGTCGAGGCGATGACCTCCCCCTTGACCGACCGTTGCATGTCGGTGACCTCTTCGGGTCGCTCGTCGACGAGGACCACCATGAGGTGCACCTCAGGGTTGTTGGTGGCGATCGCATTGGCGACGGCCTGCATGATCATCGTCTTGCCGGCCTTCGGCGGCGACACGATCAGCGCCCGCTGGCCCTTGCCGATCGGCATCACCAGATCGATGACGCGCGTCGTCATGATGTGTGGCTCGGTCTCCAGGCGCAGCCGCTCCTGCGGATAGAGCGGCGTCAGCTTGGTGAACTCGACGCGGTTCTTCGACTGCTCGGGGTCGCGTCCGTTGACGGTGTCCAGGCGCACCAGCGGGTTGTACTTCTCCCGCCGCTCGCCGTCGCGCATCTGGCGGATCGCGCCGGTAACGGCATCGCCGCGGCGCAGGTTGTAGCGGCGGATGTAGGAGTTGGCGACGTAGACGTCCTCAGGACTGGCGAAGTAGCCACCCGTGCGCACGAACCAGGTGTTCTTGTCCTCGATGGCGTCGAGGATGCCGGCGACCGGCACCAGCACGTCGTCTTCGCTCACCGTCGGTTCGGCGTCGATGGTGCCGCTCGCAGGCTGCCGATCCGGGCCGCCCGTGCGGTCGCGGTTGCGGCCGCGGCGGTCGCGGTAGCGCCGGCCACGCCGCCGACCGCCGTCTATGTCGTCCTCGCGCTCGTTCGACGACGGCCCACCGGACTGGACGTTCTGCCGCTGCGGGGTTTGGCCGCCGTTGTCGGTGCGCTGCCCGGTGTCGGTGCGCTGCCCGGTGTCGGTCGGCTGCATGCCTGGAGGCAGATCGCGCGGCTCTTCGGCGGAGGAACGGGACCCGGTCGGGGCTGAGCCATTGACCGCCGCGGCGTCGCCGAGTGCCGGCTGGGTCGGGCTGCCGGCTGGCGGGTTGGCGGCACGCCGTTCACGGCGCGGGGCGGCGGTGGTGTTGGGCACCGTCATGCTTTCGGACGCGCTGGGTGAGCTAGCCGCCGCCGTAGGGGCCAAATCACCGGGCGTGGCGTCGGTGTCTGCGCGCCGGGGGCTGGACTGGCCGGATCGGCCCGCCTCGATGGCGGCGATGAGCTCGCTCTTGCGCATTTTGGCGGTGTTGATGCCCAAGCTGCCGGCGATGCCCTGCAGCTCGGGGAGGAGCATGGACGAGAGCGAGCCGGTTCGGCGACGTGCCGTGGTCCGGACGGTGGCGGCAGCCCGGTCGGCGGCCTCAGGCCCGGCAGCGCGCAGTGTCTGCTCCTGGGTGTCTGTCACGGTGATGTCGGATCCTTCCGAAGGTGGGAGGCGCGGCCGTGCGCGCGTACCCGGTGGCGAGCCGCTCGGCGGTGCCGACCGGCTCGGATCCCGGTCGCGTCACGCGCCGGGAGAACTGTGGTGGGTCTGTCGTCCGCATCTGTGCGTGGTGTGCGCGACAAGAACGGCGACGCTAGTGAGATTCGGGCCAGATGCCCCGCGCCGGCCGTGCGGGCCGAATGCTGGGGTGCCGCCGAAGACCGCTGGCGTCGTGACTGACAAGACTGAGCCTAGACGCTCCAGGATAGCGGTAGCAACCTTGGCCCGTCTCGGCGTGTTCCCCGCCACCCCCGCCGATGCCAACTGATCAGCGCAGCACCCGGGCGCCGATCCGGTCAATGGCAGGTATCTCGACCGCCCAGCCGGCCGGCGCACGTTCGACGGTGCGTGCCAACTCGTCGCGATCCCTGGTGAGGGCGAGCACCGTGGGGCCGGCTCCGGAAATGACGGCCGGTATGCCGAGACCGCGTAACACGACGAGCAGCTCGGCCGACGCTGGTGTGGCGTCGGCCCGATACGGCTGGTGCAGGCGATCCTCGGTGGCATCGAACAGGGTGTCGGGGCGCCCGGTCAGGGCGGCCACGAGCAGGGCCGCTCGGGCGGCGTTGAACGCGGCGTCGCGGTGTGGCACGTTCGCCGGCAGCAGTCGCCGAGCCCCTGCTGTGGCCGACGGGCTAGGCGGGATCAGTACCACTGGTTGCACCGAGGGATCGCATTCCAGCCGGACCGCCGATGACTGATCCGCCACGGTCCAGGCAACCGTGAGACCACCGAGCAGGCAAGCGGCCACGTTGTCGGGGTGTCCCTCCAGAGCGCTCGCCAACGGCAGAAGCGCCTGATCGGGCAGCCGAGCCGCTCCGTCGAGCACCAGCGAGCGCGCCAACAGGACCCCGCCGACGATAGCCGCGGCCGACGAGCCGAGTCCTCGACCGTGCGGGATGCGGTTGACGCATGAGAGCTGTAAACCCCGAGGCCGGCTGCCGACCCGGTCGAAGGCGGCACGCATGGCTCGCACGACGAGGTTCGACCCGTCCCGGGGCACCGCGTCCTCACCGCTGACGTCAACGAACAGATCCCCGTCCCCGCCAACCCGTGCCGTCACCTCGTCGTAGAGCCCGAGAGCGAGCCCGAGCGCATCAAATCCTGGCCCGAGGTTGGCGCTGGTCGCGGGCACGCGCACCGTTGTCGCATCGGCCCGGAACGCCACTGCGCCGCTCAGCGCTGCCGAGCTGTTCACGCCAGGCCGAGCGCGACGGCAGCGGCATGGCCATCGATCGGGACGGTGATTGGCTTGGGTGCCCCCGAGATGGCCCACTCGGGATCTTTGAGCCCGTTGCCGGTGACCGTGCAAACGACGAGCGAACCGGCCGGCAGCCGGCCGTCTGCCGCGGTCATCAGCAATCCGGCGACGCTCGCCGCTGACGCCGGTTCGACAAACACCGCCTCGGTACGGGCCAACAACCGGTAGCACTCGAGGATCTGCCGGTCGGTGACCGCCTCGATCAGCCCGCCGGATTCGTCGCGCGCCGCCTCGGCGCTCGTCCACGAGGCAGGGTTGCCGATCCGGATCGCGGTAGCGATCGTCATCGGCTGCGCGACAGGCATTCCCAGCACGATCGGCGCCGCACCGGCGGCCTGGAAGCCGAACATGCGCGGGGTGGAATCGACCAGGCCGTCGCTGGCGTACTCGAGATAGCCCCGCCAGTACGCGGTGATGTTGCCCGCATTGCCGACCGGTATGCAGTGCACGTCCGGTGCCCGACCCAGCACGTCGCAGATCTCGAATGCCGCGGTCTTTTGCCCCTCGATCCGATAGGGATTGACCGAATTGACGAGTGCCACTGGGTAGTCCACCGCAAGCTTGCGGGCAAGTTCGAGGCAGTCGTCGAAATTGCCGTCGACCTGCAGTAGTCGGGCACCGTAGGCCAACGCCTGCGCCATTTTGCCCAGCGCGATCTTGCCCTGTGGAACGAGCACGGCGCAGGTCATCCCGGCGCGCACGGCGTACGCGGCGGCGCTCGCCGAGGTATTGCCCGTTGACGCACAGATGACGGCCTTGGCACCTGCTTGCAGGGCTAGGGAGATCGCGAGCGTCATCCCGCGGTCCTTGAACGATCCGGTGGGGTTGGCGCCTTCGACCTTGAGGTAGACGGTGCACCCGGTGCGAGCCGACAGTTCGCGGGCGGCGAGAAGTGGCGTACCTCCCTCGAACAGGGTCACCACCGGAGTGGCCGCGGTGACGGGCAGCCTGGAGCGGTAGGTCTCGATCAGGCCCGGCCAGTCGCGGTACGTGGTGGCGTGCATGTCAGCCCGCGGGCATGCCTTCGACGCGCATCACGCTCGCCGCGCGTCGGACGAAATCGTTGCCAGATAGGTGCTCGACGGTCTTGGCGAGTGCCGAGTCGGCCGCCGAGTGGGTGACCAGGACGAGGGTGGCATCGTCGCCTCGTCCCTCTTGGCGCACGGTCTGGATGCTCACGCCCTGGTCGGCGAACGCACCGGCGACCGCGGCGAGCACACCGGGGCGATCGGCGACGTCGAGCGCGACGTGGTAGCGCGTCTGGGTGTCGCCCATCGGCTGGATGCGCAGATCGGCGTAGGAACTCTCGCCTGGGCCGCGTCCGCCATTGACCCGGTTGCGGGCGACCGCCACCACGTCACCGAGGACGGCGCTGGCGGTCGGTGCGCCGCCCGCCCCTCGCCCGTAGAACATCAGCGACCCGGCTGCCTCGGCCTCGACGAACACGGCGTTGAACGCGTCGCCGACCCCGGCGAGGGGATGGCTTCTGGGCAGCATGGCCGGGTGGACGCGCACGGACACCGCGTCCTCGGTTCGCTCGCAAATTGCCAGCAGCTTTACCGTGCAGCCCATCGCCCGGGCGCTGGCTACGTCTGCGGCGGTGACCTCGGCGATGCCCTCTCGGTGCACATCGGCGGCAGTGACTCGGGTGTGGAAGGCCAATCCGGCCAGGATGGCGGCCTTTGCGGCGGCATCGAAACCGTCGATGTCGGCGGTGGCGTCGGCTTCGGCGTAGCCGAGCGCTGTCGCCTCGGCGAGCGCCTCGTCGAAGCCGCTGCCCATGGCGTCCATGCGCGACAGGATGAAGTTGGTGGTGCCGTTGACGATGCCCATCACGCGGGTGATCCGGTCGCCGGCCAGCGATTCGCGCAGCGGTCGCAGCAGCGGGATCGCGCCTGCCACCGACGCCTCGTAATACAAGTCGACGCCGCCCGCCGCGGCCGCGTCGTGCAAGGTCGCGCCGTAGGCGGCCAACAGTGCCTTGTTCGCGCTTACCACGCTCTTGCCACTGTGCAGCGCCTGTAGCAGCAGCGTGCGCGCCGGTTCGATACCGCCGATGACCTCGACCACCAGGTCGACGTCGTCGCGGGCGACGAGAGCTGTCGCGTCGCCGGTGAGCAGGGCGGCCGGCACGTCCGGGTGCCGGTTTGGCCGGCGCACTGCGATCCCGACGAGCTCGAGCGGTGCGCCGATTCGCGCGGCCAGATCGTCGGCCTGCTCACGCAGCAGCCGCACGACTTCGGAGCCGACGACGCCGCAGCCGAGCAGCGCCACCTTCACCGACTTCACTGCACCCACCCCGGGTCGAAGCGCAGCAGGTCGTCCTGTGTTTCCCGGCGGACGACGACCGTGCTGACGCCTTCGCGCACGGCGACGACCGGCGGACGGGGCACGAAGTTGTAGTTGCTCGCCATGCTGCGGCAGTACGCACCGGTCGCGGCGACGGCAAGCAAATCGCCGGGACGCACGTCACCTGGCAGCCACAAGTCACGCACGATGATGTCGCCGCTCTCGCAGTGCTTGCCGACGATGCGGCTCGATCTGGGACTGGCGTCAGAGGCACGGTTCGCGAGCACGGCGGTGTAACGGGCGTCATAGAGCGCGGTGCGGATGTTGTCGCTCATCCCCCCATCGACCGAGACGTAGGACCGGATCACCCCGCCGTCGAGTACCACCTGTTTCACGGTGCCCACCTCGTACAGGGTGATCGCGCTCGGCCCGACGATGGCGCGTCCAGGCTCGACGGATATTCGCGGGATGGGCAGACCGACGGTCGCGCATTCGCGCTCGACGATGCCATGCAGCCGCTCGGCGATCTGCTTGACCGATTCCGGATCGTCGCCTGCGACATAGGCGATGCCCAGCCCGCCGCCGAGGTCCATCTCGGCGATCTCGGCGCCGTGGCGATCGCGCAGCCGGGCAGCCAGCTCGACGACGCGGTGCGCAGCGACCTCGAATCCGGCGGTGTCGAAGATCTGCGAGCCGATATGCGAATGCAGCCCGCCGAGTACCAAGGTCGGAGCGGCGAGGACGGCGGCGGCAGCCTGCTCGGCCGATCCGTCGGCCAGCGAGAATCCGAACTTCTGGTCCTCGTGCGCGGTAGCGATGAACTCGTGGGTGTGCGCCTCGACGCCGACGGTGACCCGGACGAGCACCCGCTGCTGGATCCCGGCCTGACCGGCGACCCCGGCGAGCCGCTCGATCTCATCGAAGGAGTCCACGATGATCGTCCGTACCCGCGCGGCCACGGCGGCTTCCAGCTCGGCGACGCTCTTGTTGTTCCCGTGCAGCGCAAGCCGGTCCGCAGGAAATCTTGCGGCGAGGGCAACCGCCAGTTCACCGCCGGTGCACACGTCCAGGCCGAGGCCCTCATCGGCGATCCACCGGGCGACCGTGGTGCACAGAAATGCCTTTCCGGCGTAGTACACATCGCCGCGTTCGAACGCGGTGGCGTAGGCCCGTGCCCGGGCGCGCAGGTCGTCTTCGTCGAGCAGGAAGACGGGTGTGCCCCATCGCGCCGCAAGGTCGGTCACGGCGGCCCCGCCCACCGTCAGCACTCCGTTGATCCGGGTGGCCGACGACGGCCAGATCGCCGGGTCGAGCAGGTTGACGTCGGCCGGCACCGGCAACAGTGCCGGCTCGGCGAAGACGTCGGCGTGCCGCGGGCCGGCGGGGTGCGCCGACCTGCTCACATCCGCTCCGGGGCGCTCACGCCGAGCAGGCCGAGCCCGTTCGCCAGCACCACCCGGGTGGCCTCGCTCAGCCAGAGTCGAGCATCGGTGAGCCGGGTCGCCGACTCGTCGCCGAGTGGCAATACCCGGCAGGAGTCGTAAAAGCGGTGGTAGATGCCGGCAAGGCTCTCGAGGTAATGCGCGACCCGATGCGGCGCGCGCAATTCCGCCGCCGAGGCCACGATCCGCGGAAACTCACCCAGCGCGCCAAGCAGGTCGGTCTCGCGGTCGTGGGTGAGCAGGCCGAGATCGGGATCCGGCGAGCGGACGATGCCGAGCTCGGCCGCGTTGCGTTGCAGCGAGGCCAGCCGGGCATGCGCGTACTGCACGTAGAACACCGGGTTGTCGTTGGTGCGCTTGACGAGTAGATCCAGGTCGACGTCGAGCGTCGAATCCAGCGACGAACGTTCGAGCGCGTACCGCGCGGCGTCTACCCCCACCACGTCGACGAGATCCGCCATGGTGATCACGGTGCCGGCCCGCTTGCTCATCCGAACTGGGCGGCCGTCCTTCACCAGGCTCACCAGCTGGCCGATCAGCACCTCGACGGTGTCCGGATCGTCACCGAAGGCCGCCGCGGCCGCCTTCAATCGGGCGATGTAGCCGTGATGGTCGGCGCCGAGTAGGTAGAGACACAGGTCGAAACCCCGCGCCCGCTTGTCCTGGAAATAGGCGATGTCGGCAGCGATGTATGCGGGCTTTCCGTCGCTCTTGATCACCACCCGGTCCTTGTCGTCGCCGTACTCGGTGGAACGCAGCCACCAGGCACCCTCGGCGAAGTACAGCTGCCCAGACTCCTTGAGCAGCGCCACCACCTTGTCGACCGCGCCCGACTCGTGCAGCGAGTTCTCGTGGAAGTAGAGGTCGAAGTCGACGCCGAAGTCGTGCAAGGACTGCTTGACCTCGGCGAACATCAACTCGACGCCCTCGCGGCGGAACACCTCCTGCGCGTCGTCTCGGGGCAGCGTCGGCGTGTCGGGGTGTTCGGTGACGATCTGCGCCGCGATGTCGTCGATATAGGCGCCGCCGTAGCCGTCGGCCGGGGTGGGCTCACCCAGCGCGGCCGCGAGCAGCGAGCGGGCGAAGCGGTCGACCTGCGCGCCATGGTCGTTGAAGTAGTACTCGCGTGCAACGGACGCGCCGCTTGCCTCGAAGATCCGCGCGAGCGCGTCGCCGACCGCCGCCCAGCGGGTACCGCCGAGGTGTACGGGGCCGGTGGGATTGGCAGATACGAACTCGAGGTTCACCCGCCGCCCGGCCAGCTGCGGTCCATGCCCGTAGGACGGTCCGGCCTTGACGATCCGACTGGCCAGTTCGCCCAGGGCGTCGGCGGCGAGCGTGATGTTCAAGAAGCCCGGGCCGGCGACATCGACTGCGGCGATGCCGAAGGTCTCGCGCAGCCGAGCGGCCACAGCCTCGGCGATCTCGCGCGGCGGGCGCCCCGCAGCCTTGGCCAGCCGCAATGCGACGTTGGTCGCGTAGTCGCCGTGGTCTCGATTCTTGGGACGTTCGACGACGACGTCTGCTAAAGGACTTGCCGCGAAGTCTCGCTGACCGACGCACGCGTCGACGGCCGCCCGGACGGCGGCGGACAGCTCGGCGGGACCCATTAGGCCATGCTAGTGGCCGCTCAAGCGGCATTTCGGCGCACAGCCGGCGCCTCCCAACGGGGAACTACACTTGTCCGGTTCCCGCATCCTGCCCGCAGAAGGCGAGCCATGGCTCAGCGCAAATCACCG
>JBDUCV010000085.1:0-8202 GCA_040003255.1 Actinomycetota bacterium
CGACGAACTCCGTCAGGCCGCCCCGCAACAGTCGCCGCGGGGCCCGGTAGCGTCTCCGGCTGACGAGCAGCCGGCGGCCGAGCATGACGGCGACGCGCCTGGCGAAGCAAGCACTGGTCCGGCTCACCAGGCTGGTGTACCGCGAGGAGAAGACTTCAAGTGATGTCGGCGGCGTCCGGCGCGAGTGACCCGGTGGGCGCACACCCGCGGGTGCTCGTGGCCGGCGTCGGCAACATCTTCCTCGGTGACGACGGATTCGGGCCGGCGGTCGCGCGACGGTTGGCGGCGCATGCCCTGCCGGACGGTGTTCGGGTGGTCGATTACGGCATCCGCGGCATGCATCTGGCCTATGACCTGCTCGACGGCTGGGACGTGCTGGTGGTGGTCGACACGATCCCGGCCCGCGGTCAGCCGGGGGCGGTGCAGCTGCTTGAAGTGACTGCCGACGACGTGCCGCGTGCCGCGATGGACGCGCACGGGATGGATCCAGTGTCGGTGCTGGCCGGGGTAACCGCGCTTGGCGGCTCCCTGCCACGGACACTGGTGGTCGGCTGTCAGCCGGCGCGCCTGGACGAGGGCATCGGCTTGTCGGCTGACGTCGAGGCCGGCGTCGAGCGGGCCGTGGCCGAGGTCCTGGGCGTGCTTGATGAGCTCGTGCCCGCCGCGGCAGGGGGTGGCTGAGCGATGTGCCTCGGAATTCCCGGACAGGTCGTCGAGATCGTTGAGGGCTATGACGGTCAGCTCGTCCAGGTCGACGTGCAGGGAGCGGTTCGCAAGGTAAACGTCGGCATGCTCGAGGTGCCGGTGCGACCCGGCGACTGGGTGTTACTGCACCTGGGTTTTGCCGTCGAGGTGATCGACGAGGCGCAGGCGCAGCGGGCGATGTCGGGGCTCGAACTCATGGGACGGCCGCACGAGGTGCCGGACCCGTCGTGACCGTTGGCACGCAGGCATCGGTGCGATCGGGCGAGGTCATGTTCGCCCGCTACGCCTACCCACCGAACCAACTCGGCTACTGCGGACCCGACGACTCTGACGGACTGTTCGACGTCGCGATGGGGACGCGTCTCGAGCTCGGCGCGCGGGCGCGGGCGTTCGATGGGGCGTGGGCATACCTCGAGATCATCGCCTCGGCCGCGAGGATCGAGGACCCGCTGGATCCGCGAGTCGTGGAGGCCTACTGGGTCGGCAACGAGCTGCTCGAACAGGTCGATCCGGCTGACTTCGCCTCGGCGGTACGGACCCGCTTCGGCGGCGAGAGGCGCGCGCACTGGGCCGGGCTGAATCCCAACGGAGCGCACCCGAGCGTGCCGCACCATGGCTTCCACGTCTTCACCGTCTACCCATGGGTGGCGTTGCTCGGCCGGGGAGACACGCCGCTAAGCGTTCTGGATCGATGCCGGATCCGGTGGGGACAGGTGGTATCGATCCCCGGGGACCACGTCCAGGTCAGCTGCCGACCGCTGTCCTGGGACGGACGCCAACTGGGCCTGGGGCCGGAGCGGGTCGAGACCGCCCGCTGGGCGCAAGCCGGACGATCACCACTCGGTCAACCGGCCGTCGGGGATTGGGTATCCCTGCACTGGGATTGGACTTGTGAACGACTTTCGGCGGCCCAGCTACTGCAGCTACGTCAGCGCACCGAACAGCAGCTCGACACCACCAACCGCGCGATCTCGAGGGTAGCGTCGAGCGCAGGGCATAACTCGTGATCGACATCGCACGGACAGCGCAATCCGGCGCACGCGTTGCCAACCCCGCGTTGGTCCCGGTTCGGATCGGAGCCATCTGACATGTGCTTGGGCCTGCCAGGTCGGGTCGTCGAGGTCACGCCCGGCAGTGACGTCGCCCGCGTCGACGTCGCGGGCGTCGTCCGTGACATCGACCTGGGACTGCTCGACGGTCCCTTCGTCCCCGGCGACTACATCCTGATACACAGCGGATTTGCGCTGGAACGGATGGACGCCGATCGGGCAAGGGACGCGCTCGGCGTCTTCGCCGACGGCACGAAGTCCGCTGGGCAAGAGTCTCAAGAGCCGATCACCCCATGACGACGTTTTCCCCGCCCGACGTCCAGAACGTTCCGGGCCCCACGCTGTTCGTGCGTTATGCGTTCCCGCCGAACTATCACGGCGCGTGCGGTCCGCCCGACTCGCAGGCATTGTTCGAGTACGGCGTCACGGCGGTTGTCGACAACGGGGTGCGTGACCTGGCGCGTCAGTTTGCGGGTGCCTGGCCGTACCTGGAACTGATCGCGAACGCCACTGGTGTCGCAGACCCCCTCGACCGGCGCGTCGTCGAGGCGTACTGGGTGGGCAACACGCTGCTCGATCGGGTCGGCGTACGTCCACTGGGTGACTCGATGGAGGACCGATTCCGGAGCAAGACCGGCTTGCAGTTCGGCCGCGTCGCCGACGCCGTGCTCGCTGGAGGCATGCCGCATCACAGTTATCACGTGTTCTGCGTCTACCCGTGGGTTGGCCTGCTCGGTGATGATCGACGCTACGAGCAGGCCCTGATGGTTCTGGATCGCTGCCGGATCCGCTGGGGCCAGGTGCGGCAGGTGCGTGCGGATCAGCTGGTGGTGGAGTCTCAGCCGCTGTTGTTCGAGGACGGCCAACTGTTGCTCGGCGCGCCGATCGTCGAGACGGTCGAGCGGACGCTGGACGGTGTCGGGTTGGTGCAGGACTTCAAGGTCGGCGACTGGGTATCGATGCATTGGGAATGGGTTTGCGACCGCCTCGGCGCGCGCCAGCTCGCCGCGCTGCGCCACTACACCCGCCTGCACCTCGACGTGGTCAACAACCGGCTGGATCACTCCGGCGCGATCATCGCGCTCGGCTGAGCCACGTCGTCCGAGCCGGAGTCCGGGATCGGATCCGGTCCGTCGACCACCCAAGCGCGTTCGAGCGTCCATGACAGCGACTCGCCCGCGGCGTGGCGCGGCGGCCCGGGCAGGTGCAGCAGCATCGGGCCGCCGGGCGTCGTGACGTGATAGTCGGTGTGCGCCCCGCGGAACCCGATCGCGGTGATCCGCCCGCGCAGCGGGCCGCCCTCGCGGGCCCAGTCCGGGCGGACCAGGAGCAGCCGCGGCCGTGGGTCTGAGTAGCCGGTGCCGCCGCCGGACACCGCAACCGGACCGGTTCCGAGGTCGACTGAAAGCACCCCGTCGTGGGCCGGTCCGACGATGGCTGCGAGCACCGAGCATGGCCCGGTCAGCGCCGCTGCGGCGACGTCGACCGGCTCGGCGTACACGGTCGTTGGCGTACCAACCTGGATCAGCCTGCCGCCGACGATCAGCGCGACCCGATTGGCGAGGGCGAGCGCCTCGGCGGCATCATGGGTGGCATAGACGATCGCTGCACCGGTGTCGCGTTGCCGGGCCAGGACGGCATCCTGGAACGCGGCGCGCAGGTGCGTATCCAGGTGAGCAGTGGGCTCGTCGAGCAGGTACAGGCCGGCGTCGCGTGCGAGCGCCCGCGCCAGCCCAACCCGCTGCTGTTCGCCGCCGGACAGTTCGGCTGGACGCCGGGTGGCGAGCTGATCGATACCCAGACCGGCCAGCATGGCCGTGGCGGTGGTGGCGGCATCGCGCCGCGAGCGACCCGCCCGCCGCAATGGGTAGGCGACCGTGTCGAGCACCGACAAGTGCGGCCACAGCGCGAAGTTCTGAAATACCATGCCGACGTCGCGCCGCTCGGGAGGAATGTTGAGGCGCCCGGCAGCAACCCGGCGGCCAGCCACCCAGATCTCGCCGTGCGAGGGCGGCACGAGGCCGGCGACGGCGTGCAGCAGGGTTGACTTGCCCGAGCCGGACGCGCCGAGCAGCGCGACGACCTCGCCAGGTTCAATGCTCAGATCGAGGTCGGCGAGAGCCCGCACCTTCCCAAATTCGACGCAGACGCCCCGACAGCGCAGCGCGTCGGGGTCTCGCCCGTTCGGCAAACCCGGATCATCGCGCACCGGCCACCTCCAGCACCGGCAGGGCCAGCGGAATTCCCTCCGCCGCCCGGCCCGCCCGCTGCCTGCGCATCAATCGCAGTGCCAGCCAGGCGGGCACTGCGGCGAGCAGAAGCAGCGCAGTCAGCAGCACGGAGAGGGCCGCAGTGGTGCCGACGTCGCCGAGCTCCTGGCGGTTCAACACGGCCACGGCGAGCGTCTGATTGCCGAATGAATACAGCAGGCTCGACATGGTGACCTCGTGCAGGGCGCTGAGGAAGATGAGCACCCACGCGCCGAGAAGGGCCGGCGCGAGCGACGGCAACCAGATCGTGCGCACCGCAACGGCCGGTCTGGCCCCGCTGGTGCGCGCGGCCTGCCAATCGGCGTGCGGAAGGCGATCGACGGCTCCCGACAGCGTCCGGTGCGCGAGTGCCCAGAATTTCGCGAGGTAGGCCACCAGGATCAGCGCCAGGCCGCCACCGAACCACCGCCCGTAGGCGATCAGCAAGCCGACCGCCAGCGTCGACCCGGGAATCGCGAACGTCAGGATCGCAATCGTGCCCAGCGCGCGTCCTGCGCGGTGTCGCTCGAGGGCCGCGATCAGCACACCCAGCGCAGTGAGCGCAAAGGCCGCCAGCCCGGCGAGCTGAAGGCTGTTCCGGATTGCATCGATCGTCGGTCCATCGAGCGCGGCGCGGAAGTTGGCCATGGTCCAGTTCGACGGCGTCGGCGCCACCCCGATGGCGCGGGTGATCGCGGCGGCGGCGAGCGCGATGGTCGGCAGGCCCACCCCGAGCAATGTGTAGCCCAGCATGCCGAGCGCGGGAACGACGCCGCGCCAGCTGCGCCTGGTCACCTGCACGGCACCCGCCGGTTGTCCGGTGCGAGCTGCGCGCAGCCTCGGCCCGAGGACCAGGTCGGACGGTAAGAGCACCACCGCCGCCATCACGACCAGTGCGAGTGCGAGGGTGACGGCGTCGAGGAACGAGTCCGGATCGCTCGCGAGCGCGAGATCGGCGTAGATGCGGGTGGTCAGCGTCGAGAAGCCGCTCGGCGCACCCAGCACCTGCGGCACCGCGAAGCTCTCCAAGGTGGCGACGAAGGTCAGCACGAGCTCCGCCGCGAGCACGGGACGTAGCAGCGGCAGTGTCACCGTCCGCAGCGTCGTCCACGGGCCGGCACCGGACACCTGCGCCGCCCGCTCGAGCTCCGGCTGAGCCCGCGTCGCCAGACCAACGGTCGTGAGCAGGTAGCACAGCGGCGCCGCATCGACCACCAGGACGACGGCGATCCCAACCGGTCCGTGCAGCTGGGTCCAATGCAGGCCGAGCAAGCTGTCGGTAAAGCCCGCCCGTCCGTACGCCTGAGTCCAGCTGTAGCCAAGGACGAACTGCGGGATGATCAGCGGCAGCACGACCGCGAGCCGCAGCCCGCCGCGGCCCGGCACGTCGCCACGCCGCAGGAATAATGCCATCGCGGTGCCAAGCGGCACCGCGAGCAGCGGGACGACGCATGCGAGCAGCACGCTGTGCAGCGCCGCGGTGCCGAGCCCTGGTGCCCGCAGCACCCGCGCGACCGAGGAGCCGCCGCCCTCGAACATGACCTGCCCGAGCTTGACGAGCGGGACGACCACGAGCCCGACGCTCGCCGCCGCGCCCACCACGACGACGAGGCGCTCGTCGAGTCGCAGCGACCCGCGCACGCCCAAGTCAGCTGCCGAACAACGCGACGTAGTCGGCCAGCACCGACTTGTACTTGGCGAATAAGGCCGACCACTCCGGCGAGACGATCGGGCTGCCTGCCGGGATCGGCGGTCCGCCAAGGCCGTCGATCGGCACATACGTGCCTTGACCGGCCATCAGCTTCTGGCCGTCGCGGCTCGCGGCGTAGGAGGCGAACTGGGTGGCAAGAGGCGACCGGTCCTTCTTGGTCGTCACCCCAATCGGCGCGTAGATGGCGATGCCACCAGGCTTTGGCCACACGACCTCGATCGGTGACCCCTTCTTCTGGTCGAGGTAGGCAGCATTGGCGAGGGTGAAGGCGGCCCGGTAGGTGCCCCGCTCGACGCCGGTCAGCGCGTCGCTGGGCGAGTTCACCTGCACTGCGCCGTTGCTCTTGAGCTGCTGGTAGTACGTCATGCCATAGCCGGGTGCCGACGCGAAGTAGCCGAGCATCCCGAGCGCTGAGGCGGCGAAGCTTGGGTTCGGCAACGCGACGCTGTCCTTGAACCCGCGTGCGGTGAGCGCGGCGTATGTGGCGGGCGGCGGGAGGCCCTTGTGGATGGCGAGCACCATGTACAGCAGGTCGACGCCCACGAAGTGCGGGGTGCGGTAGGCGCTCGGGATCTCCGCCGCGTTCGCCGGTGCCCACGGCGCCAGCAGGCCCTGCTCGTCATAACCGTGCATCGTCAGCGGATCGCACGCCCAGATGACGTCAGGCCGCAAGCCCCCGCTGCGCGCATCGGCCGCGATGCGCGCGTTCAATTGACCCGTCGGGGCTCGGAAGACGTCGATCTTCGTGCCGCTGTGCGCCTTCTCGAAGGCAGAGACGACGGCCTGCTCGACGTTCGCGCTCGCGCAGGTGTAGAGGGTCATCGTCGAGTGGCGCGCCGCCGAGCCGCTTGCGCAGCTTGCCGTGACGGCAGCAACGGCGCACGCCATGCCGAGGACCAAAATTCGACGCGTTCGCACAGACATCAGTTGGCGCTTCCTTTCGCATGACATCGAGGTCAGTTCCGGCTGGATGTGCCGTGCATGCGCAGGCCGACGGCGCGGTCAGGAACCTCGGCACCGAGAATCCATGAGCGCGTCGACGCGCCGGGCACACTGTTGGCGCGGCCCGGCGGATGCTCGTCGAGTTCGTGATCAGGTGCCCAGCGGTGTGGCTCCTGGGTCAGGCCGAGCAGGTAGGTGACCGTGCAGTCGAGCGCCACGGCAAGTTCGGGCAGCTTGGCGACGTCGATGCCGGCGCCGCGCTCGAGGCTGGACAGCGTCCGGTTGGTCGTGTGCAGGCCGGCGCGGCCCAACCGGGTGACCACCTGTTGCTGGGTCAGGCCCAACTCCACGCGACGCTCGCGCAACCGCTGAGCCATGAGCAGTTGCCGACCGGTCAAGGTCGGCCGACCGAGGCGAGCGGACACCGGCCCTCCCTGCGCGTGACGAGTGCCACAAGTGTCGCGTCGATCCGTGATTGCGTCAATCGGGGAATTACCGACCGCGTTACTCCTCGGCCGTCACCGGACGCGCGCCGGAGTCCATGTCGGCGAGCGGGTACACGTCGTATCGGGCGAAGTTGAAGACCGGCGCCCGGGCCAGCAGCCGCTCGAACTGCTCATGCGAGTCGACGTCGTAAATCCACGCCCCGCCATGTGCGCCAACCACGTGGTACCTAGCCGTGACTTTGCCGTCGCGTTCCATCGTGGCGCCGTAGCTGGCCATCCCGGCCACTGCTTGGGCCATCTCACGGGACAGCAAGGACAGGTCCATTCGCCACAGAACCAGGAACTTCATGGCACCTCCTCGGAATGCTCCCCCACCTGATGTCGACCAAAGGTACAAGCGCCCTGTGAGGAGCCTCGCTGGCGGCAATTCGACGCTGTTCTCGGAATGGACACGGCGCCCGTTAGCTGATAGTGCGTCCGATCAGCCCGATGTTGCGCGGATCCTTGCCAGCGCCATCGACCAGTAGGAGACTCCTTACATCGTCTACGTCGCTGGCGGAGCAAGCCGCGGCGAACTGCGCGGATCCGAGCCGAAGGGAAATCGATGAAGAGGCACGTCGCACGCTGGGGAATGCCGGTAATCGCCGGCGCTATTACCCTCTTGGTGTCCAGCAGTACCGCATTCGCGGCCACCCCGGCCCAGGTCTCGGCAAACCCGAGCCCCTACGCCACACCGGGCTGCATGGCGCTCGACAACCAGCCGGGGTCCAAGAGTTACCTCAACTCCGAAGTCGAGCCACAGGTCGCAATCGATCCCACCAACCCCCTGCACCTCGTCGGCGCCTGGCAGCAGGACCGCTGGTCCAACGGCGGGTCTCACGGCCTGGTCGCCGGATACTCGTTCGACGGCGGCGCTAGCTGGACCGTAAGCCCAGAACCATTCAGCATCTGCTATCACGCCTCCGGTTATTCCGGGGCGTATCTCAACTACCAGCGGGCGTCCGACCCGTGGACCTCGATCGGCCCCGGTACCCCTGGCTCCCCGCTGTCAGGCAGCACCGTGTACGCCTCCTCGCTGTCCTTCGACCAGACGGCGTACC
>JBDUCV010000086.1:0-8184 GCA_040003255.1 Actinomycetota bacterium
GCCGCCAGGCAGTCCGCCGGCGAAGCCGGCGGGGGTACGAGGCGCGGTCGGCCCGCGTCCCGAACGGCCCTTCTTACCCTTCTTGCCGCGGGCATTCTTCGCGTTCTTGCGGCGCATTCCTGGCAGCCCCATCGCCCCACCCATCTGGGCCATCATCTTGCGGGCGTCGAAGAACCGGTCCACGAGCTGGTTGACGTCGCTCACCGCGACGCCGGATCCATTCGCGATGCGCAGCCGGCGGGATCCGTTGATCAACTTCGGCGCGGCGCGCTCGGCAGGGGTCATCGACCGGATGATCGCCGCGGTGCGGTCCAGATCCTTGTCCTCGACTTGGCTGAGCGCGTCCTTCATCTGCCCCATGCCCGGCATCATGCCGAGCAGGTTCGAGATCGGGCCCATCCGCCGGATGGCCTGCAGCTGGTCGAGAAAGTCCTCGAGCGTGAACTCGTTGCCGGCACTGAGCTTGGCCGCGATCTGCTCGGCTTCGGCCTCGTCGAACGTCTTTTGCGCCTGCTCGATCAGGGTCAACATGTCGCCCATGCCGAGGATGCGAGAGGCCATCCGGTCGGGGTGGAAGACGTCGAAGTCTTCGAGTTTCTCACCATTGGACGCGAACATGATCGGCTGGCCGGTGACGTAGCGCACGGACAGCGCCGCACCGCCGCGCGCGTCACCGTCGAGCTTGGTGAGCACGACGCCGGTGAAACCGACGCCGTCCTGGAAGGCGCGCGCGGTGTTCACCGCATCCTGGCCGACCATCGCGTCGACCACGAACAGCGTCTCGTGCGGCTGTACGGCGTCACGGATGGCGGCAGCCTCTGCCATCAGCCCCTCGTCGATGCCCAACCGGCCAGCGGTGTCGACGATGACCATGTCGTGCTGAGCGCGGCGGGCGAACTCGAGCGAGTCACGCGCGACCTGCACGGGATCGCCAACCCCGTTTCCTGGCTGCGGTGCGTACACGGCGACGCGGGCCCGGTCGCCGACCACCTGCAACTGGGTCACCGCGTTGGGGCGTTGCAGGTCGGCTGCGACCAGCAGTGGGGTGTGTCCCTGCTCCTGCAGCCAGCGGGCGAGCTTGCCGGCCAACGTGGTCTTGCCCGAACCCTGCAGACCGGCGAGCATGATCACCGTCGGCGGAATCTTGGCGAATTGCAGCCGGCGGGTCTCGCCACCCAAGATCGCCACGAGTTCCTCGTTGACGATCTTGATGACCTGCTGCGCCGGGTTGAGCGCGCGCGACACCTCTTCGCCGCGAGACCGATCCTTCATCGCCGCGATGAACTGCCGGACGACGGGCAGCGCGACGTCGGCCTCGAGCAGGGCGATGCGTATCTCCCGGGCGGTCGCGTCGATGTCGGCCTCGGAGAGCCGCCCCTTGCCGCGCAGACCGGTAAATACCTTGGACAGGCGATCGGACAGCGTGTCGAACAACTGAGATAACCCTTCCGTGAGGACGGCACCTTCAGACTACGGACCTCGCGCGACTGCTGTGCTCAGAGCAGTCCGCGGCCGCCATCGAGGTAGAGCACCTGCCCGGTGAGGTAACCGGACTCTTCGGCCGCATAGAAGGCAACGACGTTGGCGACGTCCTCAGGCTTTCCCCCGCGACGGACCGGGATCGTAGCGGCGACGTTGTCACGCATCTGCTCGATGGTGATGCCGATGCGCTCGGCGGTGGCCTTCGTCATCGCGGTCTCGATGAACCCGGGGGCGACAGCATTCGCGGTGATGCCGAACGGGCCGAGTTCGATGGCGAGGGTCTTCGTGAAGCCCTGCAATCCGGCCTTCGCTGTCGCGTAGTTGGCCTGGCCCCGGTTGCCCAGCGCGGATGTGGACGACAGGCAGATGATCCGCCCGTACTTGGCGGCCACCATGTGCTTCTGCGCGATCTGGCTGGCCAGGAACGCCCCCCGCAGGTGGACGTCCATCACCGTCGTCCAGTCGTCGTCGCTCATCTTGAACAGCAGATTGTCGCGCAGCACACCCGCGTTGTTGACCAGGATGTGCAGGGCGCCGAATTCGTCGACGACTCGGTCGACCGCGGCCTGAACCTGCGGGCGTTGCGACACATCGGCCCCGACACCGATCGCCCCGCGGCCGATTGCCGCGGCGGTCTCGGCGGCCGCTCCCTCGTCGAGGTCGAGCACGGCCACTCTCGCTCCCCCCGCCGCCAGTCGTGACGCAACCGCGGCGCCGATGCCCTGCGCGCCCCCCGTGACCAGTGCGATGCGGTCCTGAACTCCAGGCATGTGCGGTGATTCCCTTCTACGGTTGGCCGAGTCGCCGGCGCATACCGCGCAGCCAGCGGTCGGGGTCAGACGCCTTCTGGGCCCAGAACGTACCCACCTGCGGGTGGGGAAGGATCAGGAACCGGTTCTGCGCCAGCCCCGCCGCGACCGCGTCGGCGACCTGCTCGGGCGCAACTACCTCACCCAACTTCGCCACCGCCCGCGCCGAGGGGTCGCCCTCGGCCAGTGGCCGTTCGAGCAGCGGGGTCGCCACGCCCATCGGGCACAGCACGCTGACGCCGATTCCGCGGCCGCCGTAGGTCAACGCCAGCCACTCGGCGAAGGCGACGGCGGCATGCTTGCTCACCGTGTAGGGCGCATCGCCTGGAGCGGTCAGCAGACCCGCCGCCGACGCGGTGTTGAGCAGGTAACCGGTCCCCCGCTCGAGCATGGCCGGCAGCACGGCCCGCGCGGCGTAAACGTGGGCCATGACGTGGATGTCGAACGCGAGCTGCCAGGTGCTGTCGGGGGCCTCGATACCCAATCCGGTCGCCAGTCCGGCGTTCGAACAGAACAGGTCGACCCGCCCGTGATCGTTGAGTGTGCGATCGACGAGCCGGGCGATTTCAGCTTCCGACGTGACGTCGCATGCCCTGCCCACCCCACCGACCTCGTCAGCGACGGCGCAGGCCGCCGCCTCGTCGAGGTCGGCGACGACGACCGTCGCGGCGCGATCCGCGCTGAAGCGCCGAGCCAGCGCCGCGCCGATGCCACTGCCGCCCCCGGTGATCACCACCACCGCGTTCTCGATCCGCATCAGCCGCTCAGCCTGCGCAAGATGTCGGTCGCAGCGTCCGGATCAGCCAACTCCGGCGTCGGCAGGACCAGCAGGACCGGGGTGTCCACCCCCGCGTCGGCATATGCCTGCAGCTGGGCGCGACAGGATTCGGGGGTGCCGTTCAACACGAGCGCGTCGACGACCTCGTCTGGCACCGCGTCGGCCGCACCGCGCCGGTCGCCGGCGGCCCATCGCTCGTGCATCGGAGCGAACAGCTCGCCACGTCCGAGCCAATCGTGGAACGCGGCGTACGCCGGCACCGTCAGGTAAGTCGCGATCAGTCGCCGCCCGAGGGTGTGGGCGTAGGTGACGTCATCGGTCGGGCACACGAAGATCCGGGCGACCAGCTCCGTGGACGCGTTGCCGACCGCCTCAATGCAGCGCGGGACGTCGGTCGCGGCGAGCCAGTTCAGGATGGCGCCGTCGGCCTCTGCGCCGGCCAGGTGCAGCATCTGCGGCCGCAAAGCCGCCAGAAAAATGGGCGGGGGCGTGGCGGGTGGCGATTCTAACGCGAACCTTCGCACCGCGAAGGTGTCGAACGCGCCGTCGACCCGCTCCCCGGCCAACGCCTTGCGCACGAAGCGCAGCACGTCTCGGGTGCGCCGGAACGGCTGGTCGAAATCGATGCCGTTCCAGTCCTGGACGATCGTCGCGCTCGACGCGCCGAGGCCGAGCACGAACCGGCCAGGCGCGACTGCGGCCATCGTCGCCGCGGTCATCGCGATCAGTGCCGGGCCGCGCGTGTGCACCGGCAGCACGGCGGTGCCGAGGCGCAGCGTCGGCTCCCATGTGCCGGCCAAGGCGAGCGGGGTGACGCCGTCGGTGCCGGCGACCTCCGAGGACCACACGTCGGTGTAGCCCAGATCGGGCAGCGACCGCACCAGGTCGGCGTGCGCCGCCAGCGGCAGACCGGTCAGCGGGATGGTCAGTCCGCAGCGGGTCATCGCGGCTCGAGCGCGGCGAGGATGAAGTCGGCCAGCTCCGTCGCGATCCGGGCCGGCCGCTTGCGGCCGTTGCGGCGGTACCACAACGGGAGCTCGTTGATCACACCGAAGATCGTGAATGTCACCATCTCGGCCGATGCGACATCGCCGAATTCGCCCGAGCGCTGCGCCTCACGCACGAGCGCCACAACCGCCTCGTGATAGCGCCGGCGGGCATGGCGCAGTTCGGCGATGCGCTCGTCGCCGAGCTTGTGCAACTCACGCACCGAGATCACCGCGCGCTGAGCGTTGGCCGTGGTGGTGACGACGAGGTCGGTGATGATCGCGCGCAGTTGCTTCGCGGGCGGAGCGCCCGCGGCGCGGATTCCGCGCAGGTGGGCGAGCTGTTCGGTGATCAACTCTCCGTAGACGACGTACAGCAGCTCCTCCTTGCTGGCGAAGTAGTGGTAGAAACCGCCTTTCGCGACACCGGCCCGGCCGATCACCTGCGCGACGCTCGTCGCGTCGTAGCCCTGATCGGCGAACAGCTCGATCGCGGACTGCAGCACCCGATCGCGTACGCCCGGGTCGCTCGCACTCACCGCACGCATGGCGCTCGGCGAACTCATCGAGGGGCCGCATGGGCGTAGCGGCGCAGTTCCTCGCGGGCGATCGAACGAAGGTGAACCTCATCGGGCCCGTCGGCGAGCCGCAGGGTGCGCAGCTGCGCCCACGCCTCGGCCAGCGGGGTGTCAGCCGAAACGCCGGCTGCGCCGAAGGTCTGGATCGCCCGGTCGAGCACCTGCAATGCGGCGCGCGGTGCCGCGACCTTGATCGCGGCGACCTCGGTGCGCGCACCTTTGGCTCCGACGGTGTCGATCAGCCATGCGGTCTTCAGCACAAGCAGCCGCGCCTGCTCGATGGCTAGCCGGGATTCGGCGATCCACTCCTGCACGACACCGTGGCCGGCGATCGGCGAGCCGAAAGTCGAGCGTGACATTGCCCGGGCGCACATCAGCTCTAGTGCGCGCTCGGCGACACCCAGGCTGCGCATGCAGTGGTGGATCCGTCCCGGGCCGAGGCGGGCCTGCGCCATCATGAATCCGCCGCCTTGTGGCCCGAGCAAGTTCGCGGCCGGCACCCGCACACCGTCGAAGTCGATCTGCCCGTGGCCGCCGTGCGGGCCGTCGTCGTAGCCGAAGACCGTCGTCGACCGGCGGACGGTGACCCCCGGCGTGTCCAGCGGAACCAGGATCATGGAGTGCCGGGCGTACCGCTCAGCGTCAGGATCGCTGACCCCCATCACGATGGCCAGCTTGCACTCCGGTCGAAGCGCACCGGTCGCCCACCATTTGTGACCGGTGACCAGGTATTCGTCACCATCGCGCTCGATGCGGGTCGCGATGTTGGTGGCATCGGAGGAAGCGACGTCAGGCTCGGTCATCGAGAAGCACGAGCGCATCGAGCCGTCGAGCAGCGGCCGCAGCCAGATGTCGTGTTGCTCGTCCGTACCGAACATGGCGAGCAGCTCCATGTTCCCGGTGTCTGGCGCTGAGCAGTTCATCGCCTCCGGTGCCACCGCGAGCGCCCGCCCGGTCAATTCGGCGATCGGGGCATAGTCGAGCACCGAGAGCCCTGCACCGAAGCGCTCGTCGGGTAGGAACAGGTTCCACAATCCACGCTGCCGGGCGGTCACCTTCAGGCCGGCCAGGACATTGGGAGTGCGGAAGGGCGTTCCAGCCTCGGCAAGCGCTTCGGCCTGCTCGGCGAATACCGGCTCGGCCGAATAGACCTCTTCGTCGAGGAAGCGACTGGTCTCCTCCTGCAATGCCGAAGAGCGCTCGCTGGGTGCGAAGTCCATCTGGTGTCCTATCCGTGCAGGATTCCGCGGGCCTGCTCGAGCAGGCCCGGAACCGCGGCGCCGAACCGTTCGAACCCAGCACCGACGGTCTTGCCTTGCAAGTGCCGGGCCGCGATTCCTTCGGCGACGACGGCGAGTTTGAAGAAACCGAACGCGACGTACCAGTCGAGCTGCGACACGTCGCGACCCGAATGACGTGCATATCGCTCGACGAGCTCCGCTGGTGCCAGGAAGCCATCTCGGGGATGCATTCGCGGCATGGTGAAGTCCGAGTCGGTGGCCAGCTGGTGATACACCGTGAGCAGCCCGACGTCGGTGAGCGGGTCGCCGACGGTGGCCATCTCCCAGTCGACGACGGCTGCGATCCGGTCGAGGTCGGCGCCGACGATGACGTTGGTGAGCCGGTAGTCGCCGTGGACAACGGTCGGCGATGGCGATACCGGGCGGGCCTCGCGCAGCGCGTCGACGACTTCGGCCAACACCGGCAGCTCTCTTGTCTCGGACGCTTCCCATTGGGCGTGCCAGCGGCGCAGCTGGCGGTCGAGAAACCCGTCTGGGTGCCCGAAGTCGTCGAGTCCGACCGCGGCCGGGTCGACGGCGTGCAACGCCACCAGTGTGTCGACCAATTCTTCGCCGATCCGCCGAGCACGGACCGGGTCAAACGCTGCGACAGTCCGCTTGTCGTCGAGCACCACGCCGTCGACGAAGTTCATCAGGTAGAACGGGGCCCCCAGAACGCCGGGATCAGAGCACAACGCGACCGCTTCGGGCACCGGCACGTCGGTGCGGCTAAGCGCGCTGATCACCCGGTACTCGCGGGCCATGTCGTGCGCAGTGGGTAGCAGGTGGGCAAGCGGCGGCCGCCGCAGTGCCCAGCGGTTGCGGCGATCCGTCACCAGGTAGGTCAGGTTCGACTTCCCGCCAACGATCGCCTCGGCCCGCAGGCCCCCGTCGCGTAAACCTGGATGCGCATCGTCCAACCAGCACGTCAGTGCCTCCAGGTCGAGACCGGGCAGCCGAGCTAGCATGACGTTTGAGCGTAAGACCGACCGGTCGGTCTGGCAAGACCAGTTAGCCGACAACGGTGCCAAACAGCCCACCGACGCCAAACGTGACCGCTGCGGCGATGGCGCCGAGGAGTAGCTGGCGGGTGCCGGAGAACAGCCAGGACCGCGACGTGAACCGCGTCGTGATCGCCCCGGCAGCGAACAGCGCGGCCAAGGCCACGACCGCCGAGAACACGATCGAAGTAGCGCCGAAAAGGTAGGGCAACAACGGAATGACCGCGCCCACCGTGAAGGACAACAGCGAGGAGAACGCGGCGGTCCAGGGCCCCGGCAGGGAGTCTGGATCAACACCGAGCTCCTCGCGGGCGTGGACAAGCAGCGCCTGGTCGGGGTCGCGCGACAGTTGTTCGGACACCCGCTGGGCCAGGTCAGGGTCGACGCCGCGCGCGACGTAGGTCTGCGCTAGTTCGCTGACTTCGGCGTCGAAGTTGACGCGCAGCTCGCGCCGCTCGACCTCGACCTCGGCGCGGGTCGATTCGTTCTGACTCTGGACCGAGATGTATTCGCCGGTGGCCATCGAGAATGCGCCGCCCACCAGGCCGGCGATCCCGGCCAGAGTGATCGAGGTGCGCGATGCACTCGCGCCCGCGACGCCGGCGATCAGCGCGAAGTTGGACACCAGTCCGTCCATCATCCCGAAGACGGTCGGACGCAACCAGCCACCGCTGACGTCGCGGTGCTGGTGATGGATCTCGACGCTGACGCGATCCATCGCCTCGGCGTCGTCGGTCTGTGACATACGGCAACTCTACGAGCCTGGGGACAACTCGGAATCCTCGCGCGCCGTGTCGACTGGTTCGTCGAGCGGACGGTCGACTGGTTCGTCGAGCAGAGGGTCGGCTGGTTCGGGGTGCGCGTCCGGACGGGCGTAGAGCGACTCGTTGCGCTGGTCACGGTGTCGTAGGAACCAGACCAATCCGCCGAGAAACACCAGGAGCGCAGTCCAGTCGTTTAGTCGGAGGCCGAGGAAATGGTGCGCATAGTCCGACCGCAGCGCCTCGATCCAGCCCCGTCCAAGCGTGTAGCCCATGGCGTATAGAGCGAATTCGTTGCCCCGGCCAAGCTGCCAGCGGCGCGCGGCCCAGATGAGGAAAACGGCCAGCGACAGGTCCCACAACAACTCGTAGAGAAACGTTGGCTGGAAGTACCCGAGGGTCGTGCTGCCACTGGGGTTGCAGGCGACGGCTCGGCCTCCCGTTAGGTCGAAGCAGTGGATCTGCAGTTTCCACGGCACGCTGGTCGGGCCGCCGTAGAGCTCGTTGTT
>JBDUCV010000087.1:0-8180 GCA_040003255.1 Actinomycetota bacterium
GCTAGACCTGGTCGAGACCAGGACGTTCGGCTCGCGCGTGATCTACGAGCGCTACCGGCGCGCCCGCGATGAGTCGGACTGACACCGCCGTCCGAGTCATCAGCGCCTCGCCGGACCGGGTATTCGCCGCGCTGACCGACTCCGACGCGCTTGCCGTGTGGCTACCGCCCGACGGATGACCGGCCGGTTCGAGCACTTCGATGCGCGTCTCGGCGGGTCCTACCGACTGGTCCTGGCGTACGCGGACGCGTCGGCCGCGCGGGAAGTCCGCCTCCGACGTGGTCGACGCCAGGGGAGGTCACCCCGTCGACGCCCGATCACGCGTCGACATCAGGGCCGACGATGTGCCCGACGGGATCAACGCTGCAGATCACGCGGCGGAATTGTCGTCCTCGCTGGACAATCTCGCCGCTTCCGTTGAACGCTGAGCGCAGGCTTCCTCGCAGCACGGTGCTCGTCGCTACGGCGACCATTCGTGTCGTAGCGACGGAGGGTCGGTTACTGCTGGATGTAGACGTTCTCGCCGCTCTCCGGCACGCTCTTGTTGAAGTTGATCACGTCCTTGACGTTGACCCGGACGCCCTCGACGGCCGCAGCCGGCGGGTTGCCCAGGGCGCACTCGACGGTGAGCGTCGCGGGCAGATGCAGGTTCGGGTTCGCGTCCGGCGTGGCAAGGATCGACAGCATCAACTTGCCGCCGAAGAACGAGGCAGGCGCTCCCTGCGGCGTCGCGTCGCCGTAGGACTGGAAGCTGATCAGCCCTGTCGTGGTGAACGTTCCGGTGATCGTCTGCCCGGTCGCCGCGACGTGATGGGCGAAGGTGCCGCCACCGGTTGCGGTGCGGGCGACGGTGTCGAATGTTCCGGTGGCAACAATCGTGACCACGTCGCCGTTGGTGGCGACCGCCTGGTTGCCGGCGGGGGCCCCCAGACTCTAAACCAGTGCGTCGCCGACGTGGTACTCGAACGAACCTTTCACGGTGTGCGCGCTCGCCGTCCCTGCCATCAGAGACAGCATCAGCAGCGGCATTGTGAGCAAGAGTGCGATAGCTCTGCGCATGGCGTTCCCTCCCTTTTCCACGGGTCGATCAAGGGCGCCGGCCGACTGATGTCGGCTGTCTGACTACTATCCGCCGCACGGCTGGCGTCGACAATGGCCGTTCGAACTAGCGCTGCCCAGCGAGTCGCCCGAACCAGGTCAATCCCGAATAGTCCGGCGGTCGGGTCCGCAGCGGTCCATCACCCGGGCATCAGCAGGGGTCCGCTGCTGACCGTCGACCGTGCCGTCCTGGGTGGCTAGGGGATGAGGCTGATCTTTCCGGTGGAGTGCCCGGTCATGATCATGCGGTGCGCCTCTGCCGCGTCTGCGAGCGGGAACGTCTGGCTGACGATGACCCGCAGCGTGCCCTGCTCCGCCAGCCGCAACAGTTCCAGCCGCGCGGCATCGCGGATGTCCGTGCCGGCATCGCCGCCGGGCCCGGCGCCGAGAACCTTGATACCGGCCTGCGGCCCGCGCTGAAAGCCGGCGATGGTGGCGATCCGGCCGCGGTCGGCGACAAGCTCCAGCGAGACGTCGATCGCTTCGTCAGTGCCGACAAGGTCCAGGGCGGCGTCGACACCATCGGCTGCCAGGGCACGGACCCGCTCGGCGAGTCCGTCTCCGTAGGCCACCGGCTCGGCGCCGAGTTCGCGCAGCAAGTCGTGCCGCGCCGGGCTCGCGGTAGCGATGACCCGCGCGCCGCGGGCGGCAGCCAGCTGCACCGCCATCACCCCCACCCCGCCCGACCCGCCGTGGATCAGCACCGTGTCCCCTTGGCGCACGCCCGTCGCGGTCAGCAGGTGGACCGCCGTCGCGCCGGTGAGCATCAGGCCCGCAGCCTGTGCCCAGTCCAACTGCGGCGGCTTCGGCAAAACCGATGAGGCCGGCACGACCAGCTCCTCGGCGTAGCCGCCGGACACCGGAAAGACGATCACCTCATCGTCCACCTGGACCGGGCCCGCGGGGCCGACAGCATCCGGGCCGACCGCGATCACAATCCCGGCCGCCTCGTAGCCGAGCCGCATCGGCAACTTCGCCGGGTCGGCACCGAACGCGCCGCTGTACATCTTGTAGTCAATGGGATTGACGCCTGCCGCGCGCACTCCGAGGCGAATCTCACCCGAACCGGGCGCGGTCGTGTCCTCGTCGACAATAGACAGAACCTCTGGGCCACCGAACGCGGTGGCAATCACGACGGACGGCATGCTGGCCTCAACTGCCCACCAACCGCAAATCATTCCCCGCATCGCGTTCGGCGGCCGAAGCGAGGGACAACCCGCGCCGCCGGCGTGGCGGCGATGATCGTGCTCGCCATGAGCTTCAGCGCGATCTCGAGCTATGCGCGGGCCGTGATCTACCGCTACGCAACGGGCCGGCCCACACCCGGCGTCGACCCGCAGCTCTTCGCTGGAGTGTTCCGCCAGAAGCGCTCACGCCGCCGCCTCGCCTGAGATTGCTCAGCGACTCGTTCAGCGTTATGAGACCTGCAGGGTCTCGTCCATGCCCCTGTCCTTGTGGCTATCGACCGAGCAATATGCCTCGTAAGTGCCCTTCTGCAGGGTGACGGTGAGTTCGCCTGAGGTGCCAGGGGTCAGTGTGCTCGTCGCCTTGTCGCTCACGCCTGGGCCGTCAAGGGTGAGGTTGTGGGGGGACTTGCCGCTGTTCGTGACCTTGAATGTATAGGTGCCGGCCGTCAAGATCTTCGACGACAGGGCGATCGTGAAGTCCAATTCGGTAACGGTCACCGGTTTTCCGGAGGCCGAGGCCGAGGCCGCCTCTGTCGCCGCTCCCGTTGCCGCCGGCGTGGACTTGCTGCTTCCGCTGCTGCAGCTTGCTATTAGCAGGCCCGAGCAAGTGACGGTTAACGTGCGGCGGATATGCACCGGGATACCTCCGAGCAGACGGGAACTGTCCTCTACGAGAACACGAACCCGTCGCCGGATCGGTTCACCTGATGTGCCGCCGTGTGCGCCGCTACGCCGACGACGGTCAGCTTGACCTCGTGGTCGAGGTGCCGGCCAGCCGAGTGACGGCCTGCACCCTCGGCGGGGAAAACCTTGATCAGCTGTTTATCACTACCTCGCGGCTGCGGTTGGCCGATGGCGCCGAGCCACTTGCCGGCGCCGTATTCAGTTGCCCCGTCGCGGTCTCCGGCTTACCAGTGCGTCCATACCTAGGCTGAGCTCTTGCCACATATCCCGGGTGATGCTGTGTCATCTAGGTAGGAGGTCGACGTGGGCGATGCTGAGTTTTCGGCGTTCGTGCGTGCCCACACCTCCGGGCTGCTCAAGTCGGCCTTTCTGCTGACCAGGGATGTGACGGCAGCAGAAGACCTGGTGCAAGACACCTTCGTCCGGCTGCAACCAAAGTGGTCGCGAGTCGCTGGGGCCGCCATGCCGCTCGCCTACGTGCGGCGATCGATGCTGAACAACTTTCTGAATTCCACCCGTAGCAAAGCCAGCCAGGAGCGGCCGGTCGCAGCGATCCCCGAGCTGGCCGACGAGGGCGACCTCGCCGGACGGGTAACCGACCGGGTGTTGGTGGCTGGGCTGCTCGATTCGCTGCCACCCCGGCAGCGCGCCGTGCTTGTGCTGCGGTTCTTTCACGATCTCGGTGACGAGCAGGTCGCCGCGGAGGTGGGTTGTAGGCAGGCGACGGTGCGCAGCATCGTCGGCCGGGGCCTAGCCGCGTTGCGGGCCGAGATCGAACGAGGCTCGCGCCCACCGGCCAACGTGCAGAGAAACGGATCTTCGTCATGAGCAATGAGCCGGAACTGATTAGCGTCATGCGACGTGGGATGACCGCGGCAGCCGACCGGGCTCCAGACGGATCGGTGCTGGCGGAACGAATTGTCGCCGAAACGGAGCTCTTTCCGGTCAGACAATTGCCCGCGAGGCGACGGGCGCATGGCTGGCCGCTGGCCGCACTCGCGGCGATGACGGTCGCTGCAGTCGCCGCCGGTGGGCTGGTTGGCAGCCGATTGCTGCTGCCAGATAAGCACCGGTCGGACAACGCCCCGACGTCGATTGGCACTCCCTCGCTGGGCTTGGGCGCAGGGCCAGCCGGCGGCGCAGTACCGGCCGGGTTCCGGCCGGTCGACGTGAGCTTCATCAACCGTGCCGAGGGCTGGGCACTCGGTTCGGTGCCCTGCGGGTCCGAGCGCTGCACCCAGCTCGTTCGAACCCGCGATGGCGGCACGACGTGGGTGAGCATCCCGGCGCCCCCGCTTGCCCTGCAAGGAGACATCATGATCGATCCGGTGCTGGCCGGCTGCAACCCGGTTGTGTGCGTCAGCCGCCTCCGTTTCGCCACCTCTCGGATCGGCTACCTCTTCACCGGCTGGCAGTTGTTCATGACCGTCGACGGCGGAGCGAGCTGGCAGCTGCAGGCGGAGGGCGGCGCGGCTGATCTGGCCATCGCGGACGGCACGGCGTGGTGGCTAAGTAATCCTTCGTCTGAGCGATGCGAAGCGAGCTGTCATATCAGGCTGCGGTCCGCTCGCCTGGGCTCGACGGATTGGCGAGACATTCCGCTGCCGGCCGAAGCATCATCTGGCACCGGCGTCGAGCTGTCGCGGGCGAGTCATACCGCCACGCTCGTGATCTACGGTGCTGGAGGCGCAGCTGGCGCAGGGCAAGAAGGGCCGGCGAAACGTTCGACGTTGGTCGTCTCGACCGATGACGGCGCGAACTGGACAGTGCGCGGTGAACCCTGCCCGAACGTGGGAGGCGGAGCCGACAGCCTGGCGCCGCGGGTTGCACCCGATGCGTCGATGACCCTGCTCTGCCGGCCTCACACCGGCGAGGGTGCCGGCCAGTTCACGATCACCTCTACCGATGGCGGCGCCAGCTTCGTCGGGTCCGCACCGCTACCCGGCCCGGGCGGGTATGTCGTCAGCGCGGCGTCATCCTCGGTGGTGTTCACGGCAACCGATCGGCTCTACCGCAGCGCCGATCATGGACGGAGCTGGCAGCCAGTGTCCCTCGGTGGCGCGTCCGCAGACCGAGCTTTCTCGGTGCAGTTCCAGACGACGACGACCGGGCAAGTGCTCGTCCAGGACGCCCACGGCGTCTCACCGACGATCTGGACCACGACGGACGCCGGCGCGACCTGGACCAGCCACACGTTCCGCTAGCCGAGGATGGCGCGTCTGTGACCGCCGGAAGGCGGAACGAGGTGAGTTGGCTATTCGCTGAAGCGGGCGGGCCCGCCAGGTGCCCATGGAGAAGGGGTGTCCTTGGCGCCGAAGTAGTCGCCGCCCTTTGCGCGCACATCATCGGTACCCCAGTCGATGGGAGCGTCTTTGCGCGGGAAGTGTTTACGGCAGTGGATGTAGCTGCACTCCAGGCGCAAGATGACCCATCGTTCCGGCGGTCGTCCGGTGGTTGGTCGATAGGCTATATGTGGATACCTGTCGGCCATCACGGCTGTCTCGACGATGGTGGACTGGCCCCGTAGATGCAGGCCGATTCGCTCTTCAGCGTCGAGGAACATCAGATGTGTCCAGGGATTCTTGACCAGGTTGCCCAGCGTGGTTAGCACACCGTTGCCGCGCAATTCCGGCCAGCTGAGCGTTTGCGCGTCCAACACGGCGACGAACCCGGGTTCACCAAATCGCACCGACGCGTCGGGGTGCCCATCTGCGTCGGCGGTGGCGACGATCATCTGCGTCTGACGGCCCAAAAACTCCACCATCCGAGGAGTCAGGGTGTCGAGCATCTGCTCTAGGTAGAACGTGTCGGCTCGAGGTTGGGTGCCATATAGATCTTGCAACAGGTGCTCGCCGGCAGATCCAGGTTGCGGCGTCGAGTCGGTACCCATGATCAGCCCCCGCTCGTGTGGTCGTGCTTGGCCACCGCGCAAGTAGTGCTGTTGCAACCCGGCACCATTGCAAGTTTATTTCCGCATGACCGGTATATGACCTAGCTCTGCCGAGCGCGGCTACCCGTCTGGCAGGATGAGGGGTCGACTGGAGGTCAACTCATGGGACTTCGCAGTGTGTTGTTGCAATGGCTGACGAGTGAGCAGGATTCCCGGGAGTCCCGGGGTCCGCGCGGGATCCAGCCGACTCCCTTTGAAAACTGGTCCGCGCCGGGGCGGGTTATCGAAGCTGGCGGTCCAACCGGCTCAGAACACACGATCGTCGATCAGCTACCACCACTGGGCGGTCCGCCGCCGCTATCCCAGTCTGCACCGCGAGAGACGTACCGGCCCCCGGAACCGATCGGCGGGGCACTTGTCGTAGGTCCAACTGAACGTCGACTGCCGCCCGTCGAGCTTCCTCAATTTTACCTGCCACGGCCGCCGCCCGTCCCGAACCCGGCAGAGACCGCCGATGCCGCCAGCCCCCCGAGCTACGACCGGCAAGCGCTGCGGCATGCCTGGGATCTGGTCAGCGCCCGTAGCGAGCAACTCGTCGTGAATTTCTATGCCGAGTTGTTCCTGGCGCTGCCTGGTGAGGCGTTGAGGATGTTCCCGTCTGACATGGTCCAGCAACGGCAGGACTTCGGGCGTGCCCTGGTGCAATGGGTGGTTACCGATGACCCGGAGGCGATGACCGCCCACCTTGCCCAGCTTGGGGCCGATCATCGCAAGTTCGACGTCGAACCCCGTCATTACGGGGTTGCCGGGCAGGCACTGGTGAATGCGTGGAAAGGCCTGGCGGGATCGGCGTGGACCGCCGACCACGAGGCGGCGGTGGTTGGCAGTTACACCCGGCTGGCGTCGATCATGATCGACGGCGCGATGCGGCATCGCGACGCGCCAGCGTCATGGGGTGCGCAGATCGTCGAGCATCAGCGCGTCCTTCGGGACTTCGCCGTTATCCGGATCCAGCCCGACGCGCCGTACCCATACAAGGCAGGCCAGTACCTCACTCTCGAAGTGGGCACTCATCGGCGGCAATGGCGGCAGATGTCCATCGCTAGCGCACCGCGGGCGGACAATACGTTCGACATCCACGTTCGCGCGGTTGGGGCCACCGGCGTCTCCGCTGCGTTGGTCATGCACACCAGGCCAGGTGACCGGTTGCGCCTTGGTCCGCCTCGCGGCAACGACTTGGTCGTCGAACCCGGAACGGTTCCGGGCGGTCTGCTGTGTGTGGCTTCCGGGACGGGAGCGGCTCCGATCACTGCGGTCGTCGAATCGATCCTGGGGTGGCAAGAACCGCCGCGGCTCTACGCATTCGTCGGGGGACGGACCAAGGACGACATCTACCCGGTCAGCCAGCTCAACCGGCTCATCCAAGCTGGCGGGAACTGGCGGCAGGTGCAGGTCCATGGGGTTGTCTCCGACGATCCGACTTACGTTGGGTACCGAGGCAGGGTCGAGAACGTCGTGCCTGCCCTTCAGGACTGGGGCCACCTGGGCGTGGACGTCCTGGTCGCCGGCCCCGACCCGATGATCGCGACGACAGTCACCAACCTGATCGGCATCGGGGTGCCCATGGGCAAAATCCACTTCGACCAATACGACGCTGCGGCCTGAACCGCGCAGCGAGCTACCCGGTGTTGACCAGCAGACCGGCAACGGCGTCAAGCGCGCCGGGCACAAGGCGGTAATAGGCCCACTTCCCGCGCTGCTCGCGCTCCAGCAGACCGGCATCGACGAGGATCTTCATGTGGTGCGACACCGTCGGCTGCGATAGCCCGACCGGCTCGGTCAGGTCGCAGATACAAGCCTCGGCCCCATCGTGGGCGGCAACGAGGGAGACCAACCGCAACCGGTTCGGCTCGGCCAGCGCCCTGAGCACACTGGCCAGCTGCTCGGCAGCGGCGGGGTTGAGCACTTGACCGGTGACCGGGCTGCAACAGGCCGCGATGCGTGCGGCGAGCGGCAGGAGTGGACGGGTAGCAGTGGCGCTCATGGGGACCATCTTGCCAGATACATTGACAGACGTCGATATATGAGTCATCCTTGTCGGATAGACCACTGTCGATGAGAGGATTCGCCAATGACCACGACCGACACCGAACTGCGTGAGCAGGTCCGCCAGCGTTATGCCGCGGCCGCCATAGCCGTCAGTGCCGGAGGCGCGAGCAGCGACGCGCTAGCCGCTGAGGGCTGCTGCGGTGCGCCGGACGTTGCCGGTGATGCGGTCAGCGAATCGGGCTCGTGCTGCGGTTCCGGCTCGGTGCAGGTGG
>JBDUCV010000088.1:0-8177 GCA_040003255.1 Actinomycetota bacterium
GACGACCGCACGCAAGTCCGCGGCCAAGAAGGCTCCCGCCAAGAAGACGACGGCACGCAAGAGCGCCGCCAAGAAGACGACGGCACGCAAGACCGCGCGCAAGGCCTGAAGGTTATATCCGCGATCTGTGACGCGTGACCCGTGGCGATCGCGCATCGACTCGCCGGCGCACCGCTCGACTTCGCCGCATTGCGCGACGAGCTCGCGGTGCCCGGCGAGTTCTCATCTGCGGTGCTTTCCGATGCGCAGGCCGCAGCATCGGACGTCGACCTGCCGAACGACGACGCCACCGACATCCCGTTCGTTACCGTCGACCCGCCGGGTAGCAAGGATCTCGACCAGGCGGTGCACATCGCGGCCGCAGACGACGGCTACCTGGTCAGCTACGCCATTGCCGACGTCGGATCGTTTGTTCGTCCTGGATCAGCGCTGGATCAGGAAACGCAACATCGAGGAGAGACGCTCTACTTTCCCGACGCGCGGGTGCCGCTGCATCCGCCGGTGCTGAGCGAGGGCGCGGCCAGCCTGTTGCCCGATCAGCTCTGTCCCGCCGTGCTGTGGCAAATCGGCCTCGATGCAAACGGTGAGGTGACGAGCGTCGACGTGCGTAGAGCGCGCGTGCGCAGCCGCGAACAGCTCGACTATCCGACGCTGCACACCGCGCTCGAGAGCGGCAACGCGCCGCAGGCGGTTGCCTTGCTGCCTACCGTCGGCCGACTGCGCACGGCGCTTGCCCGGCAGCGCCATGCGATCGATCTCGACCTCCCCGCGCAGGAGGTCGAACGCGACGGCGACGGCTGGACCCTGCGGTTCCGGCAGCAGCTACCGGTTGAACAACACAATGCGCAGATTTCCCTGCTGACCGGCATCTGCGCCGCATCGTTGATGCTGCAAGTTGGCTTCGGCATTCTGCGTACCGTGCCGCCGCCGGACAAGCGCACCATCGCCGCACTGCGCCGGATCGCTCCCGCGCTTGGAGTCAGCTGGCCGCAGGATGCATTGCCCGGCGACGTGCTAACCAACCTCAGGCGTGATGACCCACGGCACGTCGCATTCCTCGATCACGCAGGCTCCCTGCTACGCGGATCGGCGTACACGGCGTTCGACGGCCCGCCGCCACCGCAGCCGTTGCATGCAGGTATCGCCGCGCCATACGCCCACGTCACCGCCCCGCTGCGCCGCCTCGTCGACCGCTACGGCAGTGAAATCTGCCTGGCCGCACATGCCGGTCACCCGATCCCTGATTGGGTGCGGGAAGGCGTACCGGCGTTGCCCGAGACGATGGCCCGCTCCGGACAGCTGGCGCACGAGGTCGACCGTGCGGTGCTCGATGCCACCGAGGCGTGGCTACTGAAGGATCGGATCGGCGAGCGTTTCGACGCTACGATTCTGGAGTCAGACGATCGCGCAGCGACGATCGCGCTCGACGAGCCGGCGGTGCGGGCGAGGTGCACGGGCAGTGACCTGCCGGTGGGCGAACGAATCGGGGTTCGGCTGATCGAGTCCGACGTGGCCACCCGAGCGGTGCGCTTCGAACGGGTGTGAAACGCGGTAGTCCAACTCGCAACCCCGACGGATGACCTCAGTGGTAGACGTGCTCCTCCGCCGGATACGTTCCCGCGCGCACTTCGTCACCGAAACGGTGCGCCGCATCGCGCAGCACCCCCGCGACGTCGGCGAACTCCTTGACGAACTTCGGCTTGTGCGCGCCGGTACGTAGCCCCGCCATGTCCTGCCAGACAAGCACTTGCGCGTCACAGTCCGGCCCGGCGCCGATGCCGATGGTCGGGATGTGCAGCTGGGCGGTGATCTGACGGGCGACCTGCGCCGGAATCACCTCAAGGACGACGGCGAATGCGCCCGCGCTTTCGAGTGCCTTGCCGTCCTGCAGCAACCTGTGCGCGGCCTCGTCCCCCCGACCCTGCACGCGATAGCCGCCGAACGCGTTCACGGACTGCGGCGTCAGGCCGAGATGTGCCATTACTGGGATCCCGGCAGCGACCAGCGCCTCGACTTGCGCCAGGACTCGGGCGCCACCTTCGAGCTTGACGGCCTGGGCCCCACCGTCCTTCATGAACCGTGACGCGGTCTCGAGTGCCTGCTGCACCGACGCCTGATAGCTACCGAACGGCAAGTCGGCGACGACGAGCGCCC
This sequence comes from Actinomycetota bacterium, assembly GCA_040003255.1. Lineage (GTDB taxonomy): Bacteria > Actinomycetota > Actinomycetes > Mycobacteriales > Jatrophihabitantaceae > JBDUCV01. The sequence goes on from JBDUCV010000088.1 coordinate 2,155, forward strand.
GACTGGTGCCCCGCACCACGCCACGTACGAGCGGCAGCAACTCATCGACCGTCACCGGGACCGTGGTGTCGTACCCGTAGACCACGTTCGCCGCCGAGTCGCCGACAAGAAGCACCGGGACGTCTGCCTCGTCGAAGACGCGTGCCGTCGAGTAGTCATAGGCGGTCAACATCGGCCACCGTTCGCCGGCGTCGGTAGCCCGCTGGAGGTCACGAATGGTGACTCGTCTGGTGCGCACTGCGCCGTAGAGGGCTTCGCTCATCGGGTCCCACTCCTTCTTCCTCGGGGCCGGCTCACCGGTACCCGGGCATGTCTGGTCGACACCCACATGATGCATCGCGGGCCACGCCATGGCGTTATGAACCGCATCACCTTTGGTCAGCCAGTGGTTCGCGCCACCGGTTGGTGATCGGCAGTCGACGATCGCGGCCGAACGACTTGAAGCTGATCTTTGGGCCGGGTGGGTATTGGCGCCGCTTCCACTCCGCCGAATCGACCAGCTTCGCCACCCGTGCCACCAGCTGGGAGTCGAAGCCTGCGGCGACGATGTCGGCACATCCTTCGTCACCGTCGATGTAACGCGTCAGGATTGCGTCTAGCAGCTCGTAATCGGGCAGCGAGTCGCTGTCGAGCTGGCCGGGACGCAGCTCTGCCGACGGCGCCTTGTCGATCGAGTTGGGCGGAATCGGGGCGACTTCGCCGGCCGCCTCGGCCTGGGCGTTGCGCCATCGGGCGAGTCGCCACACCAGCGCCTTGGGGACGTCCTTGATCGGAGCGAAGCCACCGACCGCATCGCCATAGATCGTCGAGTAGCCGACGGCAAGCTCACTCTTGTTTCCGGTGGCGAGCACCAAGTGGCCCTCGGCATTCGACAATCCCATCAACGTGGTCCCGCGCACTCGTGCCTGGACGTTCTCCTCCGCGACGCCGGTGAGCTTCAACGCCTCGACGAAGTCGGAGACCATCGGTGCGATCGGCACCACCCGGTAGTGCGCGCCGAGTCGCTGCGCCAGATCTGCGGCATCGGAGCGGGAATGCTCACTTGAGTAGTCACTCGGCATCGACACACCGTGCACCGCCTCGCCACCAATCGCATCAGCAGCGACGGCCGCCACTACCGCGGAATCGATCCCGCCGGACATGCCAAGCACCACCGAGCGGAAACCGTTCTTGATGACGTAGTCCCGGGTGCCGGTAACCAGTGCTCCCCAGACCTCGGCCTCGTCCGCGACCCGTTCGGCGACGGAAGCAGGATGTGCCGCGAAGGGTGGCGCCGGGCTGGTCGCCGTGTCGTACCGGACGATGCGCATCGGCAGACCGGCAGGCGCGGCGGGTGGTTGGCGCAGGGCGTCGGGCAATGTCAGGTCGACGAGGAATAGCTGCTCGATGTACTGCGGCGCACGCGCAAGCAGATTGCCCCCGGGGTCGACCACCATCGAGTCGCCGTCGAAAACCAGCTCGTCCTGGCCGCCGACGGTGTTGACATATGCGACGGTTGCGTCGGCCTCGCGGGCACGACGTTGCAGCAGCGACAAGCGGACATCGTCTTTGTTGCGCTCGTAGGGCGATGCATTGATATTCGTCACCAGTCCGACGCCGGCCGACCGCGCGACCGTGAACGGCCCGCCGTCCTGCCACACGTCCTCGCAGATGGTGAGCGCGATGTCGATGCCGAGAAACCGGACGACCACGAAATCCTGACCGGGCTGGAAATACCGCTCCTCGTCGAACACTCCGTAGTTCGGCAGATGGTGCTTGAAATAGCTGGCCGCGACTTCACCGCGAAACAGAAACGCCGCGGCATTGCGCACCCCTTCGTCCTCGTCGACGTAGCCGAGGATCACCCCGAGGTCACCCAGGCCGGCTGCCGCGAGCTCTCCGGCAAGCCGCGGCACTGCGGCGCGGGAGGCGTCCCGAAACGAGCGACGCAACACCAGATCCTCTGGGGGGTACCCGGTGATCGCTAGCTCGGGAAAGGCGACCAGCTGGGCCCCCGCCTCGGCGGCCTGCCGGGCTCGGTCGAGCATCGTCGCGCAGTTACCCGTGATGTCGCCGACCGTGATGTCGATCTGGGCCAAAGCGATCCTCAGCTGCGCCATGACTGCATTGTCCCGCTGGAGTCGACCGAAAACGGTGACTCGTGGATGATCTGTGAGTCACGTCGCGCGGGTGCGATGGCTGGCGCAGGCACCCGGATAGGGCACAATGGGGCCCGATCAGGTGTGAGCGGATCGTAACGTTCCACGCGAGGCGCGAAAGCCGCGGCCGGGTAACAATAGGACGGGTCGCATCCGATCATCATGCGATGGTCGAACAGTGTTGCAGTGCATGGCCGAGGTGGAGGCGTAGTGGCAAGAGCTCGACGGGTCTGGGGCGCGGTCACGGTGGGCGTCAGCCTGACGCTCGTCCTCGCCGCCTGCTCGCCGAAGGAAGGCTCGCGCGGGGTAAGCGCCGGGGACTCGACTTCGGCCTCTGTGCCTTCGTCGGAGCCGCCCAGCCCGACCACCACACCGCCCAACCCGCCGATCAAGCTGAGTCTCAATCCGGCGGGCGGCGCGAACGGGGTCAGCCCTGTCGCGCCGATCACCGTGGCGGTTGGCGGCGGCACACTCCAATCGGTGCTGCTGACCAATGACGAGGGCAAGACCGTGGCCGGCGCGCTCGCTGCTGACAAGGCGTCCTGGAAGGCCGGCGAAGTACTCGGCTATGGCAAGAGCTACACGTTGACAGCCAAGGCGGCTGACGCGCATGGCGTACAGGTCACCAAGACCTCGACCTTCAGCACCGTGTCGCCCGACAACGTGACGATGCCCTACATCAACACCGCGGCCGGTTTCAGCATCAATCCCTCGCAAAAGTACGGGGTCGGTCAGGCGATCTTGGTGCATTTCGATGAGTCGATCACCGACAAGGCGGCAGCCGAGAAGGCGCTGAAGGTCACCACCGTTCCTCCGCAGGTCGGCGGTTGGAACTGGTTCAGCGACACCGACGTGCACTGGCGTCCGCAGACGTACTTCAAGGCCGGCACCAAGGTCACGGTTATTGCCAAGGTCTACGGCGTCGAGGTCGGTCCCGGCTTGTACGGCGAGTCCGACGCCAGTGTGTCCTTCCGGATCGGCGACTCGCACATCTCGCGCGTCAACGATTCGAACAAGATCATCAACGTCTACGACAGCGGCAAGCTGGTCAGGCAGATGCCGACGTCCATGGGCAAGGGCGGCTACGTCGAAGGTGTCAACGGCACGAAAATCTCGCTATGGACGAATAGCGGCCCGCACATGGTGATCAACAAGCAACAGAAGATCAAGATGAGCTCGGCGTCCTTCGGCCTGCCGGCCACCTCCCCGGACGGTTACTCCAACATCTTCGTCCGCGAGGGCGTACGGGTCTCAACCGACGGCGAGTTCGTTCACTGGGCGCCGTGGTCGGTCGACCAGCAGGGCAAAGTTGATGTCTCACACGGTTGTCTCAACGTGTCTCCGGACAATTCACTGTGGTTCTACAACTTCTCGCTGCCCGGCGACATCGTCGACGTGGAGGGCACGCCGCAGAAGCTGCAGATCTGGAATTCCGGCGACTGGACCGCATCGTGGGCCACCTGGCTGGCGGGTAGCGCACTGCACTGAACGGGTGGCGCAACTGCACTGAACGCGCAATGCCTTGCACCGAACAATCCGCCTAGTCTGGTCGACGAAACGTTCCGGTAACCGGCGAGGGCAATACTGCAGCATTGTGGACCGCCAACAAGAGTTCGTGCTCCGGACGCTCGAAGAGCGTCAGATCCGCTTCGTCCGACTGTGGTTCACCGATGTGCTCGGGACGCTGAAGTCGGTGGCCGTCGCCCCGGCCGAACTCGACGGCGCGTTCGAGGAGGGCATCGGCTTCGACGGCTCGGCGATCGAGGGCTTTGCCCGTTCCAGTGAGAGCGACATGCTGGCCCGTCCGGATCCGGCCACATTCCAGGTCCTGCCCGAGCCCGACGGCCGAGCGGCGGACTCGGCCCGGATGTTCTGCGACATCACCATGCCCGACGGTTCGCCGTCGTGGGCTGACCCCCGATATGTGCTTCGGAGGTCGCTCTCGCGGGCCGCCGAGCGCGGCTTCACCTTCTACACCCACCCCGAGATCGAATTCTTCCTGCTCAAGGACCGGCCCACCGACGGCAGCGAGCCACAGCCGATCGACAACGGCGGTTACTTCGACATGACCAGTCACGACACCGCGCACGACTTTCGCCGTGACGCGGTCGGCGCACTCGAAAGCTTGGGTATCTCGGTCGAGTTCAGCCATCACGAGGTTGCGCCTGGACAGCAGGAGATCGACCTGCGCTACGCCGACGCGCTGTCGATGGCCGACAACATCATGACGTTCAGGCACGTCATCAAGGAGGTCGCGATCGCGCACGCCGCGCATGCGACGTTCATGCCCAAGCCGTTCCGGCACCGTCCAGGCAGCGGCATGCACACCCATCTGTCGCTCTTCGAGGGCGACCACAACGCGTTTCACGACCCGTCCGACGAGTTGAACCTGTCCAAGACGGCGCGGGCGTTCATCGCTGGATTGCTGCACCATGCCCGCGAGATCACGGCGGTCACCAATCAGTGGGTGAACTCCTACAAACGGCTATTCGGCTACGCCGCGCGAGGTGAGCTGGTCGAGGCGCCGACGTTCGTCTGCTGGGGCCACGCCAATCGGTCCGCGCTGGTCCGAGTGCCGATGTACAAGCCGGGCAAGGCCAACTCGACCCGCGTGGAGATGAGGTCGCTGGACTCGGCCTGCAACCCCTATCTCGCGTTCGCGGTGTTGCTGGCCGCCGGGATGAAGGGCATCGAGCAAGGTTACGAACTGCCGCCGGGAGCCGAGGACGACGTCTGGGCGCTGTCAGACACCGAGCGGCGCGCGCTGGGTTACGACGAGTTGCCGCACAACCTCGTCGATGCCCTGCGGGCGATGGAGGCATCCGAGCTCGTGGCCGAGACGCTCGGCGAGCACGTGTTCGACTTCTTCCTGCGTAATAAGCGCGAGGAGTGGACCGATTACCGGGCCGAGGTCACACCATTCGAGTTGCGCCGCTATCTGCCCCTGCTTTGACTTCGATGGGCATTGTCCCCTCCTGACCACATGCGGCACGATGCGTCCTGCGGTCCAGAGGCCTACATCACCCAGTCCGGGATGGAGTCCATGAACCTCGGTCGCACGAAGACCATCGAGCAATCCATCGCCGATACCGAAGAGCCCACCCATCAGCTGCGCAAGCGGCTGGGCCCGATCGATCTCACCGTTTTCGGGGTGGGGGTGATCATCGGCACCGGCATCTTCGTGCTGACGGGCAAGGCGGCTGGGGTGCAAGCGGGCCCCGCGGTCGCGTTGTCGTTCGTGTTCGCAGTCGGCATCCCCGGCTCGCTGGGCATTTGCACCGTGCTGTATGTGGCGGTGTCGCTGGTCGTGACGGAGATGGTGAAGTACAACTCAACAAGGTCTCCGCGCCGCTCGCAGAGGCCTTCCGATCGGTCGGCAAGCCTGGCTTTGCGACCATGATCTCGGTCGGCGCCCTGTTCGGGCTCACTACCGTGATGATGATCTTGTTGCTGGGTCAGAGCCGGGTGTTCTTCGCGATGAGCCGCGACCGGCTACTGCCGTCCGGGTTCTCCAAGGTCAGCGAGCAGTCCGGCACACCGGTCCGTACCTCGATCACGACCGGCGTTGTCGTCGCGGTCATCTCGACGTTCGTTTCGCTGACCGAGCTCGCCGAGCTGGTCAATATCGGCACCCTCTTCGCCTTCATCCTGGTCGCGGTGGGGGTCCTCGTGCTGCGCCGCAAGCGTCCGGACCTGCACCGGGCGTTCCGCTGCCCTGGCGTCCCGGTCATTCCCATCCTCGCGGTGCTCGCTTCCCTGTACCTCATCCTCAACCTTCCCGCAGCCACCTGGGTGCGCTTCTTCGTGTGGATGGCAATCGGCCTTGTCGTGTACTTCGCCTACGGCGCGAGGCACAGTCGGCTCGTCACCGACCCGAACTACTCG
>JBDUCV010000032.1:0-26695 GCA_040003255.1 Actinomycetota bacterium
TGCGCACGGCGCAACGGCAGCAGGCCGGACGCGTGCGGGATACCGTCTCGGCGGCCGTTCGCGGGGCGAGTGACGAGATCGAGGAGCTACGGCGTCAGCTCAAGGCGCGGAGCGCCGAGGTACGCGCCGCCGAACGTGCACTGCAGCAGGCGCAAGCCGTGGCGAATGAAGCTATCCAGCAGGCCGCCAGCGCCGGGTCGTCGCGTGATGCCGAGATACGGCGAACGAGGGCCCGAATCGCCGAACTGGAGAAGGCGGCCGAGTCCGGCCGTCGGGCGGCCCGCACGACGCGCGACGTGGACGACGTGCGGTTGTGGCTGCTCGTCGACACGGTGACCGAGGCCGCGGCGAGCATCCGTCGTGAACTGTCGTTGCCGATTCCGGCGTTGCGGCTAGGCGACACGGTCGCGGCGACGGCCGCAGAGGTGTCGCGCCGGTTCGCCGACGACCCGGCCGCCCTCGACCGATTGCTCGCTCTGCCCAACGTTCACCTCGTCGTCGACGGATACAACGTCACCAAGACCGGTTATGGGGAGTTGGCCTTGGCCGATCAACGCTCCAGGCTGATCAGTTCTCTCGCGGCACTCCGCGGCCGATCGCGGGTCGAGATGACGGTGGCGTTCGACGGCGGCGAGCGTCCGCCGGCGCTGCCACCCGTACCACGTGGGGTGCGGGTGCTGTTCAGCGCTGCGGACGAGAGCGCCGACGACCTAATCAGGCGCCTGGTCGACGCCGAGCCCCCGGGCCGTCCCGTCATCGTCATTACTGCCGATCAGCAGGTGCAGCGTGACGTTCAACGGGCAGGTGCCTGGGCGGTGCCGTCGGTCGTGCTGCTGGCTCGGCTCGCCCAGCCCTGAACGGCGCGCTCGGAAACTGTCGGAGCCGGTGCCTAGCGTCCGGTCATACCGAGACTTACCGAGGAGGCTGTCCATGATCATCGACTGCGACACATGCCGGGTTCGCGGCACCGGCTGCGCCGACTGTGTCGTCTCTGTGCTGCTCGGCACACCCGCCGATCCGCTCGATCTCGACGAATCCGAGCAACATGCCGTTGACGCGCTGGCCGAATGCGGCCTGGTTCCACCGCTGCGACTGGTCGTTCGTGCGAGGGATGGTATGAATCGGACCGGTTCGGGCGGTGAGCGGGCCCGCATTGCGTGATTCCCGCCTGGCAAACATTCCGACGACCCTCGCGGATTGTTGTGTCAAGTGCAGACTATCCCGTAACCTGCCCGAGACCTTCCGGCCACCTGGCCTCCTACCCGGGGGCCACCGGACAGGTCACCGCCGAATCGCACGTTCGGCAGCGACGGTTCTCTCTTCGGGCCGTCGATGTCGGCGAACCGGGGACCCACAGGTTCCACGGGGTGAATCGGCTCATCGGTGGGGCGGCGTCCCCGCTTCCGCTGATGTGCCGTAGGGCTTCTTCCGGCCCGAACCCGTCAGCTAACTCGGTAGGCGGTCCGAGGAAGAAACGGAGTTCCGCCAACGGTGGCGACGACTCGATCCCACACCCCTTTACGTAACCTCGTCCTCGGCCTCGCAACGATCGGCACCGCGCTTGGCGTTGCGAGCTCCGGCGCTTACGCGACGCCGGTCCAGCCCGCACCGCCCAAACCACCGACCGTTGCCTCCGTCACCCAGCGGTTGACCGTCCTGGGTGAGCAGGAAGAAGCGCTCGCCGAAAAGTTCAATCTCGCCCGGGCCGACCTCAAAGCCAAGCAGCAGCACGCGCTCGCGGCTGCACAGGCTGCCAAGAAGGCTGCCGCCGAGTTCGCGCTCGCGCGGGCGCAGTTCAGGGCGTTGGTGACCGCGCAGTACGAGGGAGCGAAGTTCAGTTCGACCGGCGCCCTTCTCACCAGCGAGAACGGGCAGAATTACCTAGACCAGATCAGCCAGTTGAACCTGATGGCGTCCCATCGCGGCGACATCGTCACCCAGCTCAATACCGCCAAGGCCAAGAGCGACAGCGCGCAGCAGGCGGCTGACAATGCCGTCGAGGACGCCAAGGCAACACTCGACGCGGTGAACGCGCAGCACACTGGCATCGAAGCGCAGAAGAAGAAGTTCAAGTCGCTGCTGGCTACCCTGACCGCCGAACAGCGGCGGGCGTTCGCAGCCCGCAATGCAGTGCCGATTGCAACGGCGCGAGCGGCGATCCAGGTCCCGCTGACGGCGCACGCTGGCTCGGCCGCTGCCCAGAAGGCTGTCGACTTCGCGCTGGCCCAGGTCGGCAAGCCATATGTGTACGCCGCATCCGGGCCGGACGCCTATGACTGCTCAGGACTCACCATGGCCGCTTGGGCGGCCGCCGGCGTCCAGTTGCCGCACAACGCCGAGGCCCAGTACTCCTACGGCACCCAGGTATCTCTAGACGCGCTCCAGCCCGGCGACCTGGTGTTCATGTACTCGCCGATCGGGCACGTCGAGATCTACATCGGCAATGGCCTGGCGGTCTCCGCGCCGCAGGAGGGCGAGAGCGTCAAGGTGATCACTGCCGCGAATCCGGAAAACGTCGGCGCGACCCGGCTGACCTGACCGGCCCAACCCTGAACGCGAGGTTCTGCCTGCCTGGCATCTGATGCGTCCGACGATCATCGTTACCAACGACTTTCCCCCGCGACAAGGCGGCATCCAGTCCTTCGTTTACGCGGTCGCCACCCGGCTGCCCGCCGATCGCGTGGTGGTGTACGCGTCCGACTACCCAGGATCGGCCGCGTTCGACCGACGACAGCCGTTTCCGGTGGTTCGGCACCCGACCAAGATCCTGCTGCCGACGCCAATGGCCCGGCGCCGGATCATGGCAACGACGCGCGAGCACCGCGCGACCGCCGCCTGGTTCGGCGCGGCCGCTCCACTCGCCTTACTGGCACCGTCGCTACGCCGGGCGGGCGTCGAGCGGGTGGTGGCAAGCACGCACGGGCACGAGGTCGCCTGGGCGATGCTGCCAGGCACTCGGCAGGTGCTACGGCGGATCGGCAGGCAATGCGACGTAATCACCTACCTCGGCGAGTACACCCGGCGCCGTTTAGCGCCGGCCTTAGGCGGAGACTCGATGCTCCGTCAGCTCACACCTGGAGTGGATGTCGAGACGTTCCGCCAGGATGTGGACGGCTCAGTCGTGCGGGAACGGTACGGACTGCTCGGACGTCCGGTGGTCGTTTGCGTCTCGCGGCTGGTAGCCCGCAAGGGTCAGGACACCCTGATCCGCGCGCTGCCGGCGATCCGACGGGTGGTTCCCGGGACTGCGCTGCTCCTCGTTGGTCGGGGGCCATACCGTAAAGCGCTCGTCCGGCTGGCGCAGCACAGTGGGGTCGCGGCCGACGTCGTGTTCACCGGGCAAGTCGCTGAACCCGACCTGCCCGCGTACTTCGCCGCCGGTGATGTGTTTGCGATGCCGTGCCGCACTCGTCGGCTCGGCATGGATGTCGAGGGGCTCGGAATCGTCTATCTCGAGGCGTCCGCGGTCGGGTTGCCGGTGGTGGCTGGCGATTCGGGCGGAGCGCCTGACGCCGTTCGTCCCGGGGAGACGGGCGTCGTCGTGTCCGGCCGGGACGTGTCGGGGGTGGCTGATGCGATCGCGCGGCTGCTCTCAAACCCGCCTCTCGCGGCCCAGCTGGGTGCGCAGGGTCGGGCTTGGGCGGAGGCAGACTGGACATGGGACAGGACTGCTCGTCGGCTCGAGGCGCTGCTAGCGGAGTAGGAGGCCCGCCCCGGCGTCATCTCAGCCGAGTGGGCAGGCAGCGGTTCGCGGGTTCGCGAAGCATCAGTTAGGCCGAGTCTGCCGGGCGTCCGCTGGCGTAAAGCGCGGCGATTTCATCGGCGCAGGCGGCCTGTACGACGTTGCGCTTGAGCTTCAAGGACGGGGTCAGCTCGCCGGTGGCCTCGGTCCAGTCATGTGGCAAGACGATAAACTTGCGGATCGCCTCGGCCTTGCTCACCGCCTTGTTTGCCTCGTCGATCGCCGACTGGAACTCGCCGCGCAGCCCGGGGTCGTCCAGGACGGCGCTCAAATCCGTCGAGCCGTCACGTCCAACGTCCTTGAGCCAGGTCGGGAACGCCTCTGGGTCGACCGTGATCAGCGCGGCGATGAATGGCTGCCGGTCGCCGACCACCAGGCATTGGCTCACCAGCCAGTGCGCCCGAACCCGGTCCTCCAACACGGCGGGGGCAACGTTCTTTCCAGCGGCCGTCACGATGATCTCCTTCTTGCGGCCGGTGATCGTCACGTAGCCGGCGGCGTCGATCTCGCCGATGTCGCCGGTGTGGAACCAGCCGTCGGCGTCGATTGCCTGCTTCGTCGCCTCGTCGTTGCGCCAGTAGCCCTGGAATACCAGCGGGCCACGCAGGAGCAATTCACCGTCGTCGCCGACGCGTGCCGTCGTGCCCCCCACCGGCATGCCGACGCTCCCGACCCGGATCGCGTCTGGGCGATTGACGCACACGCCCGCCGTCGTCTCGGTCAGGCCGTAGCCCTCATAGATCGTGATGCCAACGCCACGGAAGAAGTGGCCCAGCCGAGCGCCGAGAGGTGCGCCACCCGAGACGGCGGCGTCACACCTGCCGCCGAGGGCGGCACGCAGCTTGCCGTACACCAGGCGGTCGAAAATCGCGTGCTGCAGCTTCACCCGCTTGGGGATCGAGCCGCTCTCCAGCCCTACCGAGTACCTGATCGCCGCGCGCTCGGCCAGGTCGAAGATCCGTTCTTTGCCATCGGTGTGCGCGCGCTGCCTGGCCGTGTTGTAGACCTTCTCGAACACCCGAGGAACGCTCAGGACGAACGTCGGCTGGAATCCCTTCAGGTCGTCGAGCAGGTTCCTGATGTCGGCGGTATGCCCCAACACGCAGCCGGTGGCGAGGGCGCCGATCTCGATCGCGCGGCCAAACACGTGCGCGATAGGCAAGAAAAGCAAGGTGGACGTGCCCTCGGCAAAGAGCTGGTGCAAGCCGGTGGTGACCTCGGAAACCTCGGTGATGAAGTTGCGATGCGACAGCTCGCAGCCCTTCGGGCGACCGGTGGTGCCCGACGTGTAGATGATCGAGGCGAGGTCGTCGATGCGGGTGCCTTGGCGGCGAGTGCCGACGTCGGCGGCGTCCACCAACTCGCCGAGAGCCCCGATCGTGGCGACCGCGCCTGCCTCGATCTGCCACAGGTGACGCAGCTCAGGCGTGTTAGCTCGTACCTCTTGCACGATCGCCTGGTGTTCCGGTGTCTCGACGACCATCGCAACAGCACCGGAATCGGACAGGATCCAGCCGACCTGCTCGGCGCTGGACGTCTCGTAGATCGGCACCACCACCGCGCCGATCGCGAGTGCCGCAAAATCCACCAGCGTCCACTCATAGCGAGTCTTGCTCATGAGTGCGATCCGGTCGCCACGTTGCAGGCCCGCGCCGATCAGCCCACGTGCGAGCTCGGTCACCTCGGCGGCAAACGTCCCGGCTGAGACATCGGACCACTGGTCAGCGTTGCGGCGGCGCAGCGCAGTGCGTTGGGGATCCCGCGCCGCGTTGTCGTAGACGTAGTCGGCGACGCTGCATTCGGACGGGTCGGGCGCAAGACTCGGCACAGAGAGTTCGCGCACTCGGCTGCGACCTTTCTCGAGAATTGAGACGCCCGCGGGTGGGCCCCGTGATGGGTCACGGTAACCCGTCCGGACCACCGCGGTGAAGCGATCATCACACCTGGCGTCGCTCACCGGCGGTAGCCTTCGCCGCATGGCTGATCAGTCCACGCAGTCGATCACCGTCAACGCCCCGCCAGCCGACGTGATGGCCGTCATCGCGGATTTTCCGGCCTATCCCGAGTGGGCCGGCTCGGTGAAGGAGATCGACGTGCTCGAACAGGGCGCAGACGGGCGGGCCCGGCGAGTCCAGTTTTCGATCGACGCCGGGGTGCTCAAGGACCAGTACGAGCTGGCCTACGTGTGGAACGGTGACGAGCGGGTGGAGTGGAACCTGATCAAGGGGCAGATGCAGAAGATGCAACATGGCTCCTACCGATTGCGTCCCTCAGGCAACGGCACCGAGGTCACCTACTCGCTGACCGTGGACCTGGCGATCCCGATGCTCGGCCTGCTCAAGCGCAAGGCCGAGCGAGTCGTGATGCACACAGCGCTGAAGGAATTGAAGAAGCGCGTCGAGGCGCGCTGAGGTCGCGACCGACATGCGAATAATCCTGTTCACCGGCAAGGGCGGTGTCGGCAAGACAACCGCGGCTGCCGCGACGGCGCTGCGACTGGCCGAGCGGGGCGTCAAGACCCTGTTGCTGTCGATCGATTCAGCGCACTCGCTCGGCGACGCGGTGGACATGCCGCTCGATGCCGACCCGGTCGAGATCGCGCCCGGCTGCTGGGGCATGCACATCGACACCCAGGGGCGACTAGAGGCGGCGTGGGGGGACGTTGAGCGGTACCTGCTCGACCTACTGGCGTGGGGTGGTGTCGACCCGATCACCGCGGAGGAACTCACCGTGCTGCCCGGCGTCGACGAAGTCCTCGCCCTGCTCGCGGTGCGCGACTTGGCCGCAAGTGGGCACTGGGACGTCTTGGTGGTCGACTGCGCTCCGACCGCCGAGACGCTGCGGCTACTCGCCTTACCCGAGGCGCTCAGCTGGTATTTGCAGAAGGTGTTCCCGGCGCGACGGCGGATTGCGCGGGGCATGCGTCCGCTCGCGGCGCTGCTCGGACGTGGCGACGCGATTCCGCCGGACGGACTATTCGAGGCTCTGCTGCGCCTCAGCGACGATCTTGCCTCGGTGCGTGATCTGCTCGCCGATCCCGGGGTGACCACCGTCCGGCTCGTGCTGACGCCCGAGTCCGTCGTCCTGGCCGAGGCACGGCGGACGTTCACCGCGCTGGCGCTTTACGGCTACCAAGTAGACCTTCTGATCGCGAATCGGGTCTTTCCCCGAGGCAGGGATGCCTTCCGACGAGGCTGGGTGGCCGCGCAGCACACACAACTCGCTGGGCTGCGCGAATCCTTCCCAGCGCTGCCGGTCCGCGAGGTGGCCTATCAGCCACACGAGCCGGTGGGCACCGCAGCGTTGCGCGAAGTCGCCGACGCCGTGTACGGCGTGCTGCCCGGCGAAGATCCGGCCGTCCCCGCAGCCGCGCCTCGGCCGATCACCGTCGAGCGAGGCGAATCCGGGTTCACGCTACGGATATTGCTGCCGCTCGCCGAGCGGGCGACCGTCGGCGCCACGCGGATCGGCGACGATTTGGTGCTGACCGTCGGCGGGCACCGCCGGGTGCTCGCTTTGCCGAGCGTGCTCCGTCGGTGCGAGGTCGTGGGCGGCGATTTCGCCGACCACGAGCTGCGCGTCCGCTTCCGTCCCGACCCGGCACTCTGGCCCGTATCCGACGCGGAATTGGCATGACCGAGGCGGCGGGGGGCGGTAGCGAGCTAGGCAGCCTCGGCGAAGAGGCCGTTCGGCTGCTTGGCGCTGTGCAGGACTGGGCTCGTCGAACCTGGCCCGACGAGCACCCGGCCACCGGTGCGCCGGAGTGCAGGTGGTGCCCGATCTGCCAGCTACTTGCCGTGCTGCGAGGCCACCGTCCCGAGGTCAACGAGCGACTCACCCAAGCCGGAACCGCGGTGGTCACGGCACTGCAGGCGCTGCTCGACGCGTCGACCGGGCCCGATGCCGATCAGCCGGACCGTGGGCGCGTCCCGCGCGTGCAGCACATTGACCTGGATCGGGGGGACTGACGATGCCACTCGCGATCGGCGTGGACATCGGTGGCACCAAGGTCGCCGCCGGTGTCGTCGACGACGACGGGGCCGTTATCGACACCGCGCGCCGTCCGACGCCCGGCAACGACGTGCACCAGACCGAGCGTGTCATCGCCGAGGTCGTCGCAGAGCTCGCAGCTCGCCACCCCGTCGTCGCGGTCGGCATCGGAGCGGCCGGCTGGATCGCGGCCGATCGGGCCACGGTGCTGTTCTCACCGCACTTGGCCTGGCGCAATGAGCCGTTACGTGACGCGCTCGCCGACCGCATCGGTTCCCCGGTGACCGTCGAGAACGACGCCAATGCCGCGGCGTGGGCTGAGTACCGCTTCGGCGCGGCCCGGGGCGCCCGCGTCGTCGTGTGCGTGACGCTCGGCACCGGGATTGGCGGTGGCCTCGTCGTCAGCGGCATCCTGTACCGCGGTGCGTTCGGCGTCGGGTGCGAGTTCGGGCACATGACGGTGGTGCCCGACGGCCGGCGTTGTGCGTGCGGCAACCGGGGCTGCTGGGAGATGTACGCGTCAGGCACCGCGCTGGCCCGCGATGCGCTCGAGCTAGCCGAGGTCTCGCCGGTCGCGGCACATCGGTTGCTCGAACTTGCCGGCGGGGACCGTGAGGCGCTCACCGGGATGCTGGTCACCGAGGCCGCGCGAGGCGGCGACCCGGCCGCGGTCGAGATCTACACCGCCATGGGTCAGTGGCTCGGACGGGGGCTGGCCAACCTCGCGGCCGTCATCGACCCCACAATGTTCGTGATCGGCGGGGGAGTCTCCGAGGCCGGTGACCTACTGATCGGGCCGGCGCGCGACACGTTCCAACTCTCGCTGCCCGGTCGCGGCTTTCGGCCGGTAGCCGACGTACGGCTGGCAGCGCTCGGTCCGAACGCCGGACTGGTCGGCGCCGCAGACCTCGCGCGACGCCGAGTGTGAGTCGTCCGCGGTGACGCTGCTCGGCCGGTGCGGGCAGCGGCGGCGCCTGGCAGCATCGAGGCATGCCCTTCACCCTGGCCGAGCTGGACGAGGCGGCGACGCTGGTGCATCGCTTCGTCCCACCCACTCCGCAGATCGCGTGGCCGATGCTCGGCGAGCTGGTGGGCGCCGAGGTCTGGGTGAAGCACGAGAACCACACACCGACCGGCGCGTTCAAGGTTCGTGGCGGGGTGGTCTATGCCGAACGCCTGCGCCGCGAACGGCCCGAGGTCGCCGGGATCGTCAGTGCGACGCGCGGCAACCACGGGCAGAGCCTTGCCTTTGCCGGCCGCGCTCTCGGGCTCGGCGTGACGATCGTGGTGCCGCATGGCAACAGCCCGGACAAGAATGCCGCGATGCGCGCCTTCGGCGCAGAGGTCATCGAGCACGGGCACGACTTCCAGGCCGCGCGCGAGCACTCGACGCTGCTCGCCGCTGATCGCCGACTCGAGGCGGTGCCGTCCTACCACCCTGACCTCGTGCTCGGGGTAGCGACCTACGCACGGGAACTGTTCGGCGGCGCGAGCAACCTGGACGCGGTGTACGTCCCAGTCGGGATGGGATCGGGTATCAGTGGATTGATCCACGTCCGCGACCTGCTCGGTCTAGAGACACAGATCATCGGGGTGGTCGCCGACGTGGCGCCGGCCACGGCGCTGTCGTTCGAAGCGAGAGCGGTCGTCGTTACCGACACGGCCGCCACGTTCGTCGACGGCGTGGCGTGCCGGGTACCCGACGCGCATGCCGTCGAGGTGATCTGCGCCGGCGCCGCCCGCATCGTCAGGGTCGGCGAGGACGCCGCAGCGGAGGCCGTCAGGTTGCTGCTCGCCACGACGCACAACATCGCCGAGCCGGCCGGCGCCCTGGCGCTAGCCGGATTGCTCGCGGACCCATTGCGCCCGTCCCGCGGTCGGGTCGCGGTCGTGCAGACCGGTGGAAATATCGACACGCCGATGCTGGCCGAGATTCTCGCCGGCCGCACGCCCGCTCCCTAGCGCCGGCTGGAGCAGGATGCCGACATGACCGTCCTGCGCCTGCTGTCCTACAACGTGCGTTCGTTACGCGACGACGCTGATGCGGTGGCGCGAATCATTCGCGACGCACAGCCCCAGGTCGTCGCGATCCAAGAGGCGCCCCGTCTGTTTCGCTGGCGGTCGAAGTGCGCAGCGCTCGCCCGACGCAGCGGCTTGGTCATTGTTACCGGAGGACGTCCGGCAGCTGCGAACCTGTTGCTGTGCACGCTCGCCGTGGACGTCCTATCGAGCGCGAACGTGCTGTTCAGCCGGGATTCCCGACTGCACCAGCGCGGCACGGCGCTGGCCGTGCTCGGCTATCGAGGTGCGCGGTTCGCGCTGGCGGGGATCCACCTGGACCTGGAGCAGGGGCCCCGGCTGCGGCACGTCGGCGAACTGCACCGCGTCCTGGACCTGCATGTCGGGGATCCCGACGTCCCGAGGATCATCGCCGGCGACGTGAACGACTTGCCCGGCACGGCGGTGTGGAACGCACTTGTCGGCCGCGGCACCGACGCCTGGGCCGCGGTCGGTGCAGGCGATGGGTGGACCTTCAGCGTGGGTAACCCTCGCAAGCGCATCGACGCCGTGTTCGCTGACCCGCGGGTACCCGTGCGCTCGGCCACCGTGCTGGACAGCCCGGACGTGGCGATCGGCAGTGACCATCGTCCGTTGCTGGTCGAACTCGACCTGCCGTAGCCCGCCGGGCCCAGGTTGGTGTAACGAAGCTGGGCCCTACCGGAAGGGCTGTGCGCCAGAAGTGCGAGCGTGGCGCCTACGGCGCGCGTTCGGCTTAGCCGTACATCAGCGATCCGGGGGTGGTGAGCAACTCGCCGGTCTCGAGCCAGGTCTTCAGGCCGGAGAGGATCATCGGCCAGCCGCCGTAAAGCTGATCGTTCGCGCCCTCGCGCAGCTGGTCGTGGGTGACGGTCAGCCGGCAGGAGTCGCCGACGGGTTCGATCTCCCAAGTGACCCTCGAGGTGCCCTCGCTCTTCACGTCCTCGCCCCAGAGCGCCAACATGCTCTGGACCAGTCGGCGCGGGGGGTCGAACTCGAGGTTCTGACCTTCTCCCAACAGGCCGGGAGCCCTCGGATGGCTCATCTCGAAGCGCGAGCCGGGGCTCCCGTCCGAGCTCATCCGGATGCCGAACTGATATTTGCTCCGGATCTCGGCGTCGGTGATCGCCTCCCAGAGTCGCTCCGGTGTCGTCCGGATGTAGATCTCGAAAACCTTCTCCATGGGATTCTCCAGTCTGCTCTTGAGGCCGCTGAGCGCTGCTGTCCACGGCTCGGCGTACTTGCTCACCCATCGGTCGTGGACGAGCCGGATCGGGACCGGGTTCAGGAAGTGGAGCTTCTCGCGGCCGCGCCGCTTGGTGGCCACCAAGCCCGCCTCCTCGAGCTGCTTCAGGTGCTTCATGACGCCGAAGCGCGTCATCGAGAAGCGCTCCTGCAGCGCACTCAACGTTTGCCCGTCCTCGCGGAACAGCTCATCGAGCAGGCTTCGCCGGGTCGGATCGGCGAGGGCCCTGAATACCGCGTCCACGCCAGCAGAATAGGTGACGAATTAGTCACATGTCAACACGACGACTAGACGATTGCTCCGTCATCGTCGTCGCCGTGCGGCTGCTCGCGCAGACGCGTCACCAGCATGCCCGCTCCCAGCAGCACGCCGGCTACTCCGAGCAGGAAGGTCAGATTCGGCTCAAACCCGAATCGGCCGCCGAAGATGAGCACCGCGATCGACGCAATGATCAGTAGCAACGCCCGGACAGTTACCGCGGCGAGCCGCGGTAGCGGCGGCGGCGCTGGGGGCTGGTAATGCTCGTCGGGACCGTCGGCGGCGTCCGCATCACCCGGGGATGGCGCCGGGGCGAGCCGGGCCCGCCACTCGGCGTCTTCGAGGGTCAGGTCTCGTTCCGCGTCCCGCACTGCGGCCACCGTGTCGACGTGCCAGTCGGCAATGAGCGCCGCGAACGCGCTGTTCGTATCTGCCGAGTCGTCTGCAGGCTGCGGCACTGAACCGGTGAGGTCGGCGCCTGCGGCCCGGGCAGCCGACTCGACGACCGAACGGGCGTCCGCGCGTTCGGCGTCGGCAACGAAGAGCCGATACCGGTCAGTCGGGCCAAGGGGGTCGAGATAGGCGGCAATACCCGCTCGGCCAAGCGCACCGAGCAGATCGCGTCCTACCTCGAGCCCGACGTCGGCGACCGGGATGAAGGACGAGGCCGAAAGCCCGTTGTCGCGCCGCTCGGCCGGCTCGCCGGAAAGGCTCACGACGACGCGCTCGGTGTGACGTCGTCGGCGGCCGCGGTGTGCTCGGCGATGAACTGGACGCTCCCGTCGAAGATCGTCTGTGCGTCATTGTCGAGCGTCGCGACGTGGTAGCTGTCGTCGAGCACCACCTCATGGATCGTGGTGGCGGTGGCGCCGGCCTGGAGCAGACGTCCGGATAGCGGCTCGACCACGTGGTCAATCCGACTGCGATACATCAGCACCGGCGCAGTGATCCTCGCGAAATCGCGGGTCACCACTTTCCACAGTTTTTGTAGAGACACCGCCGCGCGAACGGGAGTGCGGTCGTAGGCGGGTTCGACCACTCCCGGTTTTTTGATGTCGCTCGCAATGGCCGGACGCGACGCTAGGAACGGCGCCACGAACCTTGCCAACTTGGCGTCGAACCGCTCGGTGCCGTAGGACGGGTTGACCAGGATCAGTCCCGCGATATCGCCGCCCTTCTCCTCAGCCAGCCGGGTGACCAGCGTCGCGCCCAACGACAGTCCGGCGCAGAACACTTGGTCGCAACTGCGGGCGAGATCGTCGTAGGCCCGCTCCACCTCGCCGTACCAGTCGGTCCATCGGGTGGCGTTGAGTTCCTGCCAGCGAGTGCCGTGGCCGGGCAGCCGGGGCAGCCGCACGGTGAGCCCCGCCGCCGCGAGGTGTTCGGCCCACGGGCGCATGCTGGCCGGATGTCCGGTGAAGCCGTGACTGAGGACGACACCGATCGATCCGCCGTCGGCAGTAAACGGCTCGGCTCCAGGCATGAGCGGCACGAACGCCTCGTTTCGTCGACAGATGTGTCTGGGGGGAGTTCAGCGCTCCATCATGCCCGCCCAGTACCTGGCAAGCGAGCGAGCTATGTGGACCTGGATGCCGACACCGCACTACTGTCGACCATCTACGACACAGGATTTGGGGGGCTCGGTGTTGTACTGGCTGGCAAAGTTCGTCTTGATCGGGCCGTTGCTGCGGCTTGTCTGGCGGCCTTATGCCGAGGGCATCGAGAATGTGCCGGACGGACCGGTAATCGTCGCGAGCAACCACCAGTCCTTTTGCGATTCGTTGTTTATGCCGCTCGTTGTTCCGCGCCGGGTCACCTTCCTGGCCAAGGCCGAGTACTTCACTACCCCGGGCCTGAAGGGGCGTCTCTCGCGGATGTTCTTCACCGCGCTGGGCCAGGTCTCGGTCGACCGCGACGATCCCGACGCTGCGCGGGCCGCACTCACCACCGGCGTGCGCTTGCTCGGCCAGGGCGCGCTGCTCGGCGTCTACCCCGAGGGCACCCGCTCGCCCGATGGCCGGCTCTATCGGGGGAAGACCGGCGTTGCCCGGATGGCCCTCGAGGCCGGCGTGCCCGTTGTGCCCTGCGCAATGATCGACACCATCAAAATCCAGCCGAGCGGCCGGAGGATTCCGAAGCTACGGCCGAGGCCCGGCGTGCGCTTCGGCAAGGCGCTCGACTTCTCCCGCTACGAGGGCATGTCCGGTGATCGCTTCGTCGAACGGTCGATAACCGACGAGATCATGTACGAACTCATGCAATTGTCCGGGCAGGAGTACGTCGACGTATACGCCGCCAAGATCAAGAAGGCACTGGGGCCGTCGAATGCCTTCGGCGCCCAGCACGCCGCGCGCACGCAGCAGCTGGCCGGTGTGCAGGGACCAAACGAGCTGCGCGAAGCGGCCGACCGGATACCCACCGAGCGGGCCGGCTGAACCCCTATCGTCGCGGGGTGCGCTTCTTTTACGACTGCGAGTTCATCGAGGACGGCACGACGATCGAGCTGGTGTCCATCGGCGTGGTCGACGAAACCGGCCGGGAGTTTTACGCGATCTCCACCGAGTTCGACCCGAGCCGGGCGATCGACTGGGTACGTCGCAACGTCCTGGAGAAGCTGCCCTCCCCTGCGCACCCCGCCTGGCGCAGCCGGGCACGCATCCGCGAGGACCTGCTGGCATTCCTGACCGGGCCGGGGCAACCCATCGAGTTGTGGGCCTGGATGGCCGCCTACGACCACGTCGTCCTGGCACAACTGTGGGGTGACATGCGTGCGCTGCCTCGGAAAATACCCCGGTTCACCCACGAGCTGCGCCAGCGTTGGGAGGACGCGGGCGCCCCGCCGCTACCTCCGGTGCCCGCCAATCAGCACGACGCCCTCGCCGACGCGCGCCACAATCTCATCAGGTGGCAAGTGCTCGCCGCTCTACCGGACGGCCAGGACAGTGCGCATTAGGCTCACCCGGGCGACAGCGTGACGGCGCGGTCGGATCTTTCGGCTGAGAAAGGGGCGCTCATGCGCATCGGAGTGCTCACCGGCGGTGGCGACTGCCCTGGGCTCAACGCCGTGATCAGAGCGGTCGTGCGCAAGGGCGTCGGCGTGTACGGCTACGAGTTCGTCGGCTTCCGCGACGGCTGGAAGGGCCCGCTGGAGAACCTGACGATGCCGCTCGGGGTGCCCGAGGTTCGCGGCATCCTGCCCCGCGGCGGCACCATCCTGGGCTCGTCGCGTACCAACCCGTTCAAGGTCGACGGCGGCGTCGACCGGATCCGGCAGAACCTGCACGCGCTCGGCGTCGACGCCCTGATCGCCATCGGCGGCGAGGACACCCTGGGGGTGGCCACCAAGCTGGACGGGCTGGGCGTCAACGTGGTGGGCGTGCCGAAGACGATCGACAACGATCTGAACGCCACCGATTACACGATCGGCTTCGACACCGCATTAAGCATCGCGATGGAGGCGATCGACCGACTGCACACCACCGCCGAGTCTCATCACCGCGCACTGATCGTCGAAGTCATGGGCCGGCACGCGGGGTGGATCGCGCTGCACGCGGGCCTGGCGGGCGGCGCCAATGTGATCCTGATCCCCGAGTTGCCGTTCTCGGTCGACAAGGTGTGCGCCTACGTCGAGAGCCGGTTTCAGTCCCGCTACGCACCGATCCTGGTGGTCGCCGAAGGGGCCACGCCCGACGGCGGCGAGAACATGCTCGTCGACAATTCCGCTCGAGGCGTGGACGCATTCGGGCACGCTCGCCTCGGCGGGATCGGCGAATGGCTCGCGTCGCAGATCGAGGCCAGGACCGGAAAAGAAGCGCGGACCACTGTCCTGGGCCACATCCAGCGAGGCGGTACGCCCACGGCGTTCGATCGGGTGCTCGCGACCCGGTTCGGATTGCACGCCGTCGACGCAGTCCAGGCGGGCGACTGGGGAAAAATGGTCGCCCTGCGTGGCACGAGCATCGTCCGCGTCCCGCTGGCCGACGCGACGGCACAGCTCAAGACGGTCACGCCGGAGCTCTACAGCGAGTCCGAAGTGTTTTTCGGCTGACCGTCGTCCGGCCCCTTTGCCCAGCTGAGCCTCGGGCCCGGCGTGATCGCGCGCAATACGCCTAATCTGTACCGGTGACCTTTCCGCTCGCCGCCGACCCGTCGACTCCACCGGAGTTGGGGCTGGACGTGTGGCGTGAGCTCCCAGCCGCGCAGCAACCGCATTGGCCTGACAACGAGGTGCTGCGCGAGGTCGCACTGACCCTCGCCGGCATGCCGCCACTCGTCGTCGCGAGCGAGGTCGACATCTTGCGCGATCGGCTGGCTGCGGTCGCGCGCGGTGAGGCGTTCCTGCTGCAAGGTGGCGACTGCGCGGAAACCTTTGCCACCAGTTCGCAGGCTGACATCGCCGGCAAGGTGCGCGTGCTGCTGCAGATGGCGGTGGTGCTCACCTACGGCGCGTCGATGCCGGTCGTCAAGCTAGGGCGAATCGCCGGGCAGTATGCCAAGCCACGCTCGTCGATGCTCGATGCCTCCGGTCGGCAGTCGTACCGCGGCGACATGGTCAACGACCTCACCGGTGAGCGCACGCCGGACCCGGGCCGGATCCTGCGCGCGTACTCGACCGCGGCCAGCACATTGAACCTGCTGCGGGCATATGCCGCGGGCGGTCTGGCGTCGCTGGACCGGGTGCATGCCTGGAACACCGCCTTCGCCCGTAGCACCGACACCGGCGCCCGCTACGAGCAGTTGGCCAGCGAGATCGACCGGGCGGTGCGCTTCATGCGGGCATGCGGTGTGCACGACGCGGCGCTGGAACAGGTGGAGCTGTTCGCCTCGCACGAAGCGCTCATCCTCGAGTACGAGCGCGGGTTGACCCGGGTCGAGGACGGATCCGCGTACGACCTGTCGGGACACTTCGTGTGGGTGGGGGAGCGCACCCGGCAAATGGACGGCGCGCACCTGGACTTCGTGTCGCGCATCGCGAACCCGATCGGCGTGAAGCTCGGACCATCAACCACGCCCGAGTCCGCCGCCGAGCTGGTGGAGCGCCTCGATCCGCACGGCGTGCCAGGACGTCTCACGCTGATCAGTCGGATGAGCAATGCCTTGGTTCGTGACACGCTGCCGCCGATCATCGAGAAGGTGCAATCCACCGGGCATCTCGTGGTGTGGCATTGCGATCCGATGCACGGCAACACCGAGGAGACCGCGGACGGCGTCAAGACGCGGCACCTGGATCGGATCATCGACGAGGTGGACGGTTTCTTCGATGTGCATGCCGATCTCGGCACCCATCCGGGCGGCCTGCACGTCGAGCTGACTGGCGACGATGTCACCGAATGCATCGGCGGCACGGCCGATCTCACCGCGGCCGATCTCGGCCGGCGGTATGAGACGGCGTGCGACCCGCGGCTGAACATCGAGCAATCACTCGAGCTGGCATTCCGGGTCGCCGGGCGACTGGTCGCTGACCGTCGACGCAACGCCCTGCCATGATCGTCGACCTCCGTTCGGACACCGTCACCCGTCCCACCCCGGCAATGCGTCAGGCCATGGCCGACGCCGACGTGGGCGACGATGTCTATGGCGAGGACCCGACGGTCAACGCGCTCGAGGCCGAGGTCGCCGACCTGCTCGGGTTCGAGGCCGCGCTCTACGTGCCGTCCGGCTCGCTCGGCAATCAGCTCGGCATCCGGCTGCTCGTCGCGCCGGGCTACGAGCTGGTCTGCGACTCGTTGGCGCATCTCGCACGCGCCGAGCTAGGCGCGGCTGCCGTGTTCTCGGGGATCACCTTCCGCACCTGGCGGGCGCGTCGAGGCCTGCTCGATGCAAGCGCAATCGCCGAGCTCATCGCGCCGGCGGCGGGCCCCCACCTGGTGTCCACCGCCGCAATCGCCGTCGAGAACACTCACAACTTCGGCGGTGGGACGGTGCAGCCGGTTGGGTCCGTCCGTGCCGTCGTGGAGCTGGCGCGCAAACACGCGCTCGCCCTGCATTTGGACGGCGCCCGGCTGTGGAACGCCCATGCGGCGACTGGTCTGCCGCTTCCCGAGCTGACCGCCGGCTTCGACACGGTGTCGGTGTGCCTGTCGAAGGGACTCGGCGCCCCGGTCGGATCGTTGCTCGCGTCGTCCGCCGATCGGATCGCCGAGGCCCGGGTATGGCGGAAACGCTATGGCGGTGGGATGCGGCAGGTCGGCATCCTCGCGGCGGCCGGCCGCTACGCGCTCGCCCACCACCTCGAGCGGTTGGCTGACGACCACGTCCGGGCCCGCCGGCTGGCGTCCGAGCTGGGTGCCGATCCCGCGCAAGTCGACTCCAACATCGTCATCCTCGACGTGTCCGGCGCCGCCGACGTTGCCGCCAAAGCGAGGGCCGACGGTGTGCGGGTGTCGGCACTCGGTCCGCGGTTTCTGCGCATGGTCACCCACCTCGACGTCGACGACGACGGCATCGAGCGCGCGGTGTCGGTGCTGCGACCGCTGATCGAGGGTTAACAGCCGTCCGCCGAGGGTTCTGCGGGGATCACCGGGTCAGACGATGTAGATCGTGACGCGGGAGCCCACTGGGACCTGGCTGCCAGCCGGCGGGTCACTGCCCACGAAGCGGTCGAACGGTGCGCCGAACTCGCGGCTGATCTTGACCTTCAGACCCAGCGCCTCGAGTTGCGCCTGCGCGTCCTCGGCCGACGTCGAGGTCGAGATCGTGGGGATGGTGACGAGCGGGGAACCCTTCGACACGACGAGCGTCACCGTGCTGAACTTGGCGGCCGAGCTGTTGGCGGAGGGATCTTGGCTGACGACAGTGCCCGCGGGAGCGTCCAGGCTGAACTCCTGCCTGATTGTCACGGCGAACTTCGCGTCGGACAGGATCTTGGCCGCAACGTCCTGCTTCTTGCCGGTGACGTCTGGGACGGTGACGATCGGCGGTCCGGACGATACGACGATGGTCACCACCTGGCCCCGCTTGACCTGGCTGCCCTTCTGCGGATCGGTGCCGACGACCTTGCCCTTGGGTATTGCATCGTCCGCAGCGGTGGTGACCACGAGCTGAACCGGGATCCGTGCCAGCGCCGCGCGGGCGGCGGCCTCTGATGTGCTGCGGACGTCGGGGACCGTGAACCGCTCCTTGCCCAAGGAGACCACCAGGGTCACCTTCGTGTCCGGCAGAGCACGCGCGCCGCCGCCCGGCTGGGTCCGGATCGCAGCGTCCTTCTGCACCGTCTCGCTGTACTCGGACTGTACGGTCACGTTGCTCAGGCCGGCTTTGCGCAGGGCGCTCAGCGCGGTTGTGCGGGGCTCGCCAGCCACGTCCGGCACGTGCGAGTAACGCCCGGACGCGAACCACCATCCCGCGTACACCGAGGCGGCACCGACCAGAAGGAAGACGACGAGCATGATCAGCGCCCGACGGCGCCGCCGGGCGCGCAGCGGGTTCACTGGCGCGCGGCCGGGAGGTGGCCCAGAAATGGCAGACGGCAGGTCGGCGGCGAAGGGCGCCGCAACCGTGTCGTGTGTGCGTGAACTGGCACCGATCCGATCGGTCGTGACCGCCGTCCGCGAGAACGGGTCGGGCCGACCGTAGCCAGCAGCCACTGGAGAAGTGCCGTTCGGGCGGGTGCGCGGCGGCACCGCGACCACCGGCAGGCCGAGCGCCATCCGGACGTCATGCAGTTCGGCTAGCAACTCCGCGGCGTCGGCGGGACGCTCGGCCGGGTCGCTGTCAGTCGCCCGGACGATCAGGTCATCGATCGGTTCCGGGATGCCGCGCACCCGCGACGACGGTGCTGGCACCCGACTGTGGACGTGCTGGTAGGCGACCGCCATCGCTGATCCGCCGACGAACGGCGCCTCGCCCGTCAGCAGCTCGAACAGCAACACACCGGCCGAATAGACGTCAGAGCGTTGATCGGTGTCGCCCCGGCTGATCTGCTCGGGGGAGCAGTAGGCGACAGTGCCCATCATCAGCCCGGTGCGCGTCGACGAGACGTCGGCCTCGACGGCACGAGCCAGGCCGAAGTCGGCGACCTTCACCACCCCCTCGTCGGATAGCAAAATGTTCTCCGGCTTGATGTCGCGGTGCACCAAGCCGGCCCGGTGTGCGGCGGCGAGTGCGCCTAGCACCGGTTCCATGATCGACACGGCCTCGGCCGGACTGAGCCGGCCCCGCTCGCGCAGCAGGTCGCGCAGCGTCCGCCCGCTGACCAGCTCCATCACGAGGAAAACGTGGTCTGCGTCGGAGCCCTGGTCATACACCGAGACGGCGTTCATGTGCCCGAGGCGTGCGGCGGCGCGGGCTTCGCGGGTGAACCGGTCGGCGAATGCCGGGTCGGCCGACAGGGCGCCGGACATCACCTTGATCGCGACGAAGCGGTCGAGTCGCTCGTCGACGGCGCGGTAGACCGTCGACATCCCACCACGAGCGATGCGGTTCTGGATCCGGTAACGGCCCTCGAGGACGCGGCCGACCAGCGGATCCGCGGTGGCCGTCTGCACGGCGGTGATTCTAGATGCGTCCGGCCCCTGATCATGCGGCGACACTCGACCTCACCCGTACCCTCAGCCCTCGTGGCGGGCAGCGAAGGCGCGGATGACGATGGGCCGGGCACCGGTTTCGGACGTGCCGAACTGCTCGCGGATGCGGACCGTCCCGGCGGCTGGCTGCTGATGATCGATCGGGTGCGCCAGTCCTATGTCGACCTCGACGATCCCACCTATCTGGATTTCGAGTACACCCGCACGCTGGCCGACATCCTGGACGCCCTGCCCCCAGGGCCGCTCGCAGTGACGCACATCGGCGGCGGCGCGCTCACCCTGGCCCGCTACATCACGGCGACCCGTCCCGGCTCGTCGCACATCGTGCTGGAGCCGGACGCCGCGGTGACGGCGCTGGTGCGGGCCCGTCTGCCGTTACCGCGAGGCGCCCGGCTACGGGTCCGCGCCGTCGACGGCCGGGCTGGTGTTGCCGCGCTGCGCGATGCCAGCGCCGATGTTGTCGTGCTCGACGCGTTCCACGGCAGCCGGGTTCCGGCCGAACTCGGCACCGCCGAGTTCGTCGCGGAGGTCGCCCGAGTCCTGCGCCCGGACGGCGTCTTCTTGGCCAACATCGCCGACGGGCCACCACTTCGCTATGCCCGTCGGCTGGCGGCCACGGTGCGCGCCGACCTGCCACACGTGCTGCTCGTCGCTGACCCCGGCGTGCTGCGTGGTCGGCGGTTCGGCAACATCGAACTGGCGGCCTCGCGCAGGCCAATGCCAACCGTCGACGTGGCGCGGGCGGCGGCCGCCGCGATGTTCCCGCTGCGCGTGCTGTCCGGCCGCGAACTCCAGGTCCTGACACGCGCAGCAAAGCCGTTTACCGACAAGGATGCGATGCGCTCGCCGGAACCGCCCGGTGAGTCGTGGCGGGTGGCCAAGTGACCAAACCTCGCGCGACCTCGACGATCCGATCAAGGGCCCCGAATGTGGCATGGCAGGCTGATCACATGTCCGACCCGTCCGCCGGAACCAGTTCCGCAACGTCGTCGACGCTTAGCCTGCCGCAGGTGGCGGAGGCGCTCGCCGTCCCGATCACCCGCATCCACCAGTACCTGCGGGATGGCGCACTCGTCGCGATTCGAGACCCTGAAAATAAGCGTGCCGTGCCGTCCGCGTACCTGCGCGACGGCTTGATCGTGAAGGGCTTGTCGGGGGTGATCCGGCTGCTGCGCGACGCGCGGTACAGCGATGAGGAGATCGTCGATTGGTTGGCGCGTGTTGATCCGTCGCTGCCGGGCACGCCGATCGACGCGCTGCGGCAGAATCGTGGCACCGAGGTCAAGCGCCGCGCCCAATCCGCCGGCTTCTAGTGCGCCATTTCGTCTACCTGGCGCTGCTCGTCGGTTGCCTGCTCGGGACCGCGCCGCTCGAGAGTCTGCTTGGCACGCGGGTGTACGCGAGGTGGCGCCGGCTGCTGCTCGCTCTGCTGCCCACCGCGCTCATCTTCGTCGCGTGGGACCTGTACGCGATTCACCGAGGTCAATGGACCTACGACCGGCGCTACCTGACGGGCGTCTTCTTGCCCGGCCGATTGCCGATCGAGGAGCTGCTGTTCTTCCTGGTCATCCCGACCTGTGCGGTGCTGACTCTCGAGGCCGTTCGCCGCCGCAGACCGCACTGGCAGATCGGCGACGAACCGTGAGCTACACCGTTCTCGCGATGCTGGGCGTGCTGGCCGCAGCCGCGGTCGATCAGCTTGTGTTGCGGACGAATCTGTTGCGGCGCAAGGCGTTCTGGACGGCATACGCGATCATCCTGGTCTTCCAGCTCATCGTGAACGGAGTGCTGACCGTAGTTCCGATCGTGCGCTACGACTCGGACGCCATCAGCGGTCCACGGATCGCCTACGCCCCAGTCGAGGACGTGTTATTCGGTTTCGCCCTGGTCGTGCTGACGCTCTCAAACTGGGTGTGGCTGGGGCGTCGACCGAATGACGTCGGCGGGCCCTGAACGCACCGAGCAAACCCTGCCCTCCGACCTGCGCCCGTCGCCGCGTGCTCACCGATACCCGGCCGCGGAACACCTGGTAGTCCGCTCGCTCGACCGCGTCCAGGATCTCGCGATAGAGCGTCAGCGCGGTACGCAGGCAGTCCCGCGAGGTCGGGTGGACAAGGGCTATTCCAGGCTCTGCTCTGCGGTACAGGCCGCGCGCCCGGTCGATCTCGGCAGCGAGCAGTTGGCGGATCGGCGCGTCGACCTGCCGAACCCGATGAGCGCGCAGTAGGTGCGCGCGGTCCAGGCCGAATTTGCGCAGCGATTCCTGCGGCAGGTAGACGCGGCCACGGTCTAGGTCCTCGCCCATGTCGCGGATGAAGTTTGTGAGCTGAAAAGCCTGCCCTAAATCGATCGCCGGGGCCTCGAGGACATTCCACGGCGTCATCTCATCCGCGCGCCCGAGGATCGGTAGCATCTCCAATCCGATGACGGCCGCCGATCCCCACATGTAGCGGGAGAGGTCGCCGAACGTGTCATATTCGGTCACCGTCAGGTCACTGCGCATCGAGTCGAGGAAGTCCGCGAGGTAGCCGAGTGGAATTTGCCAACGGGCGACGGTGTCGATGATGGCCCGGCCGACCGGATCGCCCGAGCTGCCCCAGTCCAGGTCGGTCAGAAAATCCTCGCTCCATTGGTGAAACCGCTCGCTGCGGTCAGTGGCCGACGCGCCCGGATCGAGATCGTCGACGATGTCGTCGGCGTAACGCGCGAAGCCGTACAGGGCATGCACGTAGGGCCGCTTTTCCGGTGGCAGCAGCAGCGTGGCGAGGTAGTAGGTCTTGCCGTGCTCGGCGTTGAGCCGACGGCAGCGTTCGTAACTCGCGCGCAGCGCCGGGTCGGTGATGCCGGCCGCGTCGAGGTCACGACCGGCCACGGCCGGACCCGTGCTCGGCACCGGTGACGCGCTCGGCGGCGAGCCGTCCGGACACCAGCACCATCGGCACGCCCACGCCGGGCTGGGTGTTGGATCCGCAGAACACCAGGTTCTCAATCCGCCGGTCGAGTGTTGGAGCCCGGAACGGCCCGGTCTGGCTGAGGCGGTGCGCCGCGGCGAATGGGGTGCCGGCCGCCATCCCCTGGGCCTGCCAGTCGGTAGGCGTGATCAGGTGCGACACCTCGATGCCGTCCGCAAAGCCGGCATATCCGCGGGACTCGAGGGTGGCCAGCATGTGGTCGCGGTAGCGCTCCCGTTCGCGGCCCCAGTCGATCGGGACGCGATGATCGAGGTTCGGCGCCGGGAACAGCACGTAGTAGGTGTGTCGGCCGTCTGGCGCCAGCCGCGGATCGGTGCGGGTGGCCGATGTCACCAGGAACGATGGGTCGCTCATCACCTCACCCCGGTTGATGATCTGGTCGAATGTCGCGTCCCACGCCTGCCCGAAGCAGATCGTGTGGTGGGCGTCGTCGGGGAACGCCAGGCGCGAGCCGACGTGCAGCACCACGCACGAGGGCGAGTAGCGCAGCCGGCCCAGTCGCCGCGGTGTGAACTCCGGTGGCAGCAGTTCGCGGTAGGCGATTGGCAGGTCGGCGTTGACCACAACGACGTCGGCCGGGATTCGTTCGCCGTCCTCGGTAATCACCGCGGCGGCCCGTCCGTTGATCACCTGGATGCGCCGCACCCCAGTGGAGAAGCGGATTGCGACGTCGTGCTTCTCGGCGGCGCCGGCGAGCGCGCGGGGCAGTGCGTGCATGCCGCCCTCGGGAAAGAACACGCCCGCGACTGAATCTAGATAGCTGATGACCGCGTATATCGCCAACGCATCGCTCGGCGCGAGACCTGCGTACATGGCCTGGAAGGAGAACAACCGCCGCAGCCGTTCGTCGCGGACGAACTGGCCGACCTTCGTGCTCAACTTGCGAAGACCGCCCATGCGCAGCAGGTCGAGGCCGGGATGCCCGGTCAGCTGCAGCGGTGTGTCGAGGTTGCGGGCAATAAAATTCGGCATCTCGAGTTCGTAAAGTTTGCGCAGGTAGCTGACCAGGCGGCGGTAGCCGTCCGCATCGGCAATCCCGCAGTTGGCCCGGATCGTGTCGGCCATCATCTCGGTGTCGGTGTGGATGTCGAACGTCGAGCCGTCGGCGAATCGGGCGCGGTAGGCGGGGTCGAGGCGGTGCAGGGTGAGCCAGTCATCCATGGACTCGCCCACCGCGCCGAGGGCGTCGGCCACCAGGTCGGGCATGGTCAGCACCGACGGCCCCGTGTCGAAGGTGTAGTCGCCGTCCTGGATCAGACCGGCCCGTCCGCCTGGCACCGACGCACGTTCGAGCACGGTCACCTGGCGACCTGCGCCCGCGAGGTGCAGTGCGGCTGACAGGCCGCCGAGGCCGGCTCCGATGACGACCACCGAGTCTGTGGCTCCCGGAACCACCCTCATGTCTGGCGTTGGGTGGCGGCGAGAGCCAGCCGCTCAAGGACGACGCGAGCCTCGGGCGCCATGCCGGGGACCTTGAGCGCCGCAAGGGCGTCGTCGGTGCGCAGCGCTATGCGTTGCTCGACCTGGTCGAGTGCACCGGTGTCGACAATGATCTGGCGCACCGCGTCAATGCGGTTTTGGTCTAGGTCGTCGTTGCCGAGTTCGCCGCGCAGAGTGGCAGCCTGGGCCGGATCGGCGTGCTGCATGGCGAGGGCCATGAGCACGGTTCGCTTGCCCTCGCGCAAGTCGTCGCCTGCCGGCTTGCCGGTACGGGATGAATCGCCGTAGACGCCGAGCACGTCGTCGCGCAGCTGGAATGCCTCGCCGAGCGAGAGCCCGCAAGCACTGAGCGCGGCGGTGAGCTCGGCGGACGCATCGGCGGCCGCGGCACCGAGCAACAACGGTCCCTCGACCGTGTACTTGCTGGTCTTGTAGGTGATCACCCGGAGCGCGTCGCCGACGTCGAAGTTGCCCCGAGCCTGCACGAGGACGTCCAGATATTGACCGGCCATGACGAGCTGGCGCATCTCGTCGTACACCTGCCTGGTGCGGCGGGCCGCATGGGGGTCGAAGCCGGCAGCGGCGAACATACTGTCCGACCAGCTGAGCAACAGGTCACCGAGTAGGATCGCCGCGGCGGTACCGAATACGCGTGGGTCGCCGCGATAGCCGTTTTCCGCGTGCATCCCCGCGAATGCCGCATGCGCCGAGGGCTGTCCCCGGCGAGTCGCCGAATCGTCCATGACGTCGTCGTGGACGAGCGCACAGCCATGCAGCAGCTCGAGACTCGACGCGGCCCAGAGAATTGAGGCGTCGTCGTCGGCGGCGGGCGCGCAGGCGCGCCACGCCCAGTACGCGAACATCGGTCGCAGCCGTTTGCCGCCGTCCAGGATGAAACGACACGCCGCTTCGGCCATCGGATCGAGATCGCTTCCGATCTCGGCGAGCGCGGCTGAGCGCTCCTTCAGGAACTGCGCCAGCGCCGCTTCGACTCGCCCGGCCAGGAAGGCGAGGGAGTCGATCATCTTCGCGACATTACGCTGAACGGATGGTGCGATCGGTCCGGGACGTCCTATCGACAGGGCGGCCCACGTTCTCTTTCGAGTTCATGCCGCCCAAGACGGCCGAAGATGAGCGCAGGCTCTGGCAGACGATCCGCGAACTCGAACCGCTGCGCCCTTCGTTCGTGTCGGTGACCTATGGGGCAGGTGGCTCGACTCGCGACCGGACGATCGAGATCACCGAGCACATTGCGTCAGACACGACCCTGCTGCCGGTCGCGCACCTGACCGCCGTTAATCACTCGCTGCCCGAGCTGCGCTCGATCGTCGGACGGCTCGCCGCCGCCGGCATCGTCAACATGCTCGCGTTGCGGGGCGATCCGCCCGGCGACCCGATGGGGGACTGGGTAGCCCACGCTGAGGGCCTGTCCTATGCGAGCGACCTGGTCGCCTTGTTGCGTGCGCACGGCGACTTCTGCGTCGGGGTCGCGGCCTTCCCGTACAAGCATCCGCGCTCAGCCGACCTCGACGCCGACACCGCGCGGTTCGTCGAGAAATGCCGGGCCGGCGCCGACTATGCGATCACCCAGATGTTTTTTGACGCTGAGGATTACCTGCGGCTGCGCGACCGGGTTTTCGCTGCCGGATGTGACGTCCCGATCATCGCTGGGCTGATGCCGGTGACAACGTTTCGGACGATCGAACGATCCGAGCAGTTGTCGGGAGCGCCTTTCCCGCCGGCGCTGGCAGCAAAGTTCGAGGCGATCGCTGACGACCCGGCCGCAGTGCGCGCGCTGGGCATCGAACAGGCGTCGCTGCTGGCTTCCCGGCTGTTAGACGAGGGTGTCCCGGGCGTTCACTTCATCACCTTCAACCGATCGACGGCTACCCGCGAGGTGTGGGCGAACCTGGCATTGCCGGCGCGCATCTAGTCCAGATCGCGGTCGACTTCACGCGCGGCGCAGTCAGAGCCGGGTCGACGGTGCGCACAAGTCGATCGCAGCCGGATCGGTGCGCAGCAGGCCGGCAACCCAATGGTCGCGCCGCTCACCGCGTTGTGAGGAGCGGCCACGCAGGACGCCCTCGTACCGGAAGCCGCAACTCTCGGCGACCCGGCGCGAGGTCTCGTTGCCCACGAATGTCTGCCACTCGATGCGGAACAGGCCCAGTTCGACGAAGGCCCACCGGCAGATGAGCCGGGTGGCTGTGCGCGCCACGCCCCGCCCCCGTGCCCACGGGCTGACCCAGTAGCCGATCTCGGCGGTGCCGTCTTCGGCCGGCCCGACAAACCCCATCGCGCCGAGCAGTTCGTTCTCGGATGGGCCGACGATCGCGAAAACTGCCCGACCGCTTGCCCAACTCGCGGCAGCGGTAGTGACGAACGCGGCGTCGCTCACCGTCGGATCGCGGACAGGTCGAACAGTGACAGCTGCTCGACCTTCGCGCCGATGGCAGCGAGTCGGGGCTGGCGTTGCGGAGCAGGC